>JAUYSD010000353.1 GCA_030696505.1 Sulfuritalea sp. | reverse complement strand
GGGGCTGTGCTCGAATTTAATTCGCGGCGGCATGCAAAGCCCGACCGCGGATATTCCATAGCGGTAGTCAGGCTCTTCGCTGCTATTTTGCTCCCACGGTGTGGATAGCCTCCGCTGGCGTCACAATTCGAATCCCTTGGTACTCGCCGCCCAGACTGTGCAAATGCTTGTCGCCGGAAACGATCAAGTTGGCGTTGGCGGCCAAGGCGCAAGCCAGCACCTGATCATCGTCGGCATCCTGTTCGATCACCCGTGGCACCTCGGATGGCGTGACGAGCGTCACCAGGGCGCTATAGCGCACCGTCAATGCGGAAGGCGTCGTCGCGCAGTGGGCAGCGATGCGTTGAGAGAACTTCGGGTAATTGAGCGTATGCGCCAACTCGTCTATCAATGCTGGGCTGCTGAACAGCGCGACATCGCCGTTGATGGCCAAGTCGAGCAGGCGACGTGGATGCCCATTCCACAACAAACCGGCAACCACCGCATTGGTGTCAAGTACCAGCCGCATCAGTTCGCGGCCCGCTGGCGGCGCTCAGCGCGTACTGCCTGCACTTCCTCATTGATCATTTCTTCAATTTCCGGCGTCAGCTCTTCAGCCGGCATGCGATTCCACATCGCCCGCAGGGCATCGCCGGCCTGTTGTCTCAGGCGCTCACGCAGCAGGCGTTCGATAGCATCCGGGGTCAGCAGGCCGGCGGCTTGTGCGTCTTGCGCCAGATCGTCGGGCAACTGGATTTGAATCGTGGTCATGGTGTTCTCCTGGGGCACTGGGGGCTTTCCTTGAACAGGTCGGCCAGCGCTCGCGGCGTCAGCAAACCCGCCGCCTGCGCCTCGCGTGCCAGCCGGTCGGACAGATTCACCTTCAATTCCAGCGTCGTCATGTTCCCTTCTCCTCAAGCGGCGCCGCCAATGCCTCGCCTGTTCGGATACCGTATCACAAACTAAAAGGCTGGTGCGCCGGAAACAAACCGCCAGTGCTCAAGGTCATCAAACTTGCCGCGCAAAAATGCGGGACAGACCGCGGTTTCCTTCACCGTGACTGAGCTTGTAAAGCATCGAGCGCAGCTTCTGATTGCCGAGACGCCGGCGCAGGTTCGCGTCCGCATTTAGCTAACTCGCCGTCCCGCCAGCGCCCACTCCTGGCTGATGGGGCATGCCGCCTGCGGCCTGATTCCGCTCGGCTTCGCGGCGTTCCCCGGAACCAAATCCCGAACTACACTGTCTGCTGTTACGCGCGATCGCCGCAGACAAACCTGGGAGAACCCGATGAGACGCCTGTTTTACCTGTTCACATTCCTGCTTGCCGCCGCATTCAGCCTGCCGGCGGCGGCGGCGGACCGCCTCGATGGCGTGGTGCCGCTGGTGGCTGACGACATCGCCGCCGTGGCCAAGCTGAAGGCGATGCCCGAGCGCCACGCGCTGCTTTACTTCGGCGATCACCTGAACTGAGGGACGTGCCGCTACACCGTGAGTGTGCTGCGCAGGCCCGAAGTCAGTGCCCGATTCATCAAGAACTACGTCGGCGTCCACGCCGATTTCGTCGAACTGGACATGGATGACGACGATCCGCGTCATGCCACGGTCAAACGCTACAACCCGCGCAAGCTGCGGCCGGTGCTGGTCTTCCTCGATGCCCAGGGCAAGGAGGTGGCGCGGCTCACCGGCGGGCTGAAGACCAGCGAAGACGCGCTGCTGCTGAATCGCTTCGTTTCGGAGAAGCATTACCGCAAGTCGGATTTCCCGGCCTTCAAGGCAGCGCAGCGGGGCTGATGGCGGCCTCGGCCGGGGCCAGGCCCTGGCGTTGCGGTTTGATCCCGGCCGGCGCGCCGGCCGGGTTGCAGCAATGCAGCAGCAGGCCGGTCAGCACCGCGCCGCCGACGATATTGCCCAGCGTCACCGGCAGCTGGTTCCACACCAGCCATTGCGTTACCGTGATGTCGGCGCCGAGCATCATGGCGGTGGGGATGACGAACATATTGACGATGGAATGCTCCAGCGCGAGGGCGAAGAAGGTCGACACCGGCAGCCAGATCGAGGCGATCTTGCCGGTGCTGGCGGTGGAGCTCAGCGCCAGCACGGTGCCCAGCGCGACCATCCAGTTGCACAGCACGCCCTTGACCAAGGCGGTCAGCCAGCCGTTGCCGCCGGCGTGCTGGTAGGCGAGCGTTTTCGCTTCGGCGACGGCGATGATCTTGGCGCCCAGCGGCCCCGGCCCCTGCATGAAGGCCTCGGTCAGGGCCAGCGCGATGAGGAAGCCGGTGAACACGCAGCCGAGAAAATTTCCCAGATAGACCCAGCCCCAGTTGCGCAACGTTTGCTCCCATGTGACCTTGCCGCGAGCGATGCCGACCGGCAGCACGGCGAAATTGCCGGTGGCCAGTTCCAGGCCGAGCAGCACGATCATGGCGAAGCCGACCGGGAACACCGCGCCGGCGATCAGCGCCGCGGCGCCGCCGGAGAAGCCGTCGGCGGCCTTGAAGGCGAAGGCGGTGGCATAGGCCAGCAGCGCGCCGGAGAGGAAGCCCTTGAGCAGCATGGCCTGGATGCCGAGCCCGGCCTTCTTCGCGGCGGCGGCGCCGACTTCTTCCATGAGCTGCGACGGTGCGACGTAGTCCATCGGTTCTCCTTTAACGTGAAATACCCTGGTCGGCGCGCTTGTCAATTGTCGAGCGCAGCGAGCCATTCAGTAGCCTCCCCGCGAGGGGAAGGTCGCATGCGACGTTTGCGATTGGGGGATGGGAGGGGCGGGCCCATTTGCCAGCTTGCGGCGCATCGAAGGTGCAAGATTTCATAATGCGAGGTGGCGTAACGAAGCCATGAGCGTCACGCCGGGTTGGCTTGCCGCCGACGAACAGGGTGCCCAGCCAGCCGGCGAAGAGCAGCAGCGCGAGCTTGACCATGAGCCAGCCGGTGCTGCCCTGCTCATCGACCAGGTAGTTGTTGCAGACCCGCACCGGCGCGGCGATGTAGAGCCAACCGAGCACGGCCAGCATGCTGATGAAATTGGTCCAGACGAAGCCGCGACCGATGGCCGTGAGCCGGCGCCAGGCCAGCGCCAGCGGCAGGCCGACCAAGAGCGGCAGGCTGACGAATTTGGCGGCCTCGGTCAGCGGGTCGCCGAGCGCGGCATCCAGCGCGCGCGGCAGCATCCAGTAGCTGGAAGCGAACAGCGCCAGCACGACCAGGGGCAGCGCGCCGCCGCAGGCGGCCAGCAGCGCATCCCGGCGCCGCGTCGGCAGCAGGCGCGCGAGCAGCACGCCGGCCGCGGCCAAGAGCGGAATCTGCAGCAGCATGTGGGTGCTCATCGCGGCTTCCAGCGCGCTGCGCGCCACGGGTGTGGCGAGGAACAAATAGCAGGCGCCGAGGCCGATCCGGGTGTGCAGGTTCATAGCGATCTCGCGATGCGGTCGGCGAATTCGAGGGGCTGGTCGATGTCGCTGATCTGCGCCAGCCTGCCGTCGCGCCCGAGCAGGTGGATCGCGGCGTTGTGTTCGAAGCCGCCCAGCCCGTCGGCAATCACCACGACACCGAAGGCCGCCAGCAGCGGCGCGACGTCGGCCGGACTGTGGATGCGCGCGATGCGCCAGTGCGCGCCGTCGGCGCCGAAGGCCTGGCCATAGGTCTTGAGGCTGGCCGGGTCGTCGCGCGCGGCGTCGAAGCTGATGCTGAGCAGGACCACGTCGCGCCCCAGGGCCTGCGCCGGCAGGCGCTCGCGGACCTGGCGGAAGGCCATGCCGAGGCTGCGGCAAATAGTGGCGCAGCGGGTGTAGATGAACTCCACCGCGAGCAGCCGGCCCTGGTAATCCTGCAGGCTGAAGCGGCGGCCGTCCTGGTCTTCCAGCGCGGCCGCCGGCAGGCTGCGCGGGCTGCGCAGGACGTCGGCGCGGCGCGCGGTTTCGGCGGTGAAGGCGGTGAAGCCATCGGTGCCCGACCAGAAAACGCCGACGCCGAGCAGGGCCACCAGGGCCGTGGCGACCAGGCTGGCCCTGCCCGCTTTCATGCCATCGCACCCTGCGCCAGCGGAGCCCGCGCGTAGTCGCGGCCGGCCGCGCCGAGGCGGCTGAAGAAACGCAGCACGAAGAGCAGCGAGGAGGCGACCACCAGCGCCGCGAACAGCGAGCCGACGCGGTCGTAGGGCAGCCACTCGGGCAGATGCACCGCATAGCGGCGCGCCACGCTTTCCTTGCCGGCATAGAGGAAGCTCAGGCTGAAGCCCAGCGCGCCGCTGGTGAAGCCCCAGAACGCGGCGCGGTCGAGCCAACTCTCGGTCGCATGCTGCGCCGGCTTGCCGAGGTAGTAGATGAAGCCGAAGACCATTGCCACCATGCCCAGCAGCAGGTAGGTGTGGAAATGCCCCGGCACCCACAGCGTGTTGTGCATCACGTAATTGACCGTGATCGTGCCGTCGATGAAGGCCGGCATGGCGCCCGCGGCCCAGCCGAACAGCGAGAGGAAGAGCAGGCGCGAGGCCATGTCCCAGCGGATGCCGGAGCGGTACACGATCATCAGCGCGCCGTAGCCGGTGACCACCAGGATCGGCACCGTGTTCAGGTAGCCGATGATGTGGCCCATGATCAGCATCCATTGCGGGAAGGCGAAATCCATCAGCAGGTGGTGCGGGAAGATGAACATCACCATCAGCGTCGATGCGCTCCACGAGGCGAGGAATACCCTGTTGGCTTTCCACGGGCGCTGGGTGTAGCGCGGCAGGATTTCGTACACCGCGATCACCGCCATGTAGATCGTGGCGTTGATGAAGACATGGCCGAAGAAGTAGATCATGCCCTTGGCCAGCATAGCGTCGATGGTGAACTCGGGCAGGTAGAGGTTCACCAGCATCATGGTCAGGATGCTGGCGCCGACCACCAGGCCGACGATGTTCACGATGGTGACCATGGTGCTCGCCACCACGGTCGGCGGCGGCGCATTGCCGTCGTCATGGCCGAAAAGTTGCGGCCAGCCCAGGGCGCGGGCGAAATTGCCGTAGCGGGCGATGATGGCGCGCGCGATGTCGAGGTGCATCAAGAGGAAGCCGACGCCGATCACCAGCAGCCCGCCCATGAACATGGCCGCCGCTTCCTGGCTCCACATGCCCATCGCCTTGGACGGCATCGGGTAGAGGAAGGTCCAGGCGGCGTGGAAATGCCCGAACACGATGCTGCCGATGATCATGGACACGCCGACCAGGAACAGCGCCAGATTGGCCATGAAGATGCCGGGCGACAAATCCACGTACTGGCGCAGGAAATGCCACATCACGGCGGCCCCGGCGATGCCGGCGATGCCGACCATGCCGGCGCCGTGCAGGGTCATCAGTTCGTAGAACCAGTTGGCGCCGAGGTCGATGATCTGCGCCTGTTCCAGCCGCATCAGCAGGCCGACCAGCATCATCAGCAGCAGCACGGCGCAGGCGGTGCCCAGGTAGGCCAGCACGCCGGCCGTGGCCCCGCGATCGGGAATGTGTTCGTAGGAGGTGTTCGCCATTTTGGTTTCCTCTTTACAGGCTGCCGACTTTGATTTCGGACATCATGTTGTGGTGCGCGATGCCGCAGTACTCCATGCACAGGATGCGGTAGGTGCCGTCCGCGGTGAAGGTATGACGGATCGTGTTGGTGTAGCCGGGCATGGCCTGGGTCTGCGCCACCAGGTGCATGTCGGCGTCGTAGATGCCGAAGCCGTGGTTGATGTCGGCGCTGGTGACGCGGAACTCCACCGGCTGATCCTTGACGACGCGGTCGCGGCTGAGTTCCCAGCGCCACTGGTGGCCGGTGGCTTCGACCACCTGTGCCGGGCCGGCCTGGTTGCCGGCGCGGCTGGCGCCGTAGGGCAGGTCGAGCAGGGTGTAGATCATCGCCGGCCCGAGCACCGCCACCAGCGTCCAGAACAGCTTGCTGCGGATCCGGTAGCCGCGCTTTTGCAGCGGCGTGTAGTCTTCCACGCGGACGCCGGAGTTGATGGCGACGAAGCCGAAGCCGAACGCGACCAGCGTCATGAGTACCAGGGAAAGCTGCCAGGCGATTTCTTGCATCATGTCTTCCTTTGTTGTGTCGATGGCGCTGCGGCCGGCGGCCGCCGGCCGGACGGCTGGGTCAGCGGCGCGGCGCGAGCAGGCGGCCGAGATTCGGGCCGAGCGTCGGGCCGAGCTTCGGGTCGAGCTTCGCCAGGAGGTGGAAGGAGCGCTCCGGCTTTTCCCAGAGCACCAGGCTCACGCTGTTGCGCAGCGGGTCCGCGCCGAGGCCGGGCGGGACTGCCGGGGCGCTTTGTGCCGGCTGGTGATCGAGCAGGCGCTGGAAGCTGGCAAGCAGCGGATCCGGCGTCGCCACGGGTTCGGCATGGGCCGCCGCAGCGAGCAGGCCACCAAACAGCAGCGGCACCAGGCATTTTTTGACGTTCATTTTGTATCCTCCTGTTTTATCGTTTGCGGGCAATTTCCCGATACGCATCCAACAGTTAGCGAGCGCCATGCCAGGCTCGTCAGTCGCTTGATATGAAACATATTTCTTGTTTTGTCAGGAATGTGATATATGTTTCATGTCGTTAATGAACGTTCTCCTGAACGTTCATTCTGAACACCCATTGCATTCCGACAGGCAAGCCAGGAGGACATCCCCGATGCCGACCATGAAGATGTTGCAAGGCTTTCTCGACAGCCTGGAGGAAGGCGTGCTGTTCCTCGATCCCGCGCGCAGGATTCTGGAAATCAACAAGGCCGCGCTGTGCATGGTCGGCCAGCACCAGGCCGTGATCATCGACAGCCTGTGCCCGACGCTGTTCGCCGGCACGCAGTGCGCGCGCGAATGCGAAACCCGCGGTTATTGTTCGCTGACCCCGACGCCGGGCGAGGACGGCAAGATCCAGGACATCGTCCTCAAGGGGCCGCAGGGCACCGACATCGCGCTGCGCATGTGGGCCATGCTGCTGCCGCCCAACGATGGCGGGCTGTATTGCGCGATCATCCTGCGCGACTGTTCGCGCGAAATGGAACTTGAGGCGAAGGTGCGCGAGCGCTGGCAACTCGGCGGCCTGATCGGCCGCAGTGCGGCGATGCAGGATCTTTACCAGAAGGTGCTGCGCGCCGCGGCAAGCGAGGCCACGGTGCTGGTGACCGGCGAGAGCGGCGTCGGCAAGGAACTGGTGGCGCGGGCGCTGCACGACAATTCCGTGCGCGCCAAGGGTCCCTACGTCGCCGTGCATTGCGCCGCGCTGCCGGAAAACCTGCAGGAATCGGAACTCTTCGGCCACGCCAAGGGCGCCTTTTCCGGCGCCACGGCGGCGCGCCTCGGCCGCTTCGAGGCGGCCAACGGCGGCACCCTGCTGCTCGACGAGATCGGCGAAATCTCGCCCGCCACCCAGATCCGGCTATTGCGCGTGCTGCAGGAGCGCGAGATCGTCCGCGTCGGCGAGAACCAGCCGCGCCGGGTGGACGTGCGCGTCATCGCCGCCACGCACCGCGACCTTTCGGCCATGGTCAGGCGCGGCGAATTCCGCGAGGACCTGTATTACCGCCTGCGCGTGCTGCCGCTGCACGTGCCGGCCCTGCGCGAACATCGCGACGACATCCCGCTGCTGACCAGCAAGCTGCTCGGCGACTTGGCCGAGCGCTACCGGCGGCCCGACCTGCGGCTTTCGCCCGAGGCGATGCTGGCCATGGAAGCCTACGACTGGCCGGGCAACGTCAGGCAGTTGTTCAACGCGCTGGAATATGCCGTGGTGCAGTCCGACGGCCCGACCATCCTGCCGCGCCACCTGCTGCCGGAACTGGCTGCCGGGTCCGTGGCCCCGGCGACTGCGGTCGCCACCCCGCCGCTGACGCGCTACTACGCAGCGCCGGCGACCGCCGCGGAAGAGCAGGCGCTGATCCTGCGCGTGCTGCAGGATTCGGGCGGCAACAGGGCCGAGGCCGCGCGCCGCCTCGGCATGTCGCGCACCACGCTATGGAAGCGCATGAGCCGCATGGCCTGAACGCGGCACGCGGATTTGCGCGGGATGCGGATTCAGGCCGGCAACCCGGCGCCAGCGACCTGTGCCGCCGCCACTTCGCGATGGCGGCCGGTGGCCAGGCTGTAGATGCGCAGCAGATCCTCCTCGGACACATCGATGAAGGAATCCATCTGGGTCAGGGCGAAGACGAAGTCTTCGTGCGAAATCGCCTCGTAGCCGGCGCTCGCTGCCGTCGCCATGGCGCTGCGGCGGGCCAGGAAGGCCGGGTAGCGGCGCCAGGGAAACAGGGCGTTGAAGGCTACCGCGACGGCCAGGATGATCAGCACATTGAGCAGCACCGGCGCCACGAGGAAGCCGTAGCCGAGGGCGCGCACCTGCTCGTTGCCGAGCACCGCCGCCAGCGCCGTGGCCGCGGCTGGCGGATGGATGCAGCGCAGGTAGTGCATGGCGCCGATCGCCAGACCCGTGGCGAGGCTTGCCGCCAGCAGCGGATCAGGTACATGGCGGACGCAGGCGACGCCGATCGCCGCCGCCACCAGATGGCCGCCCAGCACCGGCCAGGGTTGCGACAGGGCGCCGTGCGGCACCGCGAACAGCAGCACGGCCGAGGAGGCGATCGACAGCATCAGGATGGGTCCCGCGCCGGGGTCGAGCAGCGAGCGGCTCAGGGCAAATACCAGCAGCAGGCCGACAAAGCCGCCGAGCCCCGATATCAGCCGTTCGCGATGGCTGACCGGGCTCAGTTCGATGCCGAGCATTTTTTGCCAGGGCGATTGCGCCTCCGGATTGCGTGAATTCATTTTCCTTCCCCGATCGGGCCCTTGCCTGCGGGCGGCCGCCCACTATAAATAATCGCCGCGCAGCGACCAGCAAAAATCGAATGGCCGGCATCAAGGGCGGTTATCGCAGGCCAATTCCGCTGCGCAACGATGCCGGAAGCTTTAGAATCAAACCATCTTGTTTCTGCCCGGTTCGGGTGAAATCATGAATCCACTGTCGCAACTTCCTTCCGTCGACCGCCTGTTGTCCGCGCCGGCGCTTGCCGCGCTGGTCGACGTGCACGGCCACGCCGTGGTCGCCGGCGGCATCCGCGCGGTGCTGGCCGCGGCGCGCAGCGAGCTCAGGCAGGGCGCGCCGCTGCCCGACGACGCGGCGCTGAGCGCCGCATTGATCAATGAGGTTGGCGCTGGCGTCACGGCGAGGATGCGCCCCAGACTGCGCCCCGTGTTCAACTTGAGCGGCACCGTGCTGCACACCAACCTCGGCCGCGCGCCGCTGCCCGAAGAAGCCGTGCAGGCGCTGATCGTTGCCGCGCGCTCGCCCTGCGCGCTGGAATACGACCTCGAATCCGGCGCTCGCGGCGACCGCGACGGCGTGGTCGAGGAACTGCTTTGCGAACTCACCGGCGCCGCAGCCGCGACAGTGGTGAACAACAATGCCGCGGCGGTGTTCCTGCTGCTCAACACCCTGGCGCAGAAGAAGCAGGTGATCGTCTCGCGCGGCGAGCTGATCGAAATCGGCGGCGCCTTCCGCCTGCCCGATATCATGAGCCGCGCCGGAGCGAAGTTGGTCGAAGTCGGCACCACCAACCGCACCCACCTGGCGGATTTCGCCGAGGCGATTGCCGGCGCACGCACGGCGCTGCTGATGAAGGTGCATGCCAGCAACTACGCGATCCACGGTTACACCCACGCCGTGCCGCAGGCGGAACTCGCCGCGCTGGCGCACCAGCACAATCTTCCCTTCGTGGTCGATCTGGGCAGCGGCACGCTGGCCGATCTGGCCGCCTACGGCCTGCCGCACGAGCCGACACCGGCTGAGGCGATCGCCGCCGGCGCCGACCTGGTCTGCTTCTCCGGCGACAAGCTGCTGGGCGGGCCGCAGGCCGGCCTGCTGGTGGGGCGCAAGGACCTCATCGCGAAAATCAAGAAAAACCCGCTGAAGCGCGTGCTGCGCGTCGGCAAGCTGACGCTGGCGGCGCTCGAAGCCGTGCTCGGCCTCTACCGCGACCCCGACCGCCTGCACCTGCGGCTCACCGCGCTGCGCCAACTGACGCGGCCCGAAGCCGAGATCGCGGCACAGGCGGCGCGCCTGCTGCCGGCGCTGCGGGCCGCATTGCACGGACTGCCGGTGACTGCGCAAATCGTTGCGCTGAAATCGCAGATCGGTTCCGGTTCCCTGCCGGTCGACCGCCTGCCCTCGGCCGGCTTCGCGATCCGGCCGCAGGCGCGGCGCGGCGGCGTGCTGAATCGCATCGAGCGGGGCCTGCGCGCCCTGCCCAAGCCGCTGATCGGTCGCATCGAGGACGGCGCGCTGCTGCTCGACCTGCGCTGCCTGGAAGCGCGCGAGGAAGACGAATTCGCCGCGACGCTGGCGGGACTGCCCGCGGCGCTGGGCGGGCAGGCGCCAGCATGAGGCGCCGCGACTTCTTCAGGCTGGCGGCGGCGCTGCCGCTGGTCGGCTTGCTGTCGCCGCCGCCGGCGTTCGCCGCCGCCGACGGCGCCGTGCTCAAGCCGGTCGCGCCGCGCCGCATGCCGGCCGGCGCGGACCTTCGCCTCGCGCAGTTGCTGGCGCAGCACCGGGGCAAGGCCGTGGTGATCAATTTCTGGGCCACCTGGTGCGAACCCTGCCGCGAGGAAATGCCCTCGCTGGCGCGTCTCGCCACGCGCTGGCAGGCGCGCGGCCTGGTCGTGCTGACGGTCGCCGTCGCCGACAATGCCAAACGGGTAGAGGACTTCCTCTGGGAAACCCTGCCCGAAAAGCAGGCCCTGCCGGTGCTGCACGACCACGAGCAAACCATCAGCCGCGCCTGGGGCGCACGCGCTCTGCCCACCACCGTCGTCCTCGATCGCCGCCATCGCGTTGTCCTGCGCGGCATGGGCGCCATCGACTGGGATGCGCCCGCCATAGACCAACAAATAACAAGATTCATCAACTAACCCCCGGAGAACACCATGGACCGTCGCTCATTCATCAAGACCGCCGCGCTTTCCGCGGCAGCGTTGTCCGCGCCGCGCCTGGCCGCCGCCGCCGGCGTCCCGACCATGTCTGCCGCGGGCGGCTTCAGCCCCGACCCGGCCAACGGCTGGCGCGTGTTCGAAGTCACCAGCCGCCTCGAACTCTCGGCCGCCAGCGGCGCGCCGCGCGCCTGGCTGCCGCTGCCCGCCGTCGACGACGCGGCCTGGATCAGGACCATGGGCAACCTCTGGCAGGGCAACGCCGCCGCCGTGCAGCAAGTGCGCGACCCGATCTATGGCGCGCAGATGCTGGTCGCGCAATGGGACGCCGGCGAGCCGGCGCCGGTGCTGGACGTCGTGAGCCGCTTCGCCGCGCGCGACCGCGCCATCGATCTGGCCCGGCCGGGCAAGGTCGCCGACCTCGACCGCGCCAGCCGCGCGCTCTATACGCGCGCCACCGAACTGCTGCCGACCGGCGGCATCGTGCGCAAGACCGCGGTCGAAATCACCCGGGGTGCCAAGAGCGACCTCGACCAGGCGCGGGCGATCTACGAGTGGGTGGTGGACAACACCGAGCGCAATCCGAAGACGCGCGGCTGCGGCACCGGCGACATCCGCGGCATGCTCGAAACAGGCAATCTTTCCGGCAAGTGCGCCGACTTGAACGCGCTGTACGTCGGCCTGGCCCGCGCCATCGGCCTGCCGGCGCGCGACGTGTATGGCGTGCGCGTCGCCGATTCGCGGTTCGGCTACAAGAGTCTGGGCAAGAGCGGCGACATCAGCCGCGCTCAGCACTGCCGGGCGGAAGTCTGGCTGGCGCACTTCGGCTGGGTGCCGGTGGACCCGGCCGACGTGCGCAAGGTGGTGCTCGAGGAAAAGCCGGGACTCAGCCTGAAGGACGAGATCGTGGTCGCCGCGCGGCAAAAACTTTTCGGCGCCTGGGAGATGAACTGGCTGGCCTACAACTTTGCCCACGATCTCAAGCTGCCGGGTTCGCGCGGTGCGAAGCTTCCCTTCCTGATGTATCCGCAGGCCGAGAACGAGACGGGCCGGCTCGACAGCCTCGACCCGCCGAGCTTCGCTTACCGGCTGAGCTCGCAGGAAATCGCTGCCGCCTGATGGCTGCCCAATGAGCGTCGGCCAATGATCGTCGGCACCGCGGGCCACATCGACCACGGCAAGACCACGCTGGTCAAGGCGCTCACCGGCGTCGATGCCGACCGCCTGCCGCAGGAGAAGGCGCGCGGCATCACGCTCGACCTCGGCTACGCCTACGTGCCGCAGGCCGACGGATCGGTGCTCGGCTTCATCGACGTGCCCGGCCACGAGAAGCTGGTGCACAACATGCTGGCCGGCGCCACCGGCATCGACTTCGTGCTGCTGGTGGTCGCCGCCGCCGACGGCCCGATGCCGCAGACGCGCGAGCACCTGGAACTGCTCGACCTGCTCGGCCTCGATCGCGGCGCGGTGGCGCTCACCAAGTGCGATGCGGTCGATGCGGCGCGCATCGCCGCGGCGCGCGAGGAGATCGACGCCCTGCTGGCCGCCACGCGCCTGCAGGGCAGCCCGGTGTTCGCGCTGTCGGCGACGACCGGCGCCGGGGTGGCCGAGTTGCGCGCCCACCTCGACGCGGCGGCGGCCGCACACCAGAAGCGCGACGCCGATGTTTCCAGACCCGGCCGCTTCCGCCTCGCCATCGATCGCTGCTTCACGCTGGCGGGCATCGGCACGGTGGTCACCGGCACGGCCGGCGCGGGAAGAGTTGGCGCTGGCGACACGGTGGTCATCGCTCCCACGGAACGCGGCAACCATGGCGGAATCAGGGCGCGGATCAAAAGCCTGCACGTGCAGGGCCGCCCGGCGCAGCATGGCCAGGCCGGCGAGCGCTGCGCGCTGGCGCTCGCCGGCGGTTTCGAGAAGAAGGACATAGAGCGCGGCATGTGGGTCGTCGAAGCCGCCGCGGCGCGTCCGCTGAAACGGTTCCAGGCCGAGCTGCGGGTGCCGGCGACGCAGCCGGCGCTGCGCCACTGGACGCCGGTGCATCTGCACTTGGGCGCGGCCGACATCACCGCCCGCGTCGCGCTGCTGGAGGGCGCGCAGATCGCGCCCGGCGCCATGGCGCTGGCCGAAATCCTGCTCGATCGCGAGACCCTCGCGGTGCGCGGCGACCGCTTCGTGCTGCGCGACGCAGCGGCCCGGCGCAACGTCGCCGGCGGGCGCGTGCTCGACTGCTTTCCGCCCGCGCGCCACAAGCGCAGCCCGGCCCGGCTGGCGCTGCTCGCCGCCCTGCGCAACGACGATCCGGCGCTGAGCCTGCGGTTGCAGGCCGGGCAGTCGGCGGCGGGCGTCGATCTGGGCCGCTTTGCCACCAACTGGAATCTCGCCGATGATGCGGCTGCGGCGCTGTGGCGAGCCGCCGGCCTGCGCCTGGTGCGCAGTGGCGAAGACCTGATCGGCTTTTCCGCCGCTGGCTGGCAGGCCCTCGGCGAGCGCCTGCTGGCGGTGCTTGCCACCGAGCACCAGCGTGCGCCGGACATGGTCGGGGTCGAGCGCGAGCGCCTGCGCCGGCTGACCCTGCCGACCCTGGCGCGCGCCGCCTTCGACGCGCTGGCGGCCGAACTGCTGGCGGCCGGCCGGCTCGCCGCGACGCGCGCCTGGCTGCACCTGCCGGCGCACCGGGCCAGCCTCAACGCCGGCGACCGCGAGCTGTTCGCCGCGCTGCAGCCGCTGCTCGCCGCGCAGCCTTTCGGCCCGCCGCGCGTGCGCGACGTGGCGCGCGACTCGTGCATCGCCGAGGACGTGGTGCGCCAGCTGTTCCGCCGCCTGGCGCGCGCCGGCGAACTGTATCCGGTGGCGCACGACCACTACTTCACCGCAGAGGCCGTGGCGAACCTCGCCGCCATCGTCGCCGAACTCAACGCGGAAAATGCCGCGGCGCGCGCCGCCGACCTGCGCGACCGCATCGGCGGCGGGCGCAAGGTGGCGATCCACATCCTCGAATTCTTCGACCGCATCGGCTACACTCATCGCGTGCGTGACGAACACGTATTGCGCAGCACCGGTGCCACCCACGCATGGCTGAATAACTAGACAACACGGAAGAGAAGGTTCCCCGGTGGGATGGCCGGTCTTCAAAACCGGCAGGGGTCGCCATGCGGTCCCGGGTGGGTTCGACTCCCGCTCTTTTCCGCCACCCGACGCGAGGAGCTAATCATGACAACGCACCGCAGCTTTCTGCAGAGCAATTTCGTCACCCATTACGCCACGATTTACGCCAGCATCGACACCATCAAGCGCATCGCCGCCCTCGCCGCGGCGGGCAGCCTGCTCGCCGCCTGCGCCGGCATGGATGCCACCGGACCGCGGGCCAGCGCGACGCTCGAAGCCCGCTCCGGCAGCAGCGTCAGCGGCACGGTCGACTTCCACGCCGTCGGCCAGAAACTGCGCGTCGAGGCCCGTGTTGCCGGCCTGACGCCGGGCCAGCACGGCTTCCATGTGCATGAAGCCGGCGACTGCAGCGCGCCCGATGCCAGCAGCGCCAAGGGCCACTTCAATCCCGCCGGCAGGTCGCACGGCCATCACGGCGGCAATGACCGCCACGCTGGCGACATGCCCAATCTGGTGGCCGACAGTGCGGGCAAGGCGGTGCTTTCCGTCGAGGTGGATATGCTCTCGCTGACCCAGGGGCCCGGCGGCATTCTCCAGCGCAGCGTGGTGGTCCATGCCGATGCCGACGACTACCAGTCGCAGCCGGCCGGCAATTCGGGCAAGCGCGTGGCCTGCGGCGTGATCCGTCCCCTCGCCGCCGACAGCAGTGGCAGCACGGGCAGCGGCAGAAGCGGGTACTGACTGCGACCATGCAGCGCTGGCTCGACTCGAAGCGGGCGACGTAGCGGTCGCGGACCATCCCCAGATGAACGCGATGCCTTCGCCTGTCCCCGGCGCCTGCCCCTCCTGCCGCGCGCCGATGAGCGCGCAGCGTTTCCCGCGCAAGCTCAACGGCGACGTCGAGCTCGACCTCTGCTACGCCTGCCAGGGCATCTGGTTCGACGACTACGAGAGCCTGCAGCTCGCGCCCGCCGGCGTCGTCGAACTGTTCCGGCTGATCCACCAGCACCGCGACGACCAACGCCTGCCGCTGGCGAACCCCTTGCGCTGCCCGCGTTGCAACGAGCGCCTGATTCATGCGCAGGATCGGGTCAAGAGCGGCTTGTTCAACTATCTGCGCTGCGGCCAGCACGGTCGCTTCATCAGCTTTGGCCAGTTCATGATCGAAAAGGGTTTCGTGCGCCAGTTGAGCGGTGCCGAGATCAAGGAAATCAGTGCCCGCATCGGCGTGGTGCGCTGCACCGGTTGCGGCGCGGCGGTGGATATCCGCAAGGAAAGCGCCTGCGGCCACTGCCGCGCGCCGATCGCAATCCTCGACCCGCAGGCGGTCGAACAGGCGTTGGCCGGCTATCAGCAGCTTGCGCTGAAACAGACCGCTGCGCCCGCCCCGGCGCTGCTGGCCGAGACGATCCTGTTCAGCGAACGCGAACGCAGCCGGCAGCGGCGCGAACGCGGCAACGCCCTGAACGCCGATATCGGCGACCTGCTGCTGGACGGCGTGGCGATGGTATGGAACCTGGTGCGGCGCTGAAGCGGCGGGATACCGCCCGCGCGGGGGGTGGCAGAATGGAAGCCGCAGCCTATGATTTTTAAAGGGATATGGCTGGCAGCCCGGTCGTCTCGGCCGGAGTTGGCAGGGCCAGGTTTTTTGCGGGCAATGCCAAGAATTGCATGGCGGGCAATCCGCAAGTATGCTTGAATGAAAATATGAGTCTTGAATTTTTAGGTTACTGAGGGAGGCAACATGGAATGGACTTTCAATCGCGCCGGGTTTGGCGCCGTAGGCCTTTGTTTCTTGCTCATGGGCGCGGCATTGCCGAGCCAGG
>JAUYSD010000082.1 GCA_030696505.1 Sulfuritalea sp. | reverse complement strand
CCAGGCAGCGGCACCACTGGCTCGAATAGACCTTGGCGCCCTTCAGGCCGGCCCGCGCCAGTCGCTCGCCCAGCGCCGCCGCCTGGGCGCGGCCGGCCGCATCGAGATTGCGCTGCGTCGCGCAGTCGTCCAGCCTGAAATTAGCCGGATCGCCGGTGCCCGGCGCGCTGGCGTGGCGCAGCATCAGCACCCGCCCCGGCTGCGCGAGTTCGCCGAGCGGCACGATATCGGCCGCCCCGGCACCGCCAGCAAGGAAAGCCACGCAGAGCATCGACAGGAAAGCGCGCCTCATGCGGCGAAATGCTAGCGCAACTCGATGCAGCAGAGATCCTGCCAACGCCAGGGTCAAACGGACTGCGCAGTCCAGGCCGATCCCTTTGCTTGGCCGCAAGAGTTGACGCTGGCGACGCGGCGGGGGAGCCGTTGCGAGGCGCTTCCGCGCACCGACGCCGGTCGACTGGCCACGCGGGGCCCGGTGACTCAATGCCCGCGTCCCGCTTCGCGGCGGGCCAGACCGAGCTTGGCCGAGCGCTCGATTTTTTCCAGGAAGTCGGGAAAATCCAGTCCGTACTTGGCGCGCAATTCCCTGGCCAAAGCACGCAGCCGGCGCCAGTCGGGTTCGAACAGGGGATCGCCGAAGGCCAGCAACACATGGTTGTCGTCCTCCGGCACCGGAACCACGATGACCTGATCGTCGAAGACCTGCATGGCCACCCCGATCAGCCCCTCGTAGCGCTGCCTGTCTCCCGCCAGATTGACCACCAGCACGCCGCTTCCCGTCAGCCTGGAGCGGGCCTGCTCGAAGAATTCCCGGTTGGCGAGAGTGGGGGCGAAACCGCCGCTGTCGAAGGCATCCACCAGCAACACGTCGATGCCCTTTTCGGTTTGCTCCAGATACTCGGCGCCGTCGGCTTCCAGCACCCTGAGATTGGGGCTGTCGGGCGGCACCAGAAATGCCTCCCGCAAGGCGATCACGTCGGGATTGTTTTCCAGCACGGTCACATGCGTGGCCGGCAGCCGGGCGTGGCAGAACTTGACCAGGGAGCCGCCGCCGAGACCGATCAACACGAGCCGCCGCGGCCTGGAACGGAACAACAGGAAGGACATCATCTTTTGCGTGTAGCGCAGGTCCAGCTCGTTGGGCGCAGCCAGACGCATGGCACTCTGGATCAGGCGTTCGTTGAAATGCAGAAAACGCCGCTCGCCGTCGTCCATGACGTAGGGCTTGGGGTAAGTCTCGTCGAGCAACTGCGCCTGCAAGGCCTCCGCACTGGCCCAGGGCGGCTCCAGCATCAGCACCCGGCCGCCGTCGGGATCGAAGGGGTTGGGCATTTCAAACCAGGGCGATGCGGATGACATGGATATCGACGGGGACCGAGGAAAGGCAGGAAAACCACGAGCAAATTCTAATGCGCTTGGCCACAAGCCTCCTGCCGGCAACGTTGGCGCCTGGTAGCGGCTGCAGCCGCTCCGCTCAGAGCTTCACCCCGGCCGATCCCCGATTGGCGCGCAGCATGTTGCAGAACAGCGTGCCCTGCTCGAGCGCATCGTCCAGCGCCACGTGAGTGTGGGCAACCGGGTCGAACCATTCGGCCGGCATGGAGCGCTTGCCGCAGGCACGGTAGGGTTTGCGCAGCATCGCCATGGCGTAGGTCTTGATGTCGATCGCCGAATAGCCGAAGGGATTCTCGCCGGCGAATTGCGTGAGGTACCAGTACACGAAGGAAAAATCGAAGACAACCGGGTAGGCGACGAAGACCGGCTTTCCCGGCAGAGCCTTGAGCCACGCCAGGTAGCGCGCCATGGCGGCGCCGGGACTTTCGAGGTTCTGCCGGCAGGCCGCCCAGGCTTGCGGCTGCGTCGCCCACCAGGCCGCAGTCACGGGATCGGCGGCGAATCCGGGCAGCGTTTCCAGGTTGGCGGAGAAGGTCGACAACAGCGTCTTGTCGGCCGCATACGCCGCCGATCCGATGCTCAGCATGGAATGCCTTCCTGCCACCGGGCCGTCGGTTTCGACGTCGGTGCTGACGTAGATTTCCTGCATGGCCTTTCCTTCCCGTTTTTACGGATCGCGCGGCCGGCGCCGGCTATTCCACTGCTGTCTGCCCGATGTCCTCGTTCCAGAGCGCCGGACTCATAGCGATGAATTGTCGCATCAGGGAAATGCAGTCTGGAGCCTGAACCACCTCGACGACCACGCCGCGGGAACGCAACAGATCCTCTTCGCCCATGAAGGTATGATTTTCGCCGATCACGACCCTGGGAATGCCATACAGCAGAATTGCACCGCTACACATCGCGCAGGACGACAGCGTTGTGTAGAGAACCGATTCCCGATACACCCGGGCCGCTTGCCGGCCGGCATTTTCCAGGGCATCCATTTCGGCGTGCAGGATCGCGCTACCCTGCTGTACGCGCCGGTTGTGACCGCGGCCGAGGATGGCTCCACGATGAACCAGCACCGATCCGATGGGGATGCCTCCCTCGCTGAATCCGGCCTGGGCTTCCGCGATGGCGGCTTGCATGAAGATGTCCACGATTCCCTTCCCTTGTTACGATTGACCGGCCTGACGCGGCCGATGGCGATGGCCTGGCTCCGACCCAACGGCCTTCGACGTCGGCCAGCAATACGGGTTCGCCGTTCAGGCGGCCGTCGGGGGTCGCGCATCGAGCAGAGCTATCAGCTCGGCGGTCCGCGCAATGTCTTCGACGCTGCCCGAGGTTTCGACCTGCATGTGCAGGTTACGCGCCAGATTTCGCAGCCGCCAGGAAATCTCGGGAATGATCAGACAGATCTCGCTCATGACCTGCGTATCCTGGTCCATCAGGTCGAGCTGGGAGAGGTCGGACACGCCGCTTGCGCGCAGACTCTTTTCGATGTTTTCCAGGATCGACAACGCATAGCCGGCGGATGTTGCGACTGGCCCGGACCGATCGGCTGCCAGGAGTGCCTCGGCCGCCTTGCGCACTGCGCCCAACTGCTTGAGCACCGGCAAAATCCTGATGATGCAGTTGCATGGAGATTCATTGCAGGATTCGTCGGCAATGCTGCGCAAGGCGTGATTGATCGACGACACCGCGCCGCGATCGAACTCTTCGGGAACGATACTCAGCGCAACTTCGATCTTCCTGCGCAGGCCCTTGCCACCACGCAGGACGAGTGCGGAAACCACATCAGCGACTGCGAGCAGGGTGCTCAGCCGATCCAGCGCCTCGACGCGGAGCCGGAACGGATAGCCGCTGCCGTTGAGGCGCTCGTGATGATGCAGTATGCAGACAGCAACTGCCGAGGGGTAGGTGGTGAACTCGCGGATGAACGCGTAGCCGACGCAGGGATGGGAGGCGACGTGTTTCCATGCGGACGGCGGCAGCGACTGGGTGGAATTCAGATATTCCGGATTGATATACATCTCGCCGACATCGTGCATCATTGCCGCGAGGATCAGATTGCTGGCGTCGGGCTCGCCAAGCTCCAGGCTTGCAGCCATCCCGGCCGAAACGATCATCGCCGCCAGACCATGCGCATAGCTGGCCTGGCGATTGTCACGGGCCGACGTCATCAACAGCTTGAGCGGACCAGTCAAGGGAAATTGGCGCATGTCGCGCAGCAGTCCGCGGGCCAGGCTCGATCCGGCAAACGCCCTCAGAACGGCGTCTTCCTCGATCATGGCGAGCGCGTCGGCCACGATGTTTTCCATTGTGGTGCCGCCCGAAACGGTCAGGCTCGACTCCAATGGTTGCTTCAGCTTGCGCCGCAGCAGCTTCTCCTGCAGCTCGGGGGAAACAGCGTAGCCCCGCGCCAGAAGCTTGTTGCCGTGCTCATCGTGGATGTCGTCGGCACAGACGATCTGACGGGTCTTTGCCAGTTCCACGATGTGTCCCAGACAATGCGGGTTTACATTGTGAAATCCGGCATCGTCCCCGGATGGTGTGGCAGTTGTGTGCGAAGCCATGATTTCAATAATCCGTTATCAATACAAGCGCCAAGCTTCATCCCCCGATATTCGGGGCCGCTGCTCGGAATGGATTTATCTTCGGCTGATGTTCAATTACACCCGTGTAATATGCAAATTACATGCCATTCGCCAGCGCGGGTATCTGGTTTGCGCGATATCGGAAATTGTCCGACTTATGAAGGGGATATGGCCAAAAGCTAAAGAAAGCCATTTGTCGCGCTTCTCTAAATGCGGAAATTCTTTCCCACTTCTGGTAAGCCGACGCGCCGCGGCGCCCTAGGTCTTCGGCCGCCGGAAGCGGCCAAGCAATTCCAGCAGCAGCTTCTTTTCGGCGATCGTGAAGGGCTTGCAGACTTCCTTCTCGTGCAGGCTGGCGCGCCGGACCGCGTCGGCCAGCAATTCGCGCCCGGCTTCGGTCAGGTGCAGGTGATTGTGGCGGCGGTCGGTGGTCGAGGTGCGGCGCTCGACCAGGCCGCGCTTGGCCAGCTTGTCGAGCAGGGGCACCACCGAGGAACGCTCCAGACTGACCGCCGCGGCCAGCTTCGACTGCGTGATGCCGTCGTTTTGCTGCAGCACCTCGAGCACCGAAAAGATCGCCGGCGTGACCTCGATCTCGTCGAGGCGGCTGGCGAAATGCTCGAACACCGCCAGCTGCGCCAGACGCAGGTGGAAGCCGACATGGTTGGCCAGGCATCCGATGGCAGGGGGCTTGCGATTGGCGGGCATGGCTTCGAACGGGTTTCCCTGGAATGGTTTGCCATCCAATTTTATATCGAACAAGCTGAACGTGTTGGTATTCGCTGCCCATGCCGCCGCGAAAAACACCAACCAACCAACATATTAGAAATTAGTTAAGTTGCTTACGGTTTAATAGTTCGATATAAAACAGGTTGACTTCGACTTACCTACTCGTCACAATCCGCACCTCATCCGCAGTCCGCAAGACGCGACAAGCCGTCACCGGACCAGGCGTGGCGGCACAGAAATGAATGGAGGAGCGATGGGCAAGGTTTCGCAATGCGCTGCGACGGCACAGCCGCGCCGCGGACCCCGGCGGGTATCGGCGTGAATGCCTCGATCGCCCTGATCCTGGTCCAGGACGGCGTCACCAACGGCGCGATCTACGCGCTGCTGTCGCTGGCGCTGGTGCTGGTGTTCGCCGTCACCCGCGTCATCTTCATCCCGCAGGGCGAATTCGTCGCCTACGGCGCGCTGTCGATGGCGGCCGTCACCGCCGGCTTCCTGCCGCCGACGATGTGGCTGGTGGTCACGCTGGGCATCGCGGTGGCGCTGGTGGACAGCGTCGCGGCGCTGCGCGAAGGGGCGGCGGCGCGCCTGCCCATGATCATCCTCAAGAATGCCGTGCTGCCTGTCCTGGCGCTGCTCGCGGTGCGCTACCTGCCGCTGAAGACCCTGGCCTATCCGCTGCAGATCGCGGTCGCGCTGCTGTTCGTGGTGCCGCTCGGGCCGCAGATCTATCGCCTGGCCTTCCAGCCGGTAGCCGAGGCGACCGTGCTGCTGCTCTTGATCGTGTCGGTTGCGGTGCATTTCGTGCTGCTCGGGCTGGGCCTGTATTTCTTCGGCGCCGAAGGCGGCCGCACCCCGGCCTTCACCGATGGCGGCTTCAATCTCGGCGCCAGCTACATCCAGTTCCAGACGCTGTGGATCGTCGGCATCGCCGCCGTGCTGATCGCCGGGCTGGCGCTGTTCTTCGAGCATTCGATCTACGGCAAGGCGTTGCGCGCGACCGCCATCAACCGCACCGGTGCGCGCCTGATGGGCATCTCCGCCGATCTCGCGGGCAAGCTCTGCTTTACGCTGGCGGCGCTGGTCGGCGCCTTCTCCGGCATCCTGATTGCGCCGATCACCACCATCTATTACGACACCGGCTTCCTGATCGGGCTCAAGGGTTTCGTCGGCGCCATCGTCGGCGGCCTGGCTTCCTATCCGCTGGCGGCAGCCGGCGCGATCCTGGTCGGCCTGCTCGAATCCTATTCGTCCTTCTATGCCTCGGCCTACAAGGAGGTCATCGTGTTCACGCTGATCATCCCGGTGCTGCTGTGGCGGTCGCTGACCACGCACCAGGTCGACGACGAGGAGCACTGATATGGCTCTGATCACACCCAACCGCGCCCTGATCGCCTTCATGCTGGCGGTGGCCATGGTGCCGCTGTTCGCCGCCCAGTTCACCGTGACCCTGGTCAATTACATCGGCCTTTCGGCGCTGGTGGCGCTGGGCCTGGTGCTGCTGACCGGCATCGGCGGCCTGACGTCCTTCGGCCAGGCGGCCTTCGTCGGCCTCGGCGCCTACACCACGGCCTACCTGACCACACGCCACGGCATCTCGCCCTGGGGCACGCTGATCGTCGGCATGGCGGTGACCACGGCGGTGTCGCTGGCGCTGGGCTTCATCACCCTGCGCCTGTCGGGGCACTTCCTGCCGCTGGGCACCATCGCCTGGGGCATTTCGCTCTACTTCCTGTTCGGCAACATGGAGGTGCTGGGCGGCCACGGCGGCATCGACAGCATTCCGCCGGTCGACCTGTTCGGCCTCGAACTCGGCTCCAGCCGGGCCTTCTTCTACGTGATCTGGGCCACGCTGCTGGCGGCCATCGTCACCACCCGCAACATGCTCGATTCGCGCGAGGGCCGTGCCATGCGGTCCTTGCGCAGCATGACCATGACCGAGGCGATGGGCATCAACACGCTGCGCTACCGCATGGTGCTGTTCATGCTCGCGGCGCAGTTCGCCTGCGTCTCGGGCTGGCTCTACGCGCACCTGCAGCGCTTCGTCAATCCGACGCCGTTCTCGCTCGGCCATGGCATCGAATACCTGTTCATGGCGGTGCTGGGCGGCGCCGGCGCGGTGTGGGGCGCGGTGTTCGGCGCCGGTGCGGTGACCTTCCTCAAGGAATGGCTGCAGGATCTGCTGCCGAAACTGCTCGGCGCCAGCGGCAATTTCGAGATGGTGGTGTTCGGCCTGCTCACCATCGCCGTGCTGCATCGCGCCCGCGACGGCATGTGGCCGATCCTGATGCGCGCCTTCGGCAACCTGGCGCCGCAGCGCGCGCAGACAGGGTCAGTCGAACCGGCGCTGCCGCTGCCACGGCGCGATCCGCAACCGCATGGCAGCGAAGTGCTGCAGGTGGTCAATGTGACCAAACGCTTCGGCGGCCTGGTCGCCAACGACCGCATGAACCTCACGGTGCGCGCCGGCGAAGTGATGGCCCTGATCGGCCCCAACGGCGCCGGCAAGAGCACGCTGTTCAACTGCATCTCCGGCGTCAATCCGCCGAGCGAGGGCGAGATCCGTTTCATGGGCCAGCGCATCGACGCCCTGGGCTCGCGCGAAATCGCCCGGCTCGGCATGAGTCGCAGCTTCCAGCACGTGCGCCTCAACGCCGACATGACGGTGCTGGAAAACGCGGCGCTGGGCGCCCACTTGCGCGGACGCAAGAATTTCGTGCAATCGGCCTGGCGCCTGGATCGCGAGGAAGAACGCCGCCTGCTCTGGGAGGCCGCGCACCAGCTGGAGCGTTGCGGCCTCGGCGAGCACCTGTTCGACGCCGCGGGCAGCCTGCCGCTGGGCAAGCAGCGCATCGTCGAAATCGCCCGCGCGCTGTGCAGCGACCCGACCCTGCTGCTGCTCGACGAACCCGCCGCCGGCCTGCGTCACCTGGAAAAGCAGGCGCTGGCCGAACTACTGTCCAAGCTGCGCGGCGAGGGCATGGCGATCCTGCTGGTCGAGCACGACATGGACTTCGTCATGAGTCTGGCCGATCGTGTGGTGGTCATGGAATTCGGCGAGCATCTGGCCGAAGGCCTGCCGCAGGAAATCCAGACCAATCCGAAAGTACTGGAAGCTTATTTGGGCGGGGTGGAGGCATGAAGCCGCTGATTCTCGAAACGCAGGACCTCTGCGTCGCCTATGGCCGCGTCGAGGCGATCCACAAGGTCAGCATCCGCATCCGCGAGGGCGAGATCGTCACCGTGATCGGCCCCAACGGCGCCGGCAAGACCACCCTGCTTTCGGCGCTGATGGGCCTCTTGCCGGCGCGCGGCGACATCCGCTACCAGGGCCAGCTCAGCTCCGGCAGCACGGCGGTCGACAAGCTGGTCGGCAAGGGGCTGGTATTGGTGCCGGAAAAGCGTGAGCTGTTCGGTTCCATGTCGGTGGCCGACAACCTGCTGCTCGGCGCCTTCGCCCGCCACCGGCGCGGACTGCGCGACCACGCGAAAACCATGGACGAGGTGTTCGCCATCTTCCCGCGCCTGGCCGAGCGCCGCACGCAGGAAGCCGGCACGCTCTCGGGCGGCGAACGGCAGATGCTGGCCATGGGCCGCGCGCTGATGGCCAAGCCGACACTGCTGATGCTGGACGAACCCAGCCTCGGCCTGGCGCCGCTGATCGTCAGGGAAATCTTTCGCATCGTGCAGCAGCTCAAGGCAATGGGCGTCTCGATCCTGCTGGTCGAGCAGAATGCGCGGGCCGCGCTGCAGGTCGCCGATTACGGTTATGTGCTGGAAAACGGCAGCGTGGCGCTGGAGAATGACGCCCGCAGCCTGCTCGACGATCCGCGCGTGATCGAAAGTTATCTCGGCCTCGGCGGCAGCCACTCGATCGCCGCCTGAAGCGCGTCCGCCATGAATCCCCGCCAAGCCGCACTGACGCACCAACGCACTGACTTTCATGGCACCGAGAGCCACCCGCAGAAGATGAAACACACAAAAGGCGAATTGAAGGCCCCCCACCCCCATCCCCGCCCCAGGGCGGGGCTACCAGTCAGCTCGCTTCGCTCGTCAGTCGCCAGGAACTTCGTGGGCGGCTGTATTTCACGCTAACGCCAAAGGATTTCACATGAACCAAATTGCCCGCAAGCCGGCCGAACTGTTCGTCGATCCGGCCGTGATACTCGAAGCCCGGCCGGACGGCACGCAGTTGTTCCGCTCGGCCCTGGCCCTGCCCGACTACGCGCGCTGTTCCGGCGAGTGGCTGGAACGCTGGGCGGCCGCAACCCCCGATGCCGTCCTGATCGCCGAAAGGGGCGCGGATGGCGAATGGGTCAAGGTGACTTATGGCGAGGCTCTGGCACGCGTCTATCGCATTGCCGCCTGGCTGCTCGGGCAGCAGCTCTCGCCCGAGCGGCCGGTGCTGGTGCTGTCCGACAACGGCATCGAACACGCGCTGCTGATGCTGGCCTGCCTGCATGTCGGCGTGCCGATCAGCCCCGTGTCGCCGGGCAACTCGCTGCTCTCGAAGGACTTCGCCAAGCTCAAGGCCAACGTCGAATTGCTGCGCCCCGGCGTGATTTACGCCGACGGCATCGAGCGCTTCGTGCCGGCGCTGGCCGCGATAGCCGGCCTACACGACGCCGTGATCGTCGCCGGCAGCAGGAGTGCGAACGGCGGCGCGGCGCAGCCGGGCACGATTCCCTTCGCCGAGATAGAGAAAGTTGGCGCTGGCGACACGGCGAATCATGCGGCCGTGCGCGCCGCCTTCGATGCCGTGACGCCCGACACCATCGCCAAGTTCCTGTTCACCTCGGGTTCGGTCGGCGCGCCGAAAGCGGTGATCACCACGCAGCGCATGATGTGCTCCAACGTCGAGATGAAGTCGGTGATCTGGCCCTTCCTCAACCAGCAGAAGCCGGTGATCGTCGACTGGTTGCCGTGGAGCCACGTCTTCGGCGGCAGCCACAACTTCAACAAGGTCGTGCGCTTCGGCGGCAGCCTCTACATCGACGACGGCAAGCCGCTGCCGGCGCTGCTGCCGAAGACGGTGAAGAACCTGACCGAGGTCTCGCCCACCATCTATTTCAGCGTGCCGCTGGCCTACGGCCTGCTGGTGGCGCAGTTGCGAGACAACGCCGCACTGCGCAAGAGCTTCTTCGCCCGCCTGCAGATTATTTTCTATGCCGGCGCAGCGCTGCCGCAGTCCACCTGGGACGAGCTGGAACGCCTGGCCATCATGGAACTCGGCCACCCGGTCGTCATGCTCTCGTCGTGGGGCTCGACCGAAACCGCGCCGGCCTGCACCGACTGCCACTTCCAGGCGGTGCGCTCCGGCGTCATCGGCGTGCCGATTCCCGGCACCACGCTGAATCTGCTGCCGGTCGCCTACAAGCTCGAAGTGCGGGTCAAGGGCCCCAACCTGTTCCCCGGCTACTGGAAGCAGCCCGAGCTGACCAAGGCGGCCTTCGACGAGGAAGGCTTCTACATGATCGGCGACGCCGTTTCCTTCGTCGATCCGGCGCGCCCCGAACAGGGCCTGCTGTTCGACGGCCGCGTCGCCGAGGACTTCAAGCTGCTTTCGGGCACCTGGGTGCATGTCGGCAGCCTGCGCGTGGCCGGCATCAGCGCGCTCTCGCCGGTGGCGCAGGACATCGTGGTCACCGGCCACGACCGCGACGACATCGGCTTCATGATCTTCCCCAACCTCGCCGAGTGCCGCCGCATCGCCGGACTCGGCGACGACGCGGCGGTGTCGACTGTGCTCGGCCACCCGGCGATCAAGGAGCGCCTGCGCGAAGGCCTGGTGCGCCTCAAGCAGCAGGGCGGCGGCTCCTCGACCTATCCGGCGCGCGCGCTGCTGATGGCCGAGCCGCCCTCCTCCGAAGCCGGCGAGCTGACCGACAAGGGCTACATCAACCAGCGCGCGGTGCTGACCCGCCGCGCCGACCGGGTGCTCGAACTGTATGCCGACGTGCCGGATGCGGCCGTGATTTTCATCTGATTTTTTCAAGGACCACCCCGTGACCGACAAACTCGTAAGCCATACGCTCGACGGCCAGATCTACACCATCACGCTGAATCGTCCGGCCAAGCGCAACGCCATCAGCGACCGCCTGCTCGACGCCCTCGACAAAGCCTGGGAGGCGCGGCCCGAAGAAGCGCGCGTGGTGATCCTGGCCGGCGCCGGCGAGCATTTCTGCGCCGGCCTCGACCTCAGCGAACACCAGCATCGCGAACCCTTCGGCGTGATGCTGCATTCGCAGGGCTGGCATCGCGTCTTCGGCAAGATCCACCAGACCGGCATCCCGGTGGTGGCCGTGCTGCACGGCGCGGTGATCGGCGGCGGCCTCGAACTCGCCACCTCGACCCACGTCCGCATCGCCGAGCCGAACACCATGTACCAGTTGCCCGAAGGCCGCCACGGCATCTACGTCGGCGGCGGCGCCTCGGTGCGCGTGGCGCGCATCGTCGGCCCCGGTCGCATGGCCGAGATGATGCTGACCGGCCGCATGCTGAGTGCCGAGGAAGGCCAGGCCCTGGGCCTGTCGCACTACCTGGTGGGCAAGGGCGAGGGCATGGCCAAGGCGCAGGAGCTGGCCAGACGCATCGCCGAGAACGCGCCGCTGGCCAACTACGCGATGGTCACGGCGATCCAGCGCATCGCCAGCATGTCGGCCGACGACGGCTTCTATGTCGAATCGCTGATGGCGGCCGTGACCCAGACCGGCCCGGAAGTCACCGCGCGCATCGGGCATTTCCTCAACCGCAAGAAGGAGGCGAAATGAGCAATCCGTATGCCGCCAGCGAAGCGCGCGCCGTCATCAGCAGCTGGGACGACATCTACCTGGTCGCCGGCCTGCGCACGCCCTTCGCCGACTACATGCAGGAACTGGCCGAGGTCTCGCCGACCGACATGGGCATCTACGCCGCGCGCGCGCTGTTCGCCAAAAGCGGCATTCCCGCCGCCGATGTCGACTGCGTGATCGGCGGCAACATGGCGCAGGCCAGCTTCGACGCCTACTTCCTGCCGCGCCACATCGGCCTCTATTCCGGCGTCGATGCCAACGTGCCGGCGCTGCTGGTGCAGCGCCTGTGTGGCACCGGCTTCGAGGCCATCATCACCGCCGCCGACCACATCAAGCTGGGCAAGGCCAAGCTGGTGCTGGCGGTCGGCACCGAATCCATGACGCGCAATCCGGTCGCCGCCTACAGCCATCGCGCCGGTTTCAAAATGGGCCAGGTCGAGTTCAAGGATTTCCTCTGGGAAGCCACCAAGGACACCGCCCCCGGCGCAGGCATGGGCGACACGGCGGAGAACCTGGCGCAGCGTTACGGCATCACGCGCGAAGAGGTCGACCGTTTCGCCGAACAGAGCTTCGCCCGCGCCGTCGCGGCCCAGGCCGCGGGCTATTTCGACGACGAGATCGTGCCGGTAACGAATGCCGCTTTCGAGCTGGCCGGCTACAACACACGCAGCCTCAAGCTGCCGCGCAAAGTCGAATCCTTCAGCCGTGACGGCCACGCCAAGCCGACCAGTTACGAAACCCTGGCTAGGCTGCGCCCAGCCTTCGGCGGCGTGCAGACCGGCGGCAACAGTTCGGCCATCGTCGACGGCGCCGGCGCGGTGCTGGTGGCCTCCGGCGACTACCTGCGCGCCCACGGCCTCAAGCCGCTGGCGCGCCTGGTCGGCGGCTCCGCCGTCGGCGTGCCGCCCGAGATCATGGGCATTGGCCCGGCGCCGGCGATCCGCGCGCTGCTGGCAAAGCAGGGCATGACGCTGGATCAGGTCGGCCGCGTCGAGATCAACGAAGCCTTCGGCGCCCAGTACCTGGCCTGCGAAAAGGAACTGGGCCTGGCGCGCGAACGCGCCAATGTGCATGGCGGCGCCATCGCGATCGGCCATCCGCTGGGCGCCAGCGGCGTGCGCCTGACCACCACGGTAGCGCGCGAACTCAGGGAAGCCGATCTGCAGTTCGGCATTTCGTCCGCCTGTTGCGGCGGCGGCCAGGGTGTGGCGATTCTTGTAGAACAGGCATAAAGGACAGCACATGAAATTCGACAATTCCACTTTCATCGTCACCGGCGGCGCTTCGGGTCTGGGCGAAGCCACGGTCCGCGCCTTCCATGGCAAGGGCGCCAATGTCGTGATCGCCGACC
>JAUYSD010000016.1 GCA_030696505.1 Sulfuritalea sp. | reverse complement strand
GCTAGTAGTCCTCGCCGGTCATCGGTTCTTCGCCGCGCGGTTCGTTGAGGAGCTCTTCCGCCTGGAGTTCGTTGGCGGCAAAGATGGTCTTGATCTTCTCGCCGGCACCGAGCTCGGTTTCGCGGCGCAGGCGCTTGGCTTCGTTCGAGGCGTCCTTGAACACCTCGAACTGGCTGATCCTGGCGAGTTGCTGGATCGGCCCCACGGGCGTCACACGATAAATGTAGTAAGGCATTGTCTATTCCACGTAACGTTTGGTGGCCCGGCGGGTGCCGGGTCGGGATTTCTGGATGATGACGCCTTTGACCGCGTCGAGGCCGGGAATATCCGCGGCGGGATAGGCCGGATTCAGCGCCTGCAGGCGCCAGCCTGCGTCATGGCGGACCAGTTGGCGGAAGATCCACTCGCCGGCCAACTGCGCCAGGACGAAGGAGCCGTCGGTCGCCAGGCCCTCGGGTTCGATCAGGATCACTTCGCCTTCGACAAACTCCGGCGCCATGCTGTCGCCCAGCACCATCAGCGCGAAGGGCTCGGCCGAGGAACAGGCGTCGAGTTCGGCGGGGGTTTCCAAAGTCGCGCCCTGCGGCAATATTGGTATGGTGCGGCGTGCCTGGGTCATGGTAATTCGCTCACGGTCAGAGTGCCTCAATATGCAATTGGCGCGACGGCAGGCCGGCCGCGCGCAGCGTTGCCGCCAGCGGTTCGACCTGCTGCGTCGCGCCGGCGAGATAGATGTCGCTGGCGGCCAGGGCGGCGTTCGCCGCCAGCGCCGCCGGCAATTCAGCCAGGTCCAGCGGCAGATAGCTGAATTCGTCGAGCGCCGCGGCCCAGGCGCGGCACTGGTTGGGCAGATACTGGCCGCCCGGCCGGGAACTGGCCCAGTAGAGCGTGATCGATTCGGCGGCATCCTCGGCAATCGCGTGTTCGACCAGGCTGTTGATCGGCGCAAAACCCTCGTCGATGGCGATGAATACCAGCGCCAGCCGCCTCGAGCCGCGGTCGAGCACGAAGCTGCCCCACGGCCCCCACACCGAGAGATCGTCGCCGGCCTTGACCAGGCCGGCCTCCAGGCATTCGGCAAAACCTTGCGCGGGATCGCCCTGAGAGTTGGCGCTGGTGCCACGGCGAGCCGGACTCGGAATATGGAAAATCAGGTTGCGGTCGTCGCAGGGACAGCTTGCGATCGGGTATTCGGCGTGCAGGTCGGCGCCGCTCGCGACGCCGGCCGGCAGGCCGAGGGTGACCCGCTGCCCGGCGAGAAAGCGCAGGCGGTTGCTGCGCGGGGTCTGCAAATGCAGGCGCAGCATGTCGTCGTTCAGCCTGTCGACGCTGCGCAGCTTGGCGACGATGCGCTGTTCGGGAATGTCCTCCGGCGCACCGGCTTCCAGCACCTCCAGCACCAGGTCGGAACTGAGCGCCGTGCAGACGCACATCAGCACATGGTTCTGGGCTTTCTCGGCGGCAGAAAAGCGGTAATCGGAAGGCGCCATGGCACGTGTCTCGCCGGCCACCACGCGCGCCTTGCACAGGCCGCACAAACCGTTGCCGCAACCGTAATTGGGCGTCAGGCCGGCGCGCAATGCCGCCTTCAGGAGGGTCTCGGAACCCTCGACGAAGAACTCGTGACCTGATGGCTTGACCGTGACGTGCGCCGACATGACGCGCAGCATAGCATCGAGCGCGCTGACGTCCGCGCGCGGCGCCGGGGCCGCCAATGCCTGCGCTAGGCCCTCGCCGAGCAGGTGCGCCAGCTCTGCCGCACCCGGCGCCGGCGCGACGGCCAGGCGCGCCTGCATGGCCTCGAACAGCGCGTGGTAGCGCGTCAGGGTGCGCTGCAGTTCGGCGAGTTCCTGCCCCTGCGCAAACAGGCGCTGGGCCAGCGCCTCCTGGCTGGGCAGCACGCGCTCGCGCAAGCGCCGGGTGAACGCATCCTCGCGAATCGCGCGGGTCCTTTCAAAGCTGCCCGACTCGTCGAGATCGAGTTGCGGCCAGACGCGCTGCAACTCATCGACGCTCACCATGCCGTCGAAGGACGGCAGCTCGCCCTCGCGAATGCGCTTTTGCAGCGCCATGCGCGAGATGCCGAGCAGATGCGCGGCGCGGGACAGGGTCAGTCGTTGCGGCATGACGACAAGCATAGCAATGCCGCCGCCACAGCGATTCCAAAATTTTTATGTCTCCAACCGAAGGGAGGAGACGGTATCCCCTGGTGGGATATGTCCCCTCCGCCCCAATGGGAACTGATCGGTACCGGCCGCGCAGCGCGCTCTCAGTCGGCGCCGTAGGACCAGTACAGCCGGGAGCGCGTACCCCGCAGATTGATCACGCTGCGCGCGCCGGCGATCGACGACGCCGAGGTCAGGGTATCGCCGCCGCTGCCGATGATGAAGCGGTAGGGCGTGCCGCCGATCGACACCACGCCCGCGGTCACGGTCGGCGGCAGGCCGCCGCCGGAAAACTTGGTGGCGTAGTCGACGCTGGTGTAGGTCGCCACTCCGCCGCTGGTCGATTCGTCGCGGTTGATTGCGGGCAGGCCGGTGAAGGGATCGACCGCGTAGCCCAGCGCTTCGCCCAGATTGGAACAGACGCCTGCACTCGGATTGGGCGACACGGGCGTATTGGTGGCGAAGAAGACCACCCCGGCCACCACCTTGGCCGAGTTCACCGACTTCTCCTCGTTGCGCGTGCCGTTGCCGTCGGGATCGTTGCGCAGCAGGATATGCCAGCCGCGGTCGCTGCTGGACAGGCTGAACGGTGTCAGCGTGGTGGTCGCCAGGGTATTGGAATTGATCTGCTGCAGGTCGCCCAGCACGATCGGATCGGCATTCACCGTCGCCTCGGTGGCGCCGGATTGCACCGGATCGAGCAAGCCGAAGAAGCGGTCGTTGATCTTGTTCGACGACGAGCTCGGGTAATAGGTGTCCGTGTACAGACTGGAGCAGGTCAGTGAATTCGGGCTGCCGTCGGACTGGAAGTTGGGCAACGGCTTTTCGCGGTTGCCGCTGCCGACCAGCACCATGGTCTTGATCACGCCGTTGTGCAGGAAAGGCAGCACTTCCGGCGCGAAGAGGAACTTCCGCGCATTGACCCCGCCGTTGGCATCGGTGTCGCCCACCTTGGCCAGGTGATAGCGCTTCCAGTAGCTGCTGCTGGCGACATTGGTCACCGACTGCGCGGTATCGAAGCGGAACAGGTTGGCATTGGTGTCGCCCGCGTAGATGCGATCGAGATAACCGTCTGCATTCAGGTCGAGGGTATTCACGTCGGCGGCAAAACTGTAGCCGGTGACGCCCGAGGTGGGCTGCAGGAACTGGATCAACTGCCCGGTCTCGGCCTCGACCACGAACACGCCGCGGCCCATGGTCGGCGTGACATGGCTGCCGGTCGGCTTGTCCTCCTGCGCGGCATCGTAGCCGGCGCCGAACACCAGCACCACGGGATCGGTGATCACCGTCGCGTCGGCCCGGGTGAAGGTGCCCTTGAGCTTGGCGAGCTTAGGTTCGGACCAGGTCTGCGCCAGTTCGGAAAATCCGGTGCTGGCATTGGTGATGCGCCACATGAACTTGGGCACGTCCGGATCGGTGACGTCCAGCGCATACAGCGCGCGCCCGCCGCGACGCATGGTGGCGAACAGCCAGGTCTTGCTCGGCGCCGTGGAGGCCGTGCCGTCCGGCGACTGATAGGCGGTCAGCGAGCCGTCCCAGAAATAGTTGCGCGCCGTGGGCGTCGGCGAAATGCTGCAGGACAGGTTGGGATAGCGCACGACCTCGCTGTTGCTGTAAAGCCTTGCCAGCTTGGTGTAGGTCATGAACTCACTGGGCATGAAAGCCCACTTCTCCTCGCCGTCGATACCCGCCGTGCCGCCATGAATCGCGCGCAGGAAGCCGTCGTTGGCACCGTAGAAGCCGACGATGCCGATGCTGCTGCCGTAATTCACCACCACCGGACGGGCATGCAGCACGTCGCCGTGGATGCTGGCGCGCACATTGGTCAGCGAGGCATTGATGTCCTCGTCTTCCCACAGGTCCTTGCCGCGGGTCCACAGGATCAGGTTGGTGGTATCCGGCCCCGCCACGCCGGTGCCGGTGGTGGCCGTGATGGTTCCGGTCGGCGGCGTGGTCGGCGTCAGCGTGATCGGGCCGAAAGTGAACGTATTGGCGTCGGGCACATTGACGCTCAATGGCTGGAAAGTACCGTTGTACTGGCTCTGCGCCGCGCCCGTGATGGAAATGTTGTCGATGGTAACAAAGCCATGCGGCGAGGGTACGCCGGCAACCGTGGTGACCGCGGTTGCCGTGGTGCTGCCCAGGGTCCGCGTGATACTGACCGGGAACGAGACGCCAGGTGTAGTCGCGGTCTTGCTCGCGCCGCCGTCCGGCGTTACGACCGCCGGCTGCGCCGCCACGGTGTAGCAGTAGACGGCATTCTTGTTGGTGTTGGTGACGGTCAGCGTCGCGGTGTTCGGACAACTGGTGCCGGTGGCGCGGATCGTCGTCCCGCCGGCACCGGTGTTATAGGCATCGGGCGCCGCGTTGGAGACCACCACCGTATTGCCGGTGACGAACTTGTTACCGAGATTGCTGGTTGCCAGGACCACGGCGCAGCCGGCCGTAGCGCCGGAAACGCAGGCTGCCGTGGAATAACTGATCGAACTATGAGTTGCCGTCTGGCCGATGGCGACCGCGCTGCCGGCTGTTGTTGCCGGAGTCGTCGGATTGGCCGGCAAAGTCACGCTGATGGCGAAGGTGGTCCCTGTCACCGCCGGCGCACCGAGAACGGTATGCGAACCGTTGAGGAAGGATTGGGCGGCGCCCGCAATCGTCGTCACGTTACCGGCGCTAAGTCCATGGGCAGGATTCGTCGTCACCGTCGCGGTCACGGTCGTGCCCGCCGTGGTGCCGGACAGCGAAATGTCGGTGACCGTGACCGTGGCGCCCGGCCGCGTCGCCGTCGCGGCGTCGGTGGTGGTCGGCGACTCGTTCAGGGTGTAGGTGAAATGCGTGGTGTCGACATAGGTGATGGTCTTGGCGCCGTTGTAGTCGGTCGGCGTGGCGCCGGCGATGGTGACCGAGGCGGCATCGGCAAAGCCGTGCGCTGCGGTCGATGTGGCTGTCACCGTGTTGCCGGAACGGGCCAGGGTCACGGTCGCCGAGCCGCTGGGCGCCGCCAGCGCCGCCGTCACCTCGGTATTGCTGGTGGTCACCGCATTGTTCGACAGGGTTTTCTGCGACGTGGTGGCGGCGGAGGCCAGGCAGGTGCCGAGGCAGGTATATACCCTGCGCCCGTCCGGGTGCGGCGAGGTCGCCGTGCTCGCCCACGCGGTGCGCAGGCGCTGCGCCGCGGCGCCGCGCTCGACTTCCGGTCCGTCCGGCGAATCGCTGGCGCCACCGGTCGCGTTCGGTGTCGCGGTCCAGAAGCTTGAGGCGGAAGTCCAATAGCTCTTGGCCGACAGATCTATGAAGCCGGTGTTGCCTTCTTCGTCGATCGCGCGGTAGCCGTGCTGGTCCCCCAGATAGAGATTGAGCGGAATATCGCCCGAGGCATCGGTGCCGCAACTGGGCGCCGGGACGTCGTCGCCGATGCGCTCGTCGCTTGCCGTAAAGCTTCCCGACAATGAAGAAATTCCGTTCAATGTGCCGGTGAAGGTCGAACTGCCGGTCCCGCTGCCGGTTCCGGTAATGGTTCCGGTCACCGTGCCGCTGCCGGCATCGACCGCCGGACTGCCGGTGGTTCCCGGCGAGCCGCCGAAGGTCGCCGCGAGAGTGGCCGACGAGGTGCCGCTGACCGTACCGGCCACCGTTCCGCTCACGGCACTGCTGCCGCTCAGGGTGGTCAGGGTGCCGCTGAAGGTTCCCGTCACGGTGCCGGTGGCATTGCCGGTCAGGGTCGCGGTGACCATGCCGTTGGTCAGCGCGCGGGTGTTGTCGATCAGCACCTTGTCGTTGCGGTCGGCATCGCAGTAGCGGCCGAACTTGTATTCCTTGAGGTTGCCGAACCAGCGCGGACGGGCGCCCGAGTCGGGACGGAACACCCCGATATAAACCTGGTTTTCGAAGGTGCCCTGGGTATTCACCGAAATCGGCAGCGTGGCCGAGGCGAACACGCTATTGACGGCCTGGATCTCGGCGAAGATCAGGGACATCGCATTCTTGATTTCCTGCTTGCTGGTGGACTTGTAGTACTTGCCGCCGCCGACCTTGGCCATGCTCTTGAGCAAGGTGGCCTGATCGGCTTCGCAAGCATCCTTGCAGACATCGATGGTGTAGGTGGCGATCTTGTTAATCAGCTTGGCCTTCGGACTGCTGGTGCTCTTCGGGTCGTCCACGGTGGAAGTGACGCCGTAGGTGTACATGAAGCGCGTCCACTCGTCGGCGATCTTCGGGCTGCCACCAGAGACCGAGGCAGTAATGGCGCTGACGGTGGCCGAATCGGTAATCCCGGCCAGCGCTGCAGCATTCGACAAATCGGTGGTGGTTCCGGCCTGATTCGGATAGCCGTTGCCGATGAAGATAATGAAGTTCTTGGCGCAGCCGTCGTTGGCGGTGCCGGGCGGCAGATAGGTGGTGGAGGTGGAGGTGGCCAGCGAATTGCCGGCCAGCGCGCCGGCCGGCTGTTTGGTGGTATTGACCGTGCTGCCGGTGTAGTCGCGCAGGTCAAGTGTGCTGCCGCTGGGCAGGTCGGTGGTACCGAAACGGGCAAAGCCGTTGAAATAGCGGTAGGCCGCATTCAACATACTGTCATAGACGATGGATGAGGTATTGACCTTGTCGTCGTTATCGCCGTCGCCGCCGAAGTTGGCGACCATGGTGTTGAGCATGCTGGTGAATGCGGTCTTGTTGGTGCCGCTCATCTCGCGCACGCCGAAGCGCACGTAGCCGCCGTTGGAGCCCGCCGCCATCAGCAATCCGACATTGATGTTGTCGCCCAGGGTGGACAGGATTTCAGAAAGGGCTTGAAGTTCCGCTTCGCCCTGCTTGGTGCCGGAAGGGAGCCAGCCCTGATTGGCCGCAGCCCAGTTGGTCGAGTTGTCGATCACGATCAGTACATTGGCCTGGGAGCCGGTGGCGGCTTCGCCGCCGACATAGAGGTCGATGTCTTCGGCCAGCGAGGGCGTCATCATTCCGAGACCGACGGCGGCTGCCACCGCGATGACGCTGTGGCGCAGTGATTTTGGAATATTCACGATTTGACCTCCGACTTCATGAGCAACGATAGGAAGAATCGTTGGAGTACACGGTCGCCGCGCCGTTGTCCATGCGGATGCCGGTGCCCTGGGTGATCGCGACATTGGCGCCGAACCAGCCTTCCCTGACGGTGGCGGTGATTTCCCAGACCGTGGTGGAACAGGCGGAGACGGGGTTGGAAATCGTGTCGTAGCATTTCAGGTCTTCGCTGTTGCCGATATCCAGCACGGTGTTCATGATCGGCGTCACCTGGCGGATGCAGGGCCGGGCCACCGCGACGTTGTAGGTTTTCCCGGCATCGACCGCCACGGTCCAGTTGCGCTCCGTGCCGGCGACGTCGTCGGTGAAGTTGTTGCTCATCACCTGGTCCAGGGCATGCTGGGCCGCGCCCATGGCCTCGCTGCGCATTTGCATGTTGTTGATGGTGCGCAAACTCACGGTGCCCATCTTGATCGCCGACAGCGCGAGCAGGGTCATCACCATCAGCATGAACAGGCTCAGCAGCAGCACCGAACCGCGCTCTGCGCCACGCCGCGGCGTTGTGCGGATTGGAATTGATTTCATGGCACCACATCCTCCCTGCGCCCGGCCATGTTGACCACCTTGATGGTTGATCCCGAAGACTTGTAGCGGTAGCTGCCGCCACTCACGCCCCGGGCGTTCAAGGTCGCGGCCGGCACCGAGATCGACCCGAGCACGAATTCCTTGCTGTTGGTATAGGCCTTGGTCACCTCCGGGTCGCGCACGACCACCCACAATTTGATCGACATGACATCCTGCCAATTGGTGGCGCCGCCCCAGGGGTCGGTCAAGGCCGTGCCGGTGGTCGAACCGTTCGGCATCAGGCGTTCCGGATCGGTGGTCGCGCGGCCGTAGGCATCGACCGAACCCTCGATCAGCGCATAGGGGGTCCAGCTGACGCCGCCATCGGAAGCCGTGCCGCTGGTGTGCGTCGGCGCGGCGATGCCGGTGGTGCCGCCCGCCGCCGTCACGTACAGGCGATCGAGATTTCGCCGACCGGCGCCAGCGAGAACCACGGTGTTCGCGGTCCACTGATAGCCCGAGGGGTCGATGCCGTATTCCAGGTGCAGATCCACCACATGCGGCGCGATGGTGACCGGCGTGGTGCTGCCGGCGCTGGTGTCGATCATTTTCAGGGTGGGAATGTTGTCGCCGGACTCGTTTTCCGATGCGACGTAATAAATGTGGGTGAGCAGCTCCCAGACCGGGGCGCGGTCGGCGGCAAGCGCGGAACAACCCAGGCGCCGCAGGCCGGTGGGCGAGGTGCTGCCGGTGGTCACCGTAAAATCGTTGGTGCCGATTTCGGTTTCGCAGGCGGACACCTGGAGATAGGTCTTGGCCGCGGTGAGCGTGCCGGCGACGGCGTCCGCCGTCACGGCCGCGGTCTTGGCGCGCCGGATCACCAGGACGTCGGTGCCCGCCAGATAGTTCGGCAGGCAACTGGTGATGCCGCTATCGATGGTCTGGGTGGCGCCGCCGTCGTCGTGCGCTTCGAATCCCAAAATCGGTACGGGTATCCTCACGGTGCCGGTGCCCAGATTGGTCCAGCCCTGGGTCAGGGCCGCGGCGGTGCATCCGCTGCCGGCATCTTCCAGGGCCGACACGGCTTGCCATTGCACCGAATTCCAGCGCCCCGCCGGCGTGTAGTTGCCCCAGAACCCCGCCAACCGGATGTCCTCGGCCATGGTCTCGATCGAGAAGCGCGCATTCTCGATCTTCTGGCCTTCGCGATCCACCTGCTGACGGGTGTTTACGCTCGAGGCGAACAGTCCCGCCAGCGCCGACAGCAGCACCATGGCAATACCCATCGCCACCAGCACTTCGGCGAGCGTGAAGCCGGCCTGAGCGCCCGGATGAAAGTTGGCGCTGGCGCCCCGGCGCCGCCGGCCAGACTGTCCGCTGTTCGATTTACCCATGATGCTCATCGTTTCACCCACTGAGATCCGCAACCCAGATGCGTCGGCTGATTCCGCGTCGCCCCGCAGTAATCGCGGTGTCGCCGCAGGTCAGATCGGAGGCCACGGCGCCCGTGGCGTCGCGGCCCTGCCAAACGACATTTATTTCGTAGACGCTGGTGGCCTGGAGGAACACACAACCGCGGGCACCGGCCAGGCCGCCGACCTTGGATGCGCTGCCGGTGGTTTCGCCGATGCCCTTGAGCGCCAGATCCCACTCGCAGATATCGCTTTCGGCAACCGAGTTCTTCGTGCCGCCCTGTGTCGTGGTCTTGCAGCACTCGGCCTGATCGCTGAGGCTGGACGGATTGCCGGTCACACAGGAGTTCGTATAGCCGGTGCCGAACACGGTCTTGCTGCCGCCGCTGCGCTGATCGTAGGTGGCGCTGCCGGCAGGCGCCTTGAGCTGGGCCAGATTCGATTCCATGCGATCGGCCATTTCGTTGACCAGCATCAGCGCCTGTCCCCGCGAAGCGGATTCGACCTCGGCGGTCAGCGCACGGGCCTGCAATCCGACCAGGCCCAGCAGTCCGACCGCGATCACGAACATGGTGATCAGCACTTCGAGCAGTGAATAGCCGCGATGCTTCGCTGGCACGGTTAGGCGCTTCATGTGCAGACCCCCACCTTGGTGCTGGCATTGCCCGCGGTGTCTATCGTCACGCAGCGGGTCAGCAGGTTGCTCGTGTCGTCGTTGTCCACCCTGATCTTGACCGCGCTGCCGGAGCCCAGGCGCCCGGTGCGGCCGAAGGTGATGACGCAAGGCGTGGCGCTGCACGAAAACACGGTATAGGTGACGTTCGCCGTCGCGGCATTGACGCGCATGACGTCACCTCCGGGAGCGCTGACGCTGCAAGTGGAACTGCTGGTGAATACGATGCACCAGCCGTTGTTGTAGTTGCCGCTTTGCGCCACGATGGAAATCGATGCGCCCGACGTGGTCCCGTATTTGACGGCCTCGCTACGAGCCTGCATGACCGTCGTCACCAGGTCGAAGGTGGCGCTTTTCATCTTCTGGTTATCCATCAGGCTGCGCAGGCCGGGCAGGCCGATAGCCAGCAGAATGCCCATGATGGCGGTCACCACCAGCACTTCAATCAGCGTGAAGCCGGCACGACTACACCGCCGGGACATCTGCGCGATCGGGGGAAAGGCGATTGGGTTCATTGCCGCCTCACCATTGCGCCAGCGGCATGCGCAGGCCGAACTGATTGACATACAGCGTCGCCTCGCCGACCTGAATCGTGCCGCTGCGCGCGATCGCCGTCGCCTGGTAGGTCGGCATGCTGGCGAGATTGACGTTGGTGGCCGTCGTCGTCGGCGCGCAGATGGCAAAGTTGTAGGCCGCCAAGGCCTCCTGCGGCAACGTGACACCCAGCGCCGAGAACATCGTCGTCGAGCTTGCCGTGCAGTCGGCGGTCGGCAAAGTGCCCGGATCCGCAGGACAGGCGGCGGTGCAATTGAGAAAATAGCCGCGATTCTGTACGACGTACTGCTCCTGCCGACTGGAAATCTCCATCAGCACGGCCTTGGCGGCTGCCTTGTTGGAGCGGATCAGGTACTGGTTGTACTGGGGAATGGCAATCGCGACGAGAATGCCGATAATCGCCACAACGACGATCAGCTCGACCAAGCTGAAACCGGATGGGGCACTCTTTCGCATTTGAGCAATTTTCAAGGTAGCGGATGACATTCTTATTGTCGTGTAGTTATACAACTATCGCAATGGAACTATTTGGCTACATACTGGCAAGCAATAACTAGCAATACAATCGGGAATCGCTTAATCGCCATAAGGTAAACCTGATGCCCGCTCCGAGCGAGCCCCTTGTGCCCAGGAAAGCCGAACACGGCCAATTCAAGGGGACCGCCACGTCAATTCGAGGCTCGCCTGCGCCTTGCACGGCTTGAATCGATTTTATGTAGCGATGTCACTACATAAGTGTCACAGAAACGTCTGCGGTTGTCGTTGCTAAACATGATTAACGCGTCAAGCGTCCTGGAGCAAGATGCGCTCTTGCCATACCGAGCGGGTTTCAGATGATCTGGTCCAAGAACCTTGCGCTTTGCCTGACGCTGATCCGGGGCGCGACTGCCGCAAGCGCCAGCGCGAAGCCGTTCGCGCCGGGCGACGGGGCGGACCACCTCAACGGTGGCACGCCGCTGATCGCCACGCTCTGCCTGACGCAGCCGGCACAGCCGGCGCATTGATGTTCAGCCGCCGGCATACCATTCTTAGTCGCCTGATGCTGGCGTACAAGCTTCTGCTCGGCAGTTTGCTGCTGGTGGTCGGGCTGGGCGGATTGTTCTATATATTTGTTGCCGAGCGCGCGGAGGTTCGCGAATCGGCCCACGCGGCGGCCGGCATACTCGCCACCCAGAGTTCGGCCGCGCTGATGTTCGGCGACAGCCAGGTATTGCAGGAGAACCTGGATTCGCTGAAGGGCCTGGAGGGTTTGTATTGGGCGGCCATCGTGCCGACCGCCATCGACCTGCCACTTCCGGCAATACGCTTTGGCGCTGCGCCGGTGGATCTGCCGGGTGTTCTGGCCGGCCTGGCCGGCCAGCGGGAACGCATGGAACTCTTCAGCCTGGTCGTGCGCGCGCCGATTTCGCACCAGGGTATCGAACGCGGCCATTTGCTGCTGGCACTGGACCTGCGCTTCGAGGTGTTTGAATTCGTCAAAATCTGCATCGCCGCCGTGGTTCTGCTGGTCGCTGCCTTTCTGGTGGGGCAAGTTGTGTTTCGCCGTATCGTGCAATCGATAGTCGCGCCGCTGGACGACCTGATCCGGGCCACCACCACGATTGCGCAGCAAGCCAGCCGCAACGCCCGCCTTGAGGATGTGCGGCAATCGACCGCTGAATTCACCGACGAGGTCGGGCAGCTGGCCGACGCTTTCGATCTGATGCTCGACGCCATCATTCGCCACGACCGGCTGGAGCGCGATCATGCGCAGCAACTGGAACAGACGGTCGAGAATCTGCGCTCGCTTTCGGCACGCATGCGCGCCGTACGCGAGGAGGAACGCACCCGAATCTCGCATGAAATTCACGACGAGCTCGGCCAGCGCCTGACAGCGCTCAAGTTCGAGATAGCCCGACTGGATGCCGGCAAAGCGGGTAACGGCATCGCGGCCCAGGTTGATGAATTGATCAAGGTGGTGCGCAGCATCTCGTGGGATTTGCGCCCCAGCCTGCTCGATTCGCTCGGATTGGTCGCGGCGATCGAGTGGCAGGCCCAGGATTTTTCCCGTCGCATGGGAATCCGTTGCGGTGTCGACCTGCCGGATGAAGCAATCGACATTGCGCCCGAAATGGCGACCGACCTGTTCCGCGTTTGCCAGGAATTGCTGACCAATGTATCGCGTCACGCCCACGCCAACCGCGTCGATATAATCCTCGAAGCGACCGATGATGCCATTCACCTGGAAGTCAAGGATAATGGCTGCGGCATGCAGGCACGCGACCGGAACCGGCCGGCACTGGGCCTCCTGGGCATACGCGAACGGGTGGAAGGCTGGGGCGGACGCCTCGACATCGAGCCCGCGAACGGCACTGCGAGCCCGAGCGGCACACGTATTCACATCATGATTCCCCGCGGCCGCACCGGCGCGCCCATACCTACGGAGCAAGCACAATGAAGATCCTGCTGGTCGATGACCATCCTGTCGTACGCCAGGGAATCCGCCTCATGCTGATGACCGACCCCGAGCTCGAAATCTGCGCCGAAGCGGTCAATGCGGCAGCGGCGATCGAGCTCCTGCGCAAGAATGAATTAATGATCGACCTGGTGATCCTCGACTTGAACCTTCCGGATCAGAACGGCCTGGTCGTGCTGCAGGAGTCCGTCCGGCGCAGACCCGAGGTGCCGGTGCTGATCATGAGCATCCAGCCTGAGGAACACATGGCGGTACGCGCGTTGAAACTCGGCGCCAGCGGTTACCTGAGCAAGGAAGCCGCCCCGGAAGAATTGCTCAAGGCCGTCGCCACCCTGCGCCGCGGCAAGAAATACATCAGCGCTTCGCTGGCCGAATGGCTGGCGCTGGATGTCAGCGGCCGCCGCGAGGTGCTGCCGCACGAACGGCTGTCCGATCGCGAGTACCAGGTACTGTGCCTGCTGGCCGCCGGCAAATCGGTCTCCGAAATCGCCGAAGGTCTGTCGCGCAGCCCGAACACCATCAGCACCTACCGTGCCCGCATTTTGCACAAGATGGGCATAGACACCAATGCCGGCCTGACACAGTACGCCATCCAGCACCAGATCATCAGGTAAACCCTTGACGGGCGGCTTCGGAACTCGCGCATAGTCGGCGGGAAGTGGAGCGGCGAGGGAAACCTCAGCCGTCGCAATTCCACAATTCTATGCTACTTGCATGACTGATGAAACTTCTCCAACGATGCCCTAAAGCATTCGCAACCAGTCCCTACGGTGCTGGCTCACCGGCGATACCGGGCGCTCTTCGCGAAATGGCCAATAGGTCGAATACATCGATGGCCTGAGTGAGTCTTGCCCCTTCCATGGATGGATAGACTTGGCGGCGAATCAAGACTTCGAGCTCCCTTAGCTGATCGTTGGTCAATGCCGGCAGCCGATCCCAGTAAATCCCGCGCGGATGACCGTCATGGCCAATCACCAGCAGCACATCGACAACCCCCGACCCTCGATCCGATGCTCGCGAGGGTGTCGCGGAAGAGGACCTTCCCGAATGTGAAGGTAGCGTCGCGGTTTGTTGCTGCGCGGTTGGCGCATTGCTCCCAGCAAACGTAGGACCAACTGGCGGCCTCGGTGTTGCCTTTGCGACAGGAGCTTTTTCTACCCTGGGTTCGAGACGGACGGTTGAGTCAGGAAGCGCCACAACCGGCGGCGTCAATCTGGCCGAATGCTTGTCGCGGCCATCCGGGGCGCGCGATGGTGACGGCAATGTGACAGTCAGAGCGCTGCCGGTGTCTAGCCGTCGTTCCCGATTAATTCCCTTTACCTGGCTCATGACAAGCACGTGTACGGCAAGAGAAACGCAGAACGCCGTCGCTAGGCGTCGCTCCTCCGCGCTAGACAAACCCACCCCTCAACTGCGCATCAATGACATTAGTAGGCTTCGAATTCCCGCCACAATCCGCGCTTGCTCTGGAAGGTATTTGCGGGTGGCGTCGAAGGCAGTCCAGGAGCCGAAGCAGCAATCGGAACCGCCAGAGTCTCCTGCTGGTAGTTGGATTTCGTGGCGATCGCCTTGTAATCCCCTGACTGCAGTCGGATCACCGTAATACCCACCACGAGGGAATCCGAAATCTTGGTCGAAGTGAAGGTCTGTCCTGCCACTGCCAGCCCTGTCTGATAGTCGACGAAGTTGGCCCATGAGCGCCCGCCGACGGTGCAGCTGTCCGCAGCCGGGATGTTGGTGGCGAAAACCAAGGTACCGCGCACCAGCCTGGGATCGACGTTCATGCGTTCTCCGGTATCGGGAAACAAGGCGTACCAACCTCCGTGGATAGTCAAATCGATGCTTGTGGTGTCCTCGTTGTTGCAGCTATAGCTCAGATTTGGTGCGGTGCCGGACGGCGTCACACTCGAAGCTGCTCCCGCACATACCATACGGAAGTTGCGGGTGACACCACTCGCATCCGTCTGCGCGATCGGATTGTTGCTTTCGTCATTGGCAATCAGTTTCCGCTGCAGGAACATCGGCTGCGTCGCATCCGAAGGCAGCGTATCGGTTACCGGACTCCAAGTCTCTTGGGACGCCCCAGCCAGATTGGCCGCGCCTAGCGTGTCCTTGACGGCAAAGAACCCCTGGACATCAGTGTTCGTCAGATCGGTGCTTTCGAGGTATTTTCCGGTACCGACCATGATCAGGCGGGTGCCGTCGGTCAAGCTGCTCAGTTCCGGCTTGGTTGTAATCGGTAATGGAATAGAACTGACCTCCAAATGCGCCAACTTGAATACTGCGGTGCCAGTGTGGCCGGTCCCGGATGGATCCAAATCGAAACGCCAGAGATCGCCATTGGTGTCACCCGCATATATGTACTGCGCCGTATTGTCGACTCCCGGGTTGTCCGCCCAGAGCGCAAGCTTGCCAAGGTTGCTGGGGCTACCTCCGGTGCCGGACCCGGTCGACAACGGAAACCCTGTTTTGGCCGCGCCGGTTTCTGGATTCAGGGCAAACAGATGGCCGATGCCATCGCCACCATTCGCCGTGTTGTTGTAGCCTGAAGAAAACATGACCGCCCATTCGCCGCTGTGCAGCTTGCTCACCGCCGCGTTGGAGAAAGTGTTGCCGAGATTTGCGTGAGAGAATTCCCAGAGATACTTCGGGCTGGTCGGATCCGTCACATCGAGCGCAAAGTACGATCTGCCGCCCGCACCCTGGCCTCCCACCAGGATCGTATGCCAGTTGCCGCCGCCGAAGTCCACGTCGGCGATGGTGATCTGTCCATCGACAAAGTAACGATGGGCATAGTTGACGTCACCCAGCACTTTCATCGTTTCCATTGCCTGCGAGGGGACAAAGGCCCACATTTCCTCACCGGGCTGCACCGCAGTGCCGCTCACCGTCACTGCGGACGTATGGGCGTTGAAAGCGTGAAGCATGCCATCCTGGGCAGAAACGAAGACGACCGGCTGACGACTGGCGTTGGTGGACTTGAAGCTCGAATAACCCGCATCGGCATACAACGCATTCGGTGCCTTCATGAATATCGGCTGGGTGTTGACTATGTCCCCGAGGACATGACTGCGTCGACGCCAGATCTGAGCATGGCTCACATCGCCATCCTGCTCCAGCCCGCGATTGCCGCGCAGGAAATTCACCAAGTTGGACGCAGTGATGTCGCTGGCATTGCTGATCGACAGGGCGGCATACTGACTGAGCGTGCTCGGATTAAAGAATGCCTGTTCAGCTCCCGTCAGGTTGTCGTAGTTGAATCCGCGCAGCGGATCACCGCTGGTCCCGGAGGTCGGCTTGACGAAAATTCGGCGTGCCGACCATGTGGTGTTGTCCAGCTTCGCCTGCGCCGACCATTGACAGCCGGAACCCGCCGTGGTGCAGGCAGTACTGCTGGAGACCTCGCCAGTAACGACATCGATCGAGCGCGACTGCAGGTCGCCCGTCCAGTCCAGCGTCGTGTAGCTTGCCACATAGGCGAAGTTGTCACCCGCCACGGGCTCCAGATTGGATGTCGCAGCTGCGGCCGCCGAACCGACGCGCGCGCCGATCTTGTTCAGCGCCTCGCGCAGACCAGCCACCACGTTGGGCACATTGCGCGCACTAAAATACTTCCCTCGTCCGTTCACCGTCGCATGCCAAAGGTCATCAACACCGGTTGGGTCGAGATTAGCAACCGCAGGCCAGTCCTTGGTACCAGCGACGATTGCGGCATAGTCGCCAAGACCCGAGGTTTGATAGTCCGAGCTGAATCCAAGCTTGCCGTCGATGCCGAGCCCCATGGCAAAGAAGTTCATGTGCTGCGCCTGGTTCTTGTCATCCGCCGTGGTGAGCACGTTGTTGGTCGCGACGTCCCTCCCCAGCAGGGCATTCGTCGCGTTGCCCAAGGCGCTCGTGCGCAAATCGGTGCTGTAGTAATGAAACGCGATGTCGGCCAGGGTGCGACAGGAGTAGGCAGTGCTGCCGCGACTGCCACCCACGGCCGGACAACTGGTGGAGACTTGCGCGCCGTCGTAGTAGGGGCGCGCCGCAGTGGACAACGCATTGTCGGTATTGCCTATGTCGGCGCCGCTCACGCCCTTGATCGCGCTGCTCTCTGTTTCGTTCCAGTAGCCGTCTGTAACCAGCAGCATGTAGTTCTGCTGGCAGGAATATTCCATCGGGTCGGCCTGGGTGGTGTTGAGCTTGCGGGCATAGTACTGCCCGATCTTGGCGGCTTCCGCGCGTAAGGGTGTCGCGCAATTCGGCGACGCACTGGTCAGACTGGTCCACCACGAACTGCGTCCGGCGCCTTCGAACTGGGCTACCGGATTATCCACAGTAGTGCCGGTGGCCTGGCAGATATTATCGAAGCCGACACGGTAATTACCGTCAAGCTGGGTAAACGCCAGCGTAGTGGCGGACTTCATCATCAGCATGCGGGTGCGGTAATAGCTGTACCAGTTGGCGAAGTTCTGCAACTCTTCCGTATAGGTGCAGGTAGCGGCGGCACAGTCGGTACGCCCCGAAGCGCGGCTGTAACTGTTGTTGGTCGACACCACGTCTACCCGCTTGAAGATGCCGGTCCCCGTCCAGTGGTTGGTCGCCGTATTGGGGTTTGAGCCGCCGCCCATGGTCAGCACATTGGGGGCAGTGCCGGTGGCATTGGTCGAAATGGTCAGGGCCGATGGTGCCGTGCCGTTGGCCATGGCCACGGTGGTGGTGCCGATAGTACCGACGTCGTTGCTGGCAATCGGGGTGATGGTGGTGCCCTGGCTCGGCGCGCCACCGGCGAAAGTACTCAGGGTGAAGAGGAAAGGTGCATAGTCATCCACCGCAGTAGCTCCGGAACTGCCGTTGCTGCTGGCCGGTACGCAGGCGCGCACGTAATCGGCGGTCCTCGGGGTGGTCATGCCGCTGGCGGAAAGCACGATGCCCGTCGACCCATCGAGAGTACCGTCATATTTAAAACTCAAGGCACCGACCCCGCAGTTGTTGTTGTCGCCGTTATCCGTTCCCTGACATGCGTTGGCGCCGGCCGGCCCGGCGATGGTGCAGTCCGACTGGGCAGTTCCCGAAGTCGCCGTGGTGCAGGAAATGCTGTAGCCGTTGGCATCGTTGGCTTCGAGTGTGCTCTTCAGGTTGTTGATGCGGGCAACCGTGGTATTGGACGCCGTACCGGTACTTACCGTATTGGTGGTGATGGTATTGACGCCGCCGCAAGTGATCGAGTTGAAAAGCCTGTTGGCGCTGGTCGCGTTGTCGATGGTGAAGCGCCAGGTGGCCGAAGTACCGGTAGTGATGGCCGGGCAGGCCTGGGAAACATTGTTGTTGAAATCCAGAGTGATCGCAGGAGACTTGGTGAATTGGAGATTGGTACACGCGGCCGCAGCGGTCGGCCCGGTCACAGTGCAATTTACCTGGTTGTTGGATGTGTCGTTCGAGCAACTGTACGTGTAGCCATTGGTATCGTTGGCATTCATCCCGGAGGCGAGCAGGCCGCGCCGGGAGTCTCCATTGCCATTGCCCGCAGCAACCGTGTTTGGGGTAATCGTATTCGTGCCGCCGCAGGTGATCGAAGTGATCGTATCGTTGTCGACGCTATCGCTCAGCCTGAACGTCCAGGTGGGCGCCGTGATGGCGCCGCAGCCCGCACTGCCGGCAGTCAGCTTGCTGTAGTTTTTCGTAGTGATCGTGCCATCCTTGGTGAAGCTGAGGTCCGAAGTGCAGGCGCTCACACCGGTCGGGCCGGTGACATTGCAGATCTGATCGTTCTGGGTGGCGGAATCGTAGGCGCAGCTGTAGGAGTAGCCGTTGATGGCTGACGAGTTCAATCCGCTGGCGAGGGCCGTAGTGAATTCGAGGTTGTTGGTCGTCGCCGAACCGGTGGTGGCATCCGTGCTAAGTATGTAGAGCTCGTCGTTCGCAACGCTGTCGCTCGGATCGCAGCGAATGTAGTCGATGATGGCGTCGTCCTTGGTGGCATTGGTGATGCTGAAGTTCCAGATCGGGCTGGTGGCCGCACCTGCCACGACGGCGGTACCGGGTTGAAAGGTAAAGGACTGGCCGTTGTAGGCTGTGCCCACCGGCGCGGTAACGGTCAAGTTGTAGTCGCTGCCGCTGGCGACCGGCACGGCAGCACTGAAGCCGTGGGTGCCGGTGCCCGCATTGATGGCAGTGCGCAAGGCGCTGGCATTGGCGGCCACCGACGAGCCATTGCTGAGCGTGGTCGCGGTAATGTGCCCGGCCAGGCTGGTGGCTCCGACCTGGATGCCGCCGAGATCCGCACCATAAGTGTGCCCGGTGCTGGTGACCTTGATGGTTCCGGTGGCTTGGGTGCTGCCCGAGGCCACCGCCAATACGCCGGTGCAGCCGGTGATGGTGACGAGGTTACCCGAAGCCGTCGCCGTGCAGCCGCCGTTGCCGTTGATCTTGGCCGCGAGGCTGGTGGCGATCGAGGCGGTCTGCGTACCGTCGGCTATCGCGAGCGCAGGTGCGGTGAAGATCGAGACGCCGTCCTTGGTGACGTCGCTGATGCTGGTGGCACCAGCCGTCGAGTTGATCTGGATCGACCCTGAGCTGATGGTCGCCGTGGCCGGGCCGGAGATGACAATGGCCTGACCGTTATCGGTATCGTCGGCGGGAATGCGTTTGACCTGCACGTAGGCATCGGCGTGTGACTGGCAAGTTCCGTAGGCGTAGGTGTCAGCGGCGGCCCCTGCCTGCGAGCCGGAACGGGCGATATATACGCCTTGCTGAGCGCCTGAGTTGATCGCCTCGCAGATCATGCGCGCGGTATTGCCCTGGTCGCCATCGGCGGTGACGTTGGCGCTGAGCAATTCATTGCCGTGAATGGTGATGGAGTTGATAGTCAGCCCGGCGGTAGCCGTTGTGACGCGAATTTCGCCGGTGGCATTTACCGCTGCAACGGCCGAGGGGCCCACCGCCAATACCGGCAGACCGTTGGCCGCATCGCCAACCGCGGCGGCCTGGATCAGCACCGTGCTGCCAGTGACGGCGCAGCTATAACCGGTGCCCCCCGTGTTGGCTTGAATCGCAGTACAGATATTCTGCGCAATCGTGGCTTCATCACCGTTCGCGGCCGAAGTGAAGATCTGGCCGCCGACCACATTTACGCCACCAACCGTAATCGCGGTCAACGACTGGCCCGCGGTTGTGGCATTGATCACCAGGCTGGCGGTGGACTGGACACCGGCGGCTCCGGTGCTGACCCAGCCGCCGAGGTAATTTGGAAGGTAGTGGTCGAGATCGCGCCGGCCCTGGCAGCCGCCAAAGGTCTTCGAGATGGGGTTATAGAAGGCGCACCAGCGGTAATAGGAAGGGACGTTGTAGGTCACGCCACCGACAACGAAGGCCGGAACTGCCGTCAGGGCCTCTTCGCGCGTGATGCAGTTGGTGTAATCGGTACTGGTACAGTACTCCGAGGCCTCCATCGTATGGTAGTAGGCCGGTCCGTTATAGGTCTTGCGGAACGTGTAAGTGGCGTTCGGGTATAAGGCATTATCGATGGTATCGGTGTTTTCCTTGCACTGGGCGTGCGTGGCGATATTGGCAGCAGTCGGCGTAGGGCTCGGAGTGGCCACGCTGCACCAGATTTCGTGCTGATAAGCGTTGGTCAGGTTGGTGGAGCCGGTGCCAGCAAATCCGTCTGTCTTGGCAGTCGCCGCTGTGGCATCAGGATAAGAGGTGCCGTCGGCCCTCAGCGGTGGCAGGTAGCGCACCGCCGGGTCGTAGTACTGGAAATTGACTTTGGCGGTCGAGTAGGGCATCTGCGAACGCGTAGTGCAAGTTGGTGCGGCCGAAGTGTCTTTGGGCGTACCGCCCTGGTTACTGGTCCCGGTGGTGCCCCAGCACATGCCCCAGGCAGCGGTCTTGAGCCCGCCGAGAAAGGTGACGTAAGTAGTAGCGGCGACGTAGCCCGTACCGCCGTTGGAAACGTTGACGGAAGCTATGGTCTTGTTCGCGGCCAGGGTGACCGTGGCGGCAGCGCCGGTACCGGCACCCTGGATCAGCACCGTGGGTGTTCCATGTTCGTAGATGTTGCCGCCAACAGCGTTGATGGCGGTGATGACGCCGCCCGAAATTGTCGCCACGCCACGATCACCGGCAGAGCCCGGCGGAGTGATGCCGGCATTCGTGGGATCGGTAACCGTGGCATCGTTGATGTAATCAGGTGTGTAATCCCAAGCCATCGAGCCCGAATCGTCAAGCACGTACATCAGGTTGGGACGCACCACCGAAGTGGTGGTGGCTGCCAGCGGCGTCGTCGCTAGGTTCAGAGTGGCTGCTTGAAGGGCCTGTCCATAGCTGAGGAGGAATATCAGAACCCAAGCAAGCGGCCGACGGATTGGAGTCATGTTCATGGTGGCACCTGTAAGCTATCGCAGGGCTGGCGCTAGTAAATGAAACCCTGCACGTAACGATTGTTCTGACGCGGACCTACCACCTTGACGGTGATCCGGTAGTACACCGCGGCATTGACCGCAGTACTGGATGCCCCGCAAAAATTTACGGCAGTGGGGTCCATCGAACAGCCGGCGAGACTGCCTGATCCTGCCGTGGTGACAATGGAGGGCGCCAGACAACCGGCCGT
>JAUYSD010000344.1 GCA_030696505.1 Sulfuritalea sp. | reverse complement strand
GCAGGCCAGGGTTTCGCCGGCGCCGCGTTCATAGACGCGCAGGCGGATCGCATGGCGGTCGACAATCTGCATGAAGCCGGCATTGACCCGGCGCGGAAAGCGCGGATGGGATTCGATCAGCGGACCCTGCACGGCGACCGGTGCGGCATCGACGTCGGCCACCACCTGCACGGCATGCGGGTTGCCCATCGAGACCACGCTGATGTCGATCCACGCCGCGTCGACGAATAGCGGCTGAATAGCGGCGTCACTGTCGCTGTCGAAGGGAATCTCGGCCGGCAGGAAGCGCGGCACGCCCATATCGACTGTGACCTGGCCGTCGGCTTCGAGGCGCGGCGCGATCAGGCCGGATGAGGTTTCGACGCGGAGCTCGCGTTTGTCGGTGAGTCCCTGCTCATGCACGAAGCGCACGAAGCAGCGCGCGCCATTGCCGCACTGCTCGACCTCGCCGCCGTCGGCGTTGAAAATACGGTAACGGAAATCGACGCCGGGCGTGGTGGCGCGCTCGACCACCAGGAGTTGGTCGCAGCCGATGCCGAAGTGCCGGTCGGCGAGCCAGCGTGCCTGCGCCGGCGTCGGCACGAAGTCCTGGTTGATGGCGTCGAGCACAACGAAATCGTTGCCGAGGCCGTGCATTTTGGTGAAGCGGATCTTCATTTAACGTGAAATAACTCGTTCGGAGCGACTGGTGACTGTCGAGCGAAGCGAGCTAGCCAGTAGCCCCCCGTGAGGGGGGATGGGGGGGCGGGCCTTCAATTCGACTTTCGCGTGTTTCATCATCGGTGGGTTGCACTTTCTGCCATGAGCGTTAACGAGCATACGCCGTGTCGCCAGCGCCAACTTTCTGAAATTGGGGTCAATAAAGCCCTTGTTCCCCCGGCGGCCGTGTCTTGAAGCGTTTGTGCAGCCAGTAGTACTGTTCCGGCGAGCGCAGCACCTCGGCTTCGATGAAGGCATTCAGCCGGCGCGCGTCCGCAAGCTCGCTGGTGCCGGGAAAGTCCGCCCAGGGTTCGCCGACCGTGGCGACGTAGCGAGTTTGCCAACCCCGGTGCTCCATGCGCGTCACCAGCGGGATCACGGTCGCTCCGGTCAGCCGGGCCAGGCGGGACAAGCCGGTGATGGTGGCCGTCGGCACGCCGAAGAAGGGCACGAAGACCGACTCCTTGGGGCCGTAATCCATGTCCGGCGAGTAATGGAAAACGCGGCCGGCCTTCACCGCCTTGAGCGCCTTGCGCGTGCCTTCCTGGCGCGACACCATCTCGAAGTTGCCGAAGCGGCAGCGGCCCTTGTTCATCGCCGCCTCGAAGATGCGGTTCTTCTGATGGGTGTAAATCGCCACCAGCCCCCGCTCCAGTTCCAGCGCCAGGCGCATGCCGCCGGCGTCGATGCCGACGAAATGCGGCACCAGCAGGATCACCGGGCGGCCCTTGCAGGCGGCGAGCTTCTCGGCGCCTTCGAGCCGCACCAGGCGCCGCATGCGAGCAGGCGAGGCCCACCACCAGAGCCCGAGTTCGAGGAAGCTGCGGCCGAATGCCATCAGGTGGCGGCGCGCCAGCGTCGACTTTTCGGCCGGCGACAACTGCGGAAAGCACAGGCCCAGGTTGGTCAGGGTGACCTGCCGTCGCTCGCGCACCAGAACATACAAGACCAGGCCGAGCGCGCGGCCGAAGACCGCCAGCAGGGGCAGGGGCAGCCAGTGCAGCAGCCACATGAGGGCGAGGATCAGTCGCGTCACTGCAAACCGGCCGGGACTGAGCGGGCAAAAGGGCAACAGGCGTCATGCGCAAACATCGGAACTTCCATTCGGCGGCAAACCGGGATTATCCCGCGAGTCTGCTGCGTGGCGATTGGAAGATCAACAGATTTGGGCGTTCAGTCCTTGCCGCGCACGGTCAGTATTTTGCCGGGGACAGGATGCGCTGCATGGCGTTGGCCGCCGTGCATAACTCCGGAACGCAGTTCAGCAGTTCATCCAGCGAGCGGCGTGCGGTCGGCGCGTGACAGGCAACCGCCGCCACCAGTTTGCCGTCCTCGCCGCGCACCGGCACTGCCACGGCGACCATGCCGAGGACGAATTCCTCGTTGTCGATGCCCACCCCGCGGCGGGCGATCCGATCCAGTTCCGCGTCAAGTTCTCGGCGATCGGTGATAGTGCGCGGCGAATGTCGTGGCAGCGGCATCTGGTCGAGGATGCTGCGCCTTTCCAGCAGCGGCATCGACGCGAGAAACAGCTTGCCGCTGGCCGTGCAATGCATCGGCACCCAGATGCCGGGCTGCAGATGCATGCGCAGCGGCGCGGTCGTGTCGATGCGCTCGACGTAGAGCACGCGACCCGCATCCGGTACGGTCAGGTTGCAGGTTTCGCCGAGCGAGCGCACCAGGTTGCGCAGAATTGCCCGGCAGTCGCGCCGGATGTTGGAGCCGCGCAGCATCCGCAGGGCCAGGGTGGTCGAGCGGGTTCCCGGCACATAGCCGCGTTCGGCCGGCATGTGCAGCAGATAACCCTGCGCTTCCATCGACCGCAAAAGCCGCATCAGGGTGCTTTTCGGCACCCGCATCATGGCGGCCAGCTGTGCCAGGGTCAGCGGCTGCGAGGCTTCGCTCAGGTGCTCGAGGACGGTCAGCGGCCGCAGACGCCGAATGTCCTCGCGCGTTTCCTCGTCCACGCCTTCCTGCGACTCATCCGCGCCGGACTCGACCCATGCCGCCGTGTGATATTGACCCGTCAGGGTCTTGCCTCGCTTGATGTCCCGTCTCCTCGGTGGATTTTTTCTTGTCGCCCGGTCTTCGCCGCTGATGGCTCGCGCCGAACGCTATTTCAGCATACCGTTTCATCCGGCGCACGGGTTTCGGCCCGGCGTGGTCAGCGTTTCCGGACCAGGTGGTTTTCCAGCCGCAGCACGCCGACCGTGGCTTCCGCCGCGGCGCGTGCCGCCTCGATCTGCAGTTCCGAGTCGACCACGCCCCAAAGCTCCACCGCGCCGTCGGTGACCGTGACATTGACCAGATGCATCGGCAGGTCGGCTTCGCTCAGCGCCTTCAGCAACAAGCTGCGCAGGGCCGAGTCCTCGACGCGGACATCGCTGGGCTTTTGCCATGTCGCCACGCCGCGCAGCAGATTGGCGCGACTGACGATGCCGACCAGCTTGCCGTGTTCCATCACCGGCACGCGCTTGATGTGAAATTGTTCGAGCATGGCGGCGATTTCGGTGAGCGGTGTATCGGGCTCGACGGTAATCACGTCGCGGGTCATCACATCGCGCGCGCGCCGGCCGAATTCCCGCAAGTAGCGCTCCGACGATTCCTCCGGGGTTGCCAGCAGGCGCAACCACCATGACGGACGGCGGCGCGTTTCCGCCTCGGCGCGGTGCAGCAGGTCGCCTTCGCTGACGATGCCGATCAAATTGCCGTCCCCGTCGATCACGGGAACTGCGCTGATGTGCGCATCGAGCAGAGTGCGGGCGATCTCCCCCACATCCGTATCGGGTGTCACGGTGAGGATCGCCGTTGTCATGACGTCTTTGGCTAGCATGTTGGAGTCTCTCCGGTTCTAACTGCGGGTGACCAGCCAGGTTGCCAATTGCGGAAATGTCAGCACCAGGCCGACTCCCACGAGTTGCAGGATCATGAACTGGACCATGCCGGCGTAGATATCCTTGAGTTCCCATTGCGGTACCACGCCCTTGAGGAAATAGGCCGACAGCGCTACCGGCGGCGACAGCCAGGCGGTCTGCAGCGTCATCGCAACCAGGGTGCAGAACCAGATCAGGTCGATGTTCAGCGCCTGGACGATGGGCAGCACGATGGGCACCACGATGAGTACGATGGGCACCCATTCCAGCGGCCAGCCGAGGATGATGATCAGGCCCAGGATCACGATCAGCATCAGCGTCGGCGGCAGGGCCAGGCTGGTCAGCAGGCTGGCCAGGTACTCGGCGCTGCCCAGGCGCGAGAACACCGCGCCGAACAGGTTCGATGCGGTGACCAGCATCAGGATCATGCTCGATACCTCGAGCGTCTGGTAGGCCGAGCGGCGTATCTTCGCCATCGTCATGCGCCGGGAGAGCAGCGTCAGGATGAACACGGCGGCGCAGCCCACCGCGCCGGCGTCGGTCGGCGTCGCGATGCCCATCAGGATCACGCCCAGCGTGGCGATGATCACCACGATCACCGGCACGACGCCGATCACCAGGTCGCGCACCACCGCTGCCATCGAGCTGGCGCGCATTTCCGGCGGCAGCGCCGGGCCCAGCGCCGGATTGAGCCAGCAGCGGACCAGGCACCACATGGTGAAGATGGTCGACAGCAGCAGGCCCGGGATCACCGCCGCGGCGAACAGGTCGGTCGCCGGCACCCCGACCACCGGCCCCATGACGATCAGCATCACCGAAGGCGGGATCAGGATGCCCAGCGTGCCGCCGGCGGCGATCGCCCCGGCGCTGAGCCTGGTGTCGTAGCCGCTCTTGATCATCGCCGGCCCGGCCATGACGCCGAGCAGCGTGACCGCCGAGCCGACGATGCCCGTGGCCGCCGCGAAAATCGTCGCCGTGATCAGTACCGCGAGGTACAGCGAGCCGCGCAGCCCGGCCAGCAACTGCTGGATGCCGGTGAACATGCGCTCCATCAGTCCGGACTGTTCGAGCAGAAAGCCCATGAACAGAAAGAAGGGAATCGAGGCCAGCACGGTGTCTTTCATCACCGAGAAGGTCTGCAGCACCGCGAGATCGAACACCATCGGCCCGTAGGCGATGAAGCCGGCGCCGAGTGCAACGGCGCCCAGCGTGAAGGCGATCGGAAAACCGATGAAGATGATGCCGAACAGGGCCACCAGAGCCACTAGCCCGAAAATTTCGTTGCTCACGTCGCCTCCCTGCCGAGGCCGGTCTGTCCGGCGCCGTCCGGCCAGCGTCCGCTTATCGCGGCATCGAGGCTCTTGCAAAATTCTGAGACGCCCTGGATCGCCAGCAGCAATCCGGTCAGGGGCATGGCCATCTTGAAGGGCCAGGTGATCGGCATCCAGGGACTGCTGACGAAGCGTTCGCCGGTCATGAATGCCTTGAAAAAGTAACTCCAGCCAAACCACAGGAATATCGCGGCAAAGGGCATGAACATCACGATATAGCAGACCGCATCGACGATGCCCTGGGTGCGCGGCGACCAGCCGCCGTAGAGCGAATCGGTGCGGATGTGCCCTTTGCGCTGCAGCGTGTAGGCCGATCCCAGCATGAAGAAGGCGCCATAGAGCATGAAGGTCATGTCGTAGGCCCATAGCGTCGGCGAATCGAAGACGTAGCGCGCCACGACTTCATAGACCAGCGACAGCACCATCGGGATGATCAGCCAGGCGGTCAGCTTTCCGGTCCAGATGGCGATCGGATCGAGCGCGTGCGCGATGCGCAGCAGTTTTGAGGGATGTCCGGTCATGAGTCCTGTATCCGAGCGTATTCGAGCAGGTTGAATGCGGTGCGCGGCTCCCGCCACGCACCGCCATGAGCGCGCCTGGCGACGACTATTTGTGGGCTACCGCCTCGGCGCCGAGACCGTAATACAGGCCGTTGATCTTGGTCCAGTAAGGCACCACGACCTTGGCGTAGGCGCGTTGCGATTCCAGCACTTCCTTGAACAAGGGATTGCGCGCCGCCTCGCGGTCATACACGATGTTGGTGGCCTTGAGGAAGGCGGCGAAGAACTCCTTCGGCGTGTCATGCACGATGACCTTGTGATCCTTCTGCAGCTTCTCCAGCGCCTTTGCGTTGCGATCGACGTTGAAGGCGTAGGTTTCGGTGATGGTCGCCATCACGGCACCTTCGATCACCGCCTTCAGGTCCGCCGGCAGCTTGTTCCAGACCGTCTTGTTGATCAGTATCTCGCCGATGTCCGACGACTGATGCAGACCCTGCAGGTAGTAATGCTTGAACACGTTATGGAAGCCGAGGATCATGTCGTCCGCCGGACCGATCCATTCGGCCGCGTCGATCACGCCGCGCTGTGCGGCCGGAACGATCTCGCCGCCCGGCATGGCCACTGCGTTGATGCCCATTTCCTTGAACACCTCGCCCGTCAATCCGGGAGGCGAGCGGTATTTCATTTTCTTCATGTCGGCGATCGAGTTGATCGGCGTCTTGAACCAGCCGAAGGGGTCGGGACCCATCGGTTGCATCATGAAGGGCTTGATGTTCATCTTCAGACCGGACTCATACAGCTTTTCGTAGAGCGCATTACCGCCGCCCTGCGACAGCCAGGCCATGTGCGAGATCTGGTCCATGCCGGTGCCGGCGCCCGCGGCCGGATTGGAGAACAGGGCCGCCGCGCTGTTCTTGCCCGACCAGTAGTGCGTCCAGGCGAAGCCGCCATCGACCACGCCCTTGTCCACCGCGTCGAGAATCTCGAAGGCGTTGACCACCGCGCCGTCGGGCAGTATCTCCATCTTGATACGGCCGTTGGACATCTTGTCCACGCGTTCGCCGAAGCGTTTCATCAAGTCGAAGTAGATGCTCGCGGTCGGAACCGCCGTCTGGATTTTCATCCGCGTCACTTGCTGGGCCTGCGCCATGCCGCCGGCAGTGACCAGCATTGCCGCGACGGCACCCATCAAGAATTTCCGTATCAAAGTCGCCATCATTGCCTCCTCCATTGTTTTAAAAACCGGACTCCGGGATCCGTCGGATCACAAGGAGTCCACCATTGCCTCATGGGCAATTCCTGAATTCTTTACTTGCCGGCATCCTCGCGAATCATGTCGGCGGCCTTCTCGGCAATCATTATTGTTGGCGCGTTGGTATTGCCGGAGACGATCTCCGGCATGATCGACGCATCGACCACGCGCAATCCGGGAATGCCGCGCACCCTGAGCCGCTCATCGACCACCGCCAGGGTGTCGGTGCCCATCTTGCAGGTGCCGACCGGGTGGTAGATGGTCTGGCTGTAGCGTCGCGCGGCATCGAGCAGCTCCGCATCGCTCTGGAACTGCGCACCCGGCACGAATTCGGAAACAATGTGTGGCGCCAGCGCAGGCGCCTGCGCGATGCGGCGGGCCATTCTGATGCCGCCTATGACCACCGGATAATCCCGTTGATCCGACAGGTAATTCGGATGGATCGTCGGGTACTCCAGCGCATCGGCCGACTTGATTTTGATGCGTCCGCGGCTGAACGGGCGCAACTGACAGACCGACGACGTAAAGGCGGAAAACCGATGCGCGCCTTCACCGGGCTTGTCCGCGCTCAGCGGCTGCATGTGGAACTGGATATCCGGTCGGGTCACATCGGGGCCGGAGCGCGTGAAGATCGCGACCTGACTCGCCGCCAGCGTAAGCGGGCCGGTCCGCGACAGGAGGTACTGCATGCCGATCCACAGTTTGTTCAGCGGACTGTTGACCTCGTCGTTCAGCGTGCGCTCGCGGGTCTTGAACACCAGCCTGACCTGAAGATGATCCTGAAGGTTTTCTCCGACGCCGGGCAAGTCGAGCACCACCGGCACGCCCAGCCGCTGCAGCAGTCCGGCGGGGCCGATCCCCGAACACTGCAAAATTTGCGGCGATCCGATCGCACCGGCAGACAGGATCACTTCGGCTCTGGCCGTGGCCTGTCGCCTGTGTCCGCCCTGGATGAACTCGACACCGACGGCCCGCGTACCGTCGAACAGCACGCGCGTGGTTTGGGCGCGGGTTTCAAGCTGCAGATTGGGGCGTCGACGCGCGGGCTTGAGGAAGCCTTTCGCCGTGCTCCAGCGCAGTCCCTTGTGTGCCGTCTGCTGGAAATAGCTGACACCTTCCTGTTCCGCCCCGTTCGGGTCCTCGTTGAAGGGAATGCCGATTTCCTGAGCCGCCTTGACGAAGTGGTCGGCAATCGGGCGATTCAGGCGCAGGTCGGAAACCTTCTGCGGCCCGCCGACGCCGTGATACGCGTTGGCCCCGCGCTGCTGGTCTTCCGACTTCCGGAAATAGGGCAGCACATCGTCGTAACGCCAACCCGGGTTGCCCAGATTCGCCCAGTGATCGTAGTCGGCCCGCTGGCCGCGGATGTACAACAAACCATTGAGGGAACTGGAACCGCCCAGCACCTTGCCGCGCGGCCATTGGAGCTGGCGATTGGCGATGCCCGGATCGGGTTCGGTCAGATAGCACCAGTCCAGCTTCGGGTCATGCATGGTCTTGAAGTAACCGACCGGAATGTGAATCCAGGGATTCCAGTCTTCGCCGCCGGCCTCGAGCAGCAGCACGCTTTTCAGAGGGTCCTCGGACAGCCGATTGGCCAGGACACAGCCCGCCGATCCGGCGCCGACCACGATGTAGTCGAAAACCAAGGACATCCCCGCTCCCTCCATGTCGTGCGCTTCAATGGCGCCGCATCAATGTGAATATGAAACGATATGTTTCAATATTGCATGTGCGAACTATCGTCAAAAACCGTCGCCGCTGGCAAGACAAATCGGTGGGGAAGCCGACAAATGAAACGAAATCGGAAGCTGTGACGTCAAAACGCAATGCAGCATGCGTTTCGACTCGCGGTGCGGCGCATTGAAAACTTGAGGCTTGTCCCGCTTTGAAGGACTGCGGGCTGCCCAAGGCGCGCCATCGGCGATTGCGCTTAGGGACTTTCGCTTTGCGTCGTCGCGGCAACGAGCTCGAGCAGCTTCAGCCTTTGCACCTTGCCCGACGGTCCCTTCGGCAACTCCTGCACGAAGCGGAAGTGGCGCGGCGTCTTGTAAATGCCCAGCTCACCTTCGCAGTATTTGCGCAACTCCGCTTCGGAACAGGTCCGGTCCGGCTTGAGCACCACGCAAGCCAGGATCTCCTGCCCGTAGTTGTCGTCGGGAATGCCGACGGCCGCGGCTTCGAGCAGGGCGGGATGCCTGAGCAGGGCCTCGTCGATTTCGCGCGGCGCGATGTTTTCGCCGCCCTTGATGATGAGCTCCTTGATGCGACCGGTGACGAAGACGAAGCCGTCGGCATCCATGTAGCCGAGGTCCCCGGTATGCAGCCAGCCGTCCGGCTCGAGGGTGCGCGCCGTCTCCGCCGGGTCCTTGTAGTAGCAGCTCATCACATTGGCGCCGCGCACCAGGATTTCGCCGACCTGGCCGGCGGGCAGCCTGCGGCCGGCGCTGTCGATGATTTTCGCCTCGTTGCCGAAGGCCGGGCCGGGGCTGCCGACTTTGCGCTGCTCGGGCGCCAGCGGATTGGAGAAGCAGGGCGCGGCGGTTTCGGTCAGGCCCATGGTCTCGATGATACCGATGCCGAACTTGCGCTCGAAGGCCAGATGCTGCGCCGGCGGCAGCGGCGCCGAGGCCGAGCGGCAAAAGCGGATGGTCGAGGCGTCGAGGCCGAGTTCGGCAAGGTCCGGGCCGTTCAGCAGGTAGGCGATCATGGTCGGCACCACGTTGATCCAGGTGCAGCCCTGGGCGATCGCGGTCTGCCAGAAATTCGAGGCGCTGAAGCGGTTGGGCAGCACCAGGCTGCCGCCATGGATCAGCGGCGACGTTGCGGTGACCACCTGGGCGTTGATGTGGTAGAGCGGCAGCACCGCCATGACGCGATCGGCCGGACCGAGCTCATGCACGGCGGAAACGAAAGCGCCGCCGGAAATCACGGCGCGCTGCGACAGCACGACGCCCTTGGGCTTGCCCGTGGTGCCGGAGGTGTACATCATCAGCGCGGCATCCTCCTCGTCCGGACTGTCGGGCATGACGGCGGCCTCCACGGGCGGCAGGAATTCCCCGGCATTGACGTCGCAGAGCACCATGCGCGGCGCTTTCGCCAGGCCCGCGGCCGCCTGCTGCAGGCGGCCGACCTGGTCCGGCGCAACGAAGACGATTTCGGCGTCGCTGTGTTCCAGCACGTAGGCGAGCTGCGCAGGCTGGGCCAGCAGGTTGAGCGGCGTGACGCAGTAACCGCCGTACATGGTGCCGATGAACAGCCGGCAGGTCTGGTAGCCGTTGGGCATCAGCAGCGCCACCTTGGCGCCGGGGCGGATGCCCTCGCTGCGCAGCCAGGCCGCCAGACGGCGGGAGGCGGCCTGCAATTCGCCGAAGCTCATGCGCCGGCCGGTCTCGGGAGCGATCAGGTAGGTAGCGTCGGGACACAGACCCGCCTGATGGTCGACGTGGGCGCGGATCGTGCGCAGCATGCCTACTTTCCGTACTTGCGGAAATGCTCGCCGAAGATATCCTCCAGCGCCGGCTCGCGCGGGGCGATCTTGCGCGAGATGCGCGTGATGTTGAGGTAGTGGCGGTAGTTCATGTTGTCGGAGAAATTGTTGCGTCCCCAGGTGCCGCAGCCCATCGACAGCGAGAAGGGCAGGCCGTTGTCGAAGCTGCCGCCGGTCGCGTAGCAATGAATCTGGTTCACGATCACGCGCGAGACCGGCAGTTCGAGGCCGAGACGCAGGATGTGCGCATCATCGGTGCTGTGGATGCTGACCGAATGCCCGGCACCCTGGTAGGCATAGATGTCGGCGACGATGGCGCAGGCGTGGTCGAAGTCGCGCGCCCGGTAGACGGTGAGCACCGGCGACAGCTTTTCGCCGGAGTAGGGAAAGTCCGGACCGGCGCCGGTCTCTTCGACCATCAGGAAGCGGGCGCTGCGCAATGCCTCGCGCTCGAGGCCGGCGATGGCGGCGATGCGCGGCGCGTCCTGCGCCGTCACCTTGCTCGCCAGCTTGCCGTCGGGCCACATCACGGCCTGCAGTCTCTCCTTCTCGTCCGCCGCAAGCAGCACGCCGCCGGCGGCAGCCAGGGCGGACAGCGCGCCGGCATAGACGGCGTCGATGATGACGACGCTGTTTTCCGAAGAACAGCTGGTGGCATTGTCGAAGGTCTTGGACCGGGCGATCGCCGCCGCCGCGTCGGCCAGGTTGGCCGATCCGTCGATGATGCTGGCGACATTGCCGGCGCCAACGCCGAAGGCCGGCGTGCCGCTGGCATACGCGGCGCGCACATTGGCCTGGGAGCCGGTGGCCACCACGAGGTCGGACTGGCGCATCAGGGCGAATGTCGCTTCCTTGGTGATCGGGCTGGGCAGCATCTGCACCAGGTCTTGCGGCGCGCCGACCTTTTCCAGTTCGGCGCCGACGTAACGCAGCAGCGCGGCGCAGGTGGTGGCGCCCTTGGGCGAGGGAGCGACGATCACCGCATTGCGCCCCTTGAGCGCATTGATGATCTTGTTGATCGGCGTCGCCCCGGGATTGGTCGAGGGCGTGATGGCGGCGACCACGCCGACCGGACGCGCGATCTCGACGACGCCCAGCTCGGGATATTCGGCGATGACGCCGACGCTTTTCGCGCCCTTGAGGTCGCGCAGCAGGCCGAGGGTCTTGCGGTGGTTCTTGGTGATCTTGTCCTCGACCACGCCGAGACCGGTGTCCTTCACCGCCATTTCGGCCAGGATACGGTTGCGCTCCGGCTGCATGATGGCCCAGCCGGCGGCAGTGACCACGGCGTCGACGCCGGCCTGGTCCCAGGTCTCGTATTGGCGCTGCGCCGCGCGCGCCGCATTTATCAGGGGAGTGACGATGCTGTCCATGTCGCTGCTGCCTTTCTACTGCTGTGCGCCGCTGCGACGGGTACGTTCGCGCAGCTGGCGTTGTATGGGATAGACCACGGCGATGACGGTCATCACCATCACCGTGGCGCTGATCGGGCGCCCGATCAGCACCGTCCAGTCGTTGCTGTGGCTGACCATCATGGTCATGAAGGAGCTTTCGGCCAGCGGCCCGAGAATGACGCCCAGCACCATCGGCGCGATCGGGAACTTGAACTTCTCGAACAGGTAACCGAGGATGCCGAAGCCCATGATGACGTACAGATCGGACAGGTTGTTGCGCGCGGCGAAGGCACCGATGAAGCAGAACAGCACGACAAAGGCCGAGACGACCGCCTCAGGAAGTTCGAGCACCTTGACCAGAGGCTTGATGGCGAAATAGCCGATGACGCACATGCCGATGACGCCGAGGAAGATCGAGGCGAACACGGCATAGACGAAAGGCCCCGAGGTGACGAAGACCTGCGGTCCCGGCTGCATGCCGTGCAGCAGGAAGGCGCCGAGGATGATGGCGGTGGCGCCGCTGCCGGGGATGCCCATGGTCAGCAGCGGAATCATTGCACCGCCGACCGAGGAAGTCGCTGCGGTCTGCGGCGCGACGATGCCTTCGGCGATGCCGCTGCCCAGTTCCTTGCCGCGTTTGCCGTACTGGCCTTCGGCACCGTAGGCGACGAAGGAGGCGACGGTGGCGCCGGCACCGGGAATGATGCCGACCACGATGCCGACCAGCGAACTGCGCAGGAAGGTCATCTTGAGCCTGAGCATTTCGGCCAGCGTGGGAAACTCGGTGCTGATGCGGCGATCGGTGTCGGCCGTCGTGCCGTCGCCGGCGAAACCTTTTTCGAGGCGTGTGAACACTTCGCCCAGGCCGTAGGCGCCGACCATCACCAGCAGGTATTCGATGCCGTCCTGGAGGAAGGGCACGCCGAAGGCGAAGCGCTCCGAGCCGTAGATCGAATCCACGCCGACGGTGGCGATCAGCAGGCCGAGCATCAGGCTGATGGCGGCGTTGGTGATCGAGCCGCCGCCGAGCGACACCACGCTGGCCAGGCCGAAAATGATGATGGCGAAATACTCGGGCGACGAAAACGTCAGGGCGAAGGTGGCGACCGGCCCCGATGCCAGCACCATGACCAAGGTCGTGATGAGGCCGCCGCCCAGCGCGGCAAACAAAGTCCAACCCAGTGCCTTGGCCGGTTGGCCCTTGCGCGCCATGGTATAGCCGTCCCACAGCAGCGGCACATCGATCGGCTCACCGGGAATGCGGAACAGGATGGCGGTAAAGGCACCGCCATAGGTCCCGGACACATACATGGCCGTCAGCAGGATGATCGCCGGCAGCAATTCCATGGTGTAGGTAAAGGGCAGCGCCAGAACCACGCCCATCACCAAAGTCAGTCCTGGCAGCACGGCGACCAGCATGCCCAGCACCAGGCCGATGCACAGCACCAGCAGATTGGCCGGCTGCAGCACCTGCAGGAAGCCGTTGCCGAGGTGGATCAGGGCGTCCATCAATGTACTCCCATGGTTGCCAGCAGCCAGAGCGAAACCGCCGAGAAGGGTTCGGTCCCCAGCGGCAAGGACACGTAAACCACCTTCATGAAGATGAACATCAACCCCAGCGAACCGAGCACGCTGGCGATGGCAATGACGCCCCAGCGCCGATAGCGCCCGATGACCATGAACAGCGCAAGGTAGGCGATCGTGGCGAGGAAGAAACCGAGCTTGTCGATGGTCGCGACGTAGACAACGGTGAGGAGAATGCCGCCGACGAGCAGCAGCGGGTAGCTGCGCAGCTGCTCCTCGCTCTCGTTTGCCCCGCTGTCCTTCATGAGCTTTTCGAGCAGGCCGGCCGCGGTGAAGGTCTCGCCGATCAGCAGGTTCTTGATGATTTCATAGACGCAGACCAGGCCCAGCAGCACCAGGATGGACTTGGGCCAGAAATCCGGCCCGATCCGGCCCGGGGCCGCCGGAAACTCGATGCGGCCCGCTACCTGGTAGAGATATATCGCAGCCAGTTGCACCACGACGTAGGGCGAAGCGCGCAGCAAGCGGTTCAGCATGGCTATTCCCGTTCCGGTTCGGTGCTGGCGGTCTTACTTCTTGGCGCTGAATTTCTGCATGGTGTCGACCTCCCCGGCGATGAAGGTCTGCGCCTCGGATGCCGGCAGGAAGCTGTCCTTGCGTGCCAGCGACTCCTTGAGGAAGGCCACGTACTCGGGCGACTTCGTCGCGCGGGCGATGGCATCGGCCACCAGCTTGACGCGCTGCGGGTCGGTACCGGCCTTCATCACCAGCGAGCGGAACTGCGGCAGGTAGATTTCGAGGCCGGCCTCCTTGGACGACGGGACGTCCGGGAACTCTTCCATGCGCTCCTCGCCGAAGACGATCAGCGGCCGCATCTGCTTGCTGCTGAGGAAGCTGTGGATGTCGCCCGCCTGCTCGAACAGCAGGTCGGCGTGGCCGCCAAGAATCGAACTGTAGCGCTCGCCGGGGCTGGCGAAGGGCACACCGATCATCTTGACGCCCTTGGCGGCGAGGAAGTTCAGAGTGATGTCGTCTGCGCTGCCGAAGCCGAGGATCGCCACCTTGAGCGTGCCCGGCTTGGCCTTGGCCTCGGCGACCACGTCGTTCCAGGTCTTGAAGCGGCTGTCCGCCTTGACGAAGAGCCCGGAGGGCTGGCGGATGGCGATGGCCAGCGACGTGACGTCGGCCAGCTTCCAGCGCGCACCGCCCGCCACCAGCGTCGCGGCCGTATCGCCGATCAGGATGGCCATGGCATAGCCGTCGGCCTGCCCGCTGAGCAGCTTGGTCATGCCGGTATTGCCGGTGGCTCCGGGAACGTTGATCACCGGGAACGAGGTTTTGAGGTCGGCTTCGAGCAGCTTGCCCAGCTTGCGCGCCAGTTGGTCGGCGCCGCCGCCTGGCCCCCAGGGCACGATGAATTCGATTGGGCGCTGCGGGTATTTTTCCTGGCCGATGGCGCCGCTGACAGCGAACAGCGCTGCCAGGAAAAACAGGACTTCGCGGAACAGTTTCGGGGTCGTGAGTTGCATGGTGGTCTCCTCCTGGCGTTGTTCTGGGTCAGTGCTGCGTGGAAGCCTTCTGGTGGGCTGGTAAACGAAACAAGGTGTTTCGTTTTTTTGAAATATACGCGACACGAACCAAAATTGCCAACAAAAAATGTTATTAACGAAAATATTTATTCCATTTTCTGATGTTTGTGATTTATGCAGCCTGCCGCGCTTATATACTGATGCCATCGCAATCCTGTGGAGTCGAGCTTCAATGACCGAAGCCAGCAACCTGTCGGCCGCTGCCCTGAGGGCCTTCGCCATCATGGAAATCGTGGTGAAGTCGGAACGCCCGGTGGCGCTGTCCGAAATCGTCGAACAATCCGGCCTGCCGGCCGCCACGGCCTTCCGCATTCTCTCGATGCTCGAAGCCGCCGGCCTGATGCAGCGCGAACCGACCGGCAAGAGTTACGGCGTCGGGCATCGCCTGGCGCGCTTTGGCCTCGATGTCATGACCAACAACTCGGTGCGCGCCGAACGTCGTGTGATCCTGCGCCGCCTGGTCGATGAGATCGGCGAGACCTGCAATCTGGCGATGTTCGGCGGCGACGAGATCATCTACATCGATCGCATCGAAACCGATTGGTCGCTCAAGGCAAACCTCAAGCCGGGGTCGCGCGTACCGCTGCATTGCACCTCGAGCGGCAAGCTGGTCCTCAGCCAGATGCCCAAGGCCAAGCGGCGCCGGATCCTCGAATCCCTGAGTTTCAAGCGCTACACCGACAACACCATCACCGACACCGCGACCATCGAGGCACAACTGGAAAGCATCGCGATCACCAAGGTGGGCGTGAACAACGAGGAACTCCAGGCCGGCGTGATCGGCATCGCCGTGCCGGTGACCGATGCCCGCGGCCGCATGATCGCCAGCGTGGCGCTGCAGGCGCCGGTCGCACGGCTGTCGATCGGCCGCGCGCTGGAATTCGTGCCCAACCTGCGGCGCGCCGCGGCGGACATGGCGATCACCTTCGAACCCGCCGACTCCTGATCCTGCTGCGGCCCGGAGCTCCGACCCAACTACCGCTTGCGCAGCAGTCCGGCGATGTCGAAGAACGCCTGGTTGTCGAGCCCCTGCACAAAGTTGGCGCTGACGCTACGGCGATAAAACGGACTGAGGTCGAGCCCGACGCCGAGGCCGAGTATCTCCACCTTGCCCTGGTTCTCACGCCGCGCCACGACCTGCTTCAGGTGCTGGTCGAGGTAGCCTGCGTCGTTGGCCAGGCCCGTGGCGCTGTCCATTGGGCAGCCGTCGGAGATCACCAGCAGGATGCGCCGTTCGGCGGTGCGCGCCAGCAGCCGGTCGCAGGCCCAGTCCACCGCCTCGCCGTCGATGCCCTCGCGGAACAGGTCGGCCTTCAGCAGCGCCGCGATGTCGGCACGCGAGCGCCGCCAGTTGCGCCCGGCATTCTTGAACACCAGGTGGCAGACCTCGTTGAGCCGTCCCGGCTGCGGCGGTCGGCCCTGGGCCTGCCATTCCTTCCAGGCGCGGCCGCCGTTCCAGGCGCCCGTGGTGAAGCCCAACACCTCGCTGTCGACGCCGGCCATGTCCAGTGCGCGCACCAGGATGTCGACCAGGGTCGCGAGGGTTTCGGCCAGGCCGCTCATCGAACCCGAGCAGTCGATCAGGATGCCGACCGCGCTGGTAGCGCGCGGCCGCAAACGGTCCTGGCGGAACAGGCGGCGCTCGGCCGGCGAACTGACCAGTTGCGCCAGTCGACGGCCGTCGATGTGCCCGTCCTCCTCGTCGAAGCGCCAGCCGTCCTGCTCGGGCGTGGTCAGCACGGCGGCGAAGACCCGCGCCAGGCGCGACAGGTTGATGCCCTGGCGCGCCACGCGCGCATCGAGGCGCTGGCGATATTCGTTGAGTAATGCCTTGCGCACCAGCCCGGCGGCATTGACTTCGACATCGAAGCGCGTGGTGAACACGCGATAGCCCGATTCGCTTTCCTTGAACGTTTTGCTTTCCCCGGAATTCGCGGCGGGGAAGGTTTCGGCTTCGTCCCGGTCGAAATCCAGCAGCAAGGCGAAGCCGCGCTTTGCCGCCTCCTGTGCCGCAGCGCTTTCGTCGCCGCTGTCCTCGATCTCGGCCCGCACGCGCTCGCCGACGATGCGGGCGATGACCAGGGCATGAACGGCGAAGGCTGCCTGATCGTCGCGCGAACGGCGCAGGCCGGAAAGCGGAATGCCGATCACCGGCGCAATGCCGGCGCGCGTGGTCTCGATCAGGTCCTCTTCCAGCACCGGCAGGGCATGGAGGCGCGACCAGCAGATCTGCGTCACGGTGTAGAGCAGGATGCCCAGGCTGCTGTCGGTCAGGCCCGATTCATGGAAGGCGCGCGACCAGGCTTCAAAGCGTTGCCGCAGGTTGCCGGCCATGCCCGGCATGGCTTCCGGCACCAGGGTTTCGACGCGCAACTGTTCGAGTAACTCGAAGATCAATCGCTCGACCGGATCGGACGGGCAGTGGCGTTGATGCAGGTCGGCATCGCTGTGCAGCAGGCGCAGCGCCATGCCGTCGGCGGTGGCGCGGCAGGCGGCGAAGTCGTCAGCGGCGGCATTGGTACGCAGGTGCGGCGCGTAGGTGGGCAGGACGCGCGAACCGCGCTGCAGGCGCTGCCCGGCGTAATGCAGGTCGCCGTCGCCGGTCATGGCGCGCAGCGTCGCGGCGCAGAGTTCCTCGACCTGTTGCTGCTGGCGGACCGTAACCACACTCCCCCCGTCCCCCTCGCCAGGCGAAGGGGTGACCACGGTTCGCCGCTGCGCGGCTCCGGATGGTGACTGTCGCTCCTTCGGGCGGCCGTGCGGAGCGCTCATTACGGCGCCGGCGGGAGCATCCAGGATTCGTCGAGCTCGGCTCCGAAGCAGCGCTGGTAATACTCGGCGACGATGGGTCGCTCGGCATCGTCGCACTTGTTGAGGAAGGAAAGGCGGAAGGCCAGCGCCGGGTCGCGGAAGATTTCGCAGTTTTCCGCCCAACTGATCACTGTGCGCGGCGACATCAGCGTGGACAAGTCGCCGACGGCGAAGCCCTTGCGCGTCAGGTCGGCCACCGCCACCATCGAGCTCACCAGTTGCCGGCCGCGATCGTTGTCCTTGCCCGGCACGCGCGCCAGCACGATGGCGACTTCCTCGGCGTGCGGCAGGTAATTGAGTGTGGCGACGATGTTCCAGCGGTCGATCTGCGCGTGGTTGAGCATCTGCGTGCCGTGGTAGAGGCCGGAGAGGTTGCCGAGGCCTACCGTGTTCGAGGTGGCGAACAGGCGGAACGCCGGGTG
>JAUYSD010000340.1 GCA_030696505.1 Sulfuritalea sp. | reverse complement strand
CTTCTTGCCCACCTCGATGTGGCCGGTGACGCCCATGCGCTGGAAGCGCAGGGTGTTGCCATCCCATTCGTGATCGAGGCCGAATTCATCGCCGAGTTCCTCGGCGATGTGCTCGGCGCCCTTGCGGGCCTTTTTCAGCGTGGTGCCGTGTGCGCGCGTAACCCGGATTTCGCTCATCGCCGTCTTCTCCGCGTCAGAGTTTTTCGTCGCGCAGTTCGCGCCGCAGGATCTTGCCGACGTTGGTCTTCGGCAGTTCGTTGCGGAAGGCGATCTGGCGCGGCACCTTGTAGGCGGTCAGGTTGGTGCGGCAGTGGTCGAGCAGCGCGGCCTCGGTCAGTGCGGGATCCTTCTTCACCACGTAGATCTTCACCGCTTCGCCGGTCTTCGGATCGGACACGCCGACCGCGGCCGACTCCAGCACGCCAGGATGCATGGCCAGCACGTCCTCGATCTCGTTAGGATAGACGTTGAAGCCGGAGACCAGGATCATGTCCTTCTTGCGGTCGACGATCTTGACGTAGCCGCTGCTGTCCATCACCGCGATGTCGCCGGTGCGCAGGAAACCATCCGGCATGATGACCTGGGCGGTTTCCTCGGGGCGGTTCCAGTAGCCCGTCATCACCTGCGGGCCGCGCACACACAGCTCGCCGGATTCGCCCAGCGGCAGGTCGTTGCCGGCGTCGTCGCGAATCGCGACTTCGGTCGAGGAGATCGGCAGGCCGATGGTGCCGTTGTATTCGATGATGTCGACCGGATTCATGGTCGCCGCCGGCGAGGTTTCGGTCAGCCCGTAGGCCTCGATCAGCGCGGTGCCGGTGATCTGCTTCCAGCGTTCGGCCACCGCGCGCTGCACCGCCATGCCGCCGCCCAGGGTCAGGTGCAGCCGGGAGAGGTCGATCTTGGCGAAGTCCGGATTGTTGATCATGGCATTGAACAGCGTGTTCACCCCGGTGATGGTGGTGAACGGGTACTTGCCGATCTCCTTGATGAAGCCCGGAATGTCGCGCGGATTGGTGATCAGCACGTTGGTCGCGCCGATCTTGAAGAAAGTCAGGCAGTTCGCCGTGAGGGCGAAGATGTGGTACAGCGGCAGTGCGGTGATGATGATTTCTTCCGTGCGCAGGAAGGGCCTGATCCAGGCGTGCGCCTGCTGCAGGTTGGCGATGATGTTGCGATGGGTCAGCATCGCGCCCTTCGACACACCGGTGGTGCCGCCGGTGTATTGCAGGAAGGCGATGTCGTCGTGGCCGACCTCGACCGGCCGCAGCGGCAGGCTGCCGCCCTGGCTCAGCGCAGCGCGCAGGTCGATCGCGTCGGCGATGCTCCAGGCCGGCACCATTTTCTTGACATGCTTGACCACCAGGTTGACGATCAGGCGCTTGGGAAAATTCAGCATGTCGCCCAGTTGCGTCACCAGCACATGCTTGACCGGGGTGCGGGCGACGATCTTCGCCAGCACGTGGGCGAAGTTCTCGACGATGACGATCGCCTCGACGCCGGAATCCTTGAGCTGGTGCTCCAGCTCGCGTTCGGTGTACAGCGGGTTGCAGTTCACCACCGTGTAGCCGGCGCGCAGCGCGCCGTAGAGGCAGACCGGGTACTGCAGCAGATTGGGCATCATCAGCGCGATGCGGGCGCCCTTGGGTAGCTTCAGCACCGACTGGCAATAGGCGCCGAAGGCGGCCGAGAGGCGATCCAGCTCCGCGTAGGTGATCGCCTTGTCCATGTTGATGTAGGCGCGGCGCGGACCGTATTGCCTGACGCTCCTGTCGAACAGGTCGCCGATGGAACGGAATTCATCGACGTCGATCTCGGCGGGTACGCCTGCCGGATAGTGCTTGAGCCAGATCTTTTCCATTTCGCTTCCTCCCGGGATTTCCAGCATTGTAATCACAATGGGAATCGAAGCCGGCGCCGCAGGGCGGCGCGCCGAAGTTCAGGAAAGCCAGCGCAGCAGCCGGGCGCAGACTTCGGGACTGTCGAGCAGGTCGAGGTGATGCAGGCCGCAGGCCACCATGCGCCGCGCCGCGGGAATGCCCAGGTCCTGGTTTCGCTGCGCATGCTGGCCGAGCGCGCTATGCAGCGGCACCAGCCCGTCGCCCGGCAGCGTCTTGCCGGCCTTCCCGCCCGCTGCCGACGTCGTCGCGGCGATGGCATAACACGGCACGGCCTGCGGCAGCGGCACGCAATGCCGCTGGCGTTTGCGCGCAAAGCGGTCGCCCTGCTGCCAGTCATCGTCAAGGATGCTGCCGTGGCCCAGGTCGGTGATGCCGGCGCTGCGGATCTTGGCCAGGCGCGCCAGCGCGGCGGTGTAGGGACTGAGTTCGAGAACCACATTGACCCAGTTGCCGCCGCGTTCCAGCGGCGCACCGTGGTGCGGCGTGCCGAGAAAAACCATCTGCCGCAGATGCTGCAGCCATGCCTGCCCGCCGCGGTCGGCATAGTGGCAGGCGCTGCGCGCGACCAGCCCGCCCATGCTGTGGCCGACGATCGTCAGGCTTTCGATGGCAACGGGCCAGGCCCGCACCAGGGTTTCCAGCAGCTCGGCCAGCGCGTGGCCGTTGCTCGATACGTGGCGGCCGCTGTTGTAGTGCAGATAGAGCGGCGTGTAGCCGGCCGCCGCGGCCAGCGCCGCGCCATGGTCGTGGCCATGACGCCGCCATTGCAGGTCGTTCATGCACAGCCCATGCACCAGCAGCAGGATTTTGCCGCCGGCCTGCGGCAGTCTGGCCGCCAGGGCCTGCGGGTCGAGGACCAGCGGCTGACCCTCGACCCGCAACTGCATGGGAATCGCCAGCGGATTGGCGCTGGCGGCGAGATGGTCGCCGAGCACGCCGTTCAGCGCCGCCAGCACCGCCTCGCGCGTGGCCGAAGTGGCCGCCGGCTCCCGGTCGAGCAGCGCAGTCAGCTGCCCCAGCAGCGCGTCGATGCCGCCGCCGACCAGCCGTGTCGTGCCCTGGATCGTGCGATAGACCAGGCCGGTGATGCCGCGCGTCGGTTCCTGCGTGTATTGGCCCAGCGGTCCCGGAGTGCGCGCGATGTTGTGGTGCATGGTCTCGACCAGGCGCGTCAGTCCCAGCGTGGCGTCGATCGCGAGCCGGCTCAAGCCGCGGATGTCAGCCGGGCGGATGTAGGTTTTTTTGGCAGGCACGGCGCTTCATCCCCGCTGCGATTCCGGCGCGGCGACGAGCAGCGCGTCGAGCACCGTCCAGTCCAGCGCCGCCTCCACTGCGTCGGCCAGGCGCTCGAGGTCGGCTTCGCGGCGCAGCGCGAAATCCGCCGTCAGGGGCGCGCTCATGCCGGCCCAGGCCAGCACGCCGCTGAGCGCCTGCGGATGATCGAGCAGGCCGTGGCAATAGCTGGCGAGGATGCGGCCGTCGGCCGACTGCGCGCCGTCCGTGCGGCCGTCGGCGAAGGTCAGCGCGGCGCGTTGCAGGGATTCGCCGCGCGTCGTGCCCATGTGGATTTCATAGCCGGTGAAGGCCGGCGCACCGGGCAGCCGCAGATGTCCGCTGACATTGCGCAACTGCTTGTCCGGCTCCAGCGAGGTTTCGCAATCGAGCAGGCCGAGCCCGGCCTGGCTGCCCGGCGCGCCTTCGAGTCCGAGCGGATCGTGCAACTGGCGGCCCAGCATCTGGAAGCCGCCGCAGATGCCGAGCAGCTTGCCGCCGTAGCGCAGATGGCGCTGGATTGCCGCCTCGTGCCCCTGCTCGCGCAGCCAGTGCAAATCCGCCTGCACGGCCTTGGAACCGGGCAGCACGATCAGGTCGCAGGGCGGAATCGCCTGCCCCGGCCCGACCCAGTCGAAATCGACTTCGGGATGCAGGCGCAGCGGATCGAGGTCGTTGTGGTTGGAGCAGCGCGGATAGACCACGGCGACGACCTTGAGCCGGGTCGCGGTCTTGGCGATGACTTCGGTGGCGACAGCATCCTCGGCGTCGAGCATCAGGCCGTGCAGGTAGGGCAGCACGCCGAGCACCGGCTTGCCGGTACGCTGTTCGAGCCAGTCGAGTCCGGATTCGAGCAGGCCGATGTCGCCGCGAAAACGGTTGATGACGAAGCCCTTGATGCGCGCCTGCTCCGAATCCGATAGCAGGTCGAGGGTGCCGGTCAGATGGGCGAAGACGCCACCGCGGTCGATGTCGGCGACCAGGATCACGGGAATGTCGGCGGCCTCGGCGAAGCCCATGTTGGCGATGTCGCGGTCGCGCAGGTTGATTTCGGCCGGGCTGCCGGCGCCTTCCACCAGCACGCAGTCGAATTCCGCCGTCAGGCGCTGCCAGCTTTGCATCACCGCGCCCATCGCGACGCGTTTGTAGTCGTGGTAGTCGCGGGCATTCAGGGTGTCCACGGCCTTGCCATGGATGATCACCTGGGCGCGCTGGTCGCTGCTGGGTTTGAGCAGCACCGGATTGAAGTCGATGCGCGGCGCGAGTCCCGCCGCCAGCGCCTGCAGCGCTTGGGCGCGGCCGATCTCGCCGCCATCATGGGTGACGGCTGAATTCAGCGCCATGTTCTGCGGCTTGAAGGGTGCCACGTTGACGTCGCGCCGCCTGAGGATGCGGCACAGTGCGGCGACCAGCGTGGTCTTGCCGGCGTCGGAGGTGCAACCCTGCACCATGAGGGCGCACGCCGGTCGGGATTTGGCTTCGCTCATCGCTAAAATGCAGGGTCTGTCATCGGCCGATTATCCCATGCCCTCGTTGTTGTCCCTGGTTGCTGCCGCGCTGGCGGGCAGCATTCTCGATCGCCTGCTGGGCGAGCCGCGGCGCTGGCATCCGCTGGTCGGCTTCGGCCGCTGCGCCGATGGCGTCGAGGCTGCATTGCGCAAGGGAGCGCCGGGCCATGCCGTATGGAATCGCCTGCGCGGCCTGCTCGGCTGGCTGCTGCTGGTCGTGCCAGCCGTGGCGCTGGCGGCCTGGCTGGGGCGCCAAGCCTGGGGCTGGTGGGCCGACGTGGCGCTGCTCTACCTGGCGCTCGGCGCACGCAGCCTGGCCCAGCACGGCGAACAGGTGGCGCAGGATCTGGCGGCCGGCGATCTCGCCGCCGCGCGCAGCCATGTCGGCTGGCTGGTGTCGCGCGACACCTCGGCGCTGGATGAGGAGGGCGTTGCGCGCGCCGCGGTCGAATCGATACTCGAAAACGGCAATGACGCCGTGTTCGGCACCCTGTTCTGGTTCCTGCTGGCCGGCGGCGCCGGCGCGGTGCTGTATCGGCTGGCCAACACGCTCGATGCGATGTGGGGCTACCGCGACCCGCGGCGCCTGTATTTCGGCTGGGCCGCGGCGCGCAGCGACGACCTGCTGAACCTGGTTCCGGCGCGCCTGACCGCGCTGACTTACGCCCTGCTCGGCGATACCCGAAATGCATGGTCCTGCTGGCGCCGGCAGGCGGCAAGCTGGAGCAGCCCGAACGCCGGCCCGGTGCTGGCGGCTGGCGCCGGCGCGCTGGCGGTGCAGCTGGGCGGCGCGGCGATTTATCACGGGCAAATGGAGGAGCGGCCGAAAGTTGGCGCTGGCGACCCGGCGACGATCGGCCATATCCGCGCCGCACTGGCGCTGGTGCAGCGCGGCCTGTGGTTCTGGCTGGCTTGTGCCGGCCTGCTGGCGGCGCTTAGCCATGCTTGAACACGGCGGCCGCCTGCTCGCCGCCGCGGCGCATTACGGCATCGCGGCCGAGGACTGGCTCGACCTGTCCACCGGCATCGCGCCTCACGCCTATCCCGTGCCGCCGATTCCGTCCGCGGTGTGGCAACGCCTGCCCGAGGACGAAGACGGCCTGGCGGCTGCTGCCTGCCGCTATTACGGCGTGCGGCGCGTGCTGCCGCTGCCCGGTTCGCAGGCGGCGATACAGGCACTGCCCCGCTTGCGCGCGCCCGGCGTGGCGCTGGTGCCGGAGCCGAGCTATGCGGAATACGCGGCGGCATGGTCCGCCGCCGGGCATAGGGTTCGTCGCTGTGACGCCGCCGATTTGGCGCAGGCGGCATCGGGCGCCGATGCGGTGATCCTCGGCAATCCGAACAATCCCACCGGGCAGCGCTTTTCGCAGCGGACCTTGCTCGACCTGGCGCGCGAACTCGACGCGCGTGGCGGCTGGCTGATCGTAGATGAAGCCTTCGCCGATGCCGAGGATGAATCCGGGTCGCTGGCCGACATCGCGGGCAGCGAGGCGGCGCGCAATCTGGTGGTGCTGCGCTCCCTGGGCAAGTTCTTCGGCCTGGCCGGCGCCCGCGTCGGCTTTGCCATCGCCGCCGATTCCCTACTGGATCAACTCGCGGCGGCGATCGGCCCCTGGGCGCTTGCGCATCCCTCGCGCCATGCGGCGCGTGCGGCGCTGGCCGACGGCGCATGGCAGGCCGCGCAGCGCGCCCGCCTGCAGCGCGACAGTGCGCGCCTGCAAGGCCTGCTCGCCGCCGCGGATCTGGGCGACGCCGGCGGCACCGCGCTGTTCCGCTACCTGCCGCGCGGCGACGCGCGGGAACTGCATGAATTCTTCGCGCGACAGGGCATCCTGCTGCGCCATTTCGCCCAGCCCGCGGCGGTGCGCGTCGGCCTGCCCGCCACCGAGGCGGACTGGCAGCGGCTGGCGGCCACCATTGAATTCTGGAAGAAGCGATGAAGTCATTCAAACTGTGCAGCCTGTCCCTGCTCTGCGCGCTGGCCGTCCTGCCGGCGCGCGCCGAGATCGTCGTCACCGATGTCGGCGGCACCCGCGTCAGGCTCGCCGCGCCGGCGCGGCGCATCGTCAGCCTGGCGCCGCATATCACCGAGCTGGTCTACGCGGCCGGCGCCGGCGAGCGCATGGTGGGCAACGTCGAGTACGGCGACTTTCCGCCGGCCGCCGCAAAACTGGCCAAGGTCGGCGGCTATTCCCGGCTCGATCTCGAAGCCATCGTCGCGCTCAAGCCCGATCTGGTGCTGGGCTGGGAAAGCGGCAACCTGCCGGCGGCGGTCGCGCGCCTGCGGGCGCTGGGCTTCACGGTACATCTGTCGCAGTCGAACCGCATCGAGGACATCGCCGACGAGCTGGAGCGGATCGGCAAGCTGGCCGGCACCGAGGCGGTGGCAGGCGCGGCGGCCGCCGCGTTTCGCCAGCGCTACGCCAGACTGACCGCGCGCTACAGCCAGCGGCCGCCGGTCGATGTCTTCTACCAGATATGGAAGCAGCCGCTGATGACGGTCAATGGCCGGCAGATCATCAGCGACGCGATACGCGTCTGCGGCGGCCGCAATGTCTTCGCCGCACTGCCGATCCTGGCGCCGACCGTGACCGTCGAAGCCGTGATCGCCGCCAACCCGGAAGTCATCGTCGCCAGCGGCATGGGCGAGTCGCGGCCCGAGTGGCTGGACGACTGGCGGCGCTGGACCACGCTGGCCGCGGTGGCCAGGGACAACCTCTACTTCGTGCCGCCGGAACTGATCCAGCGCCACACGCCGCGCATCCTCGACGGCGCCGAAAAGCTCTGCGCGCATCTCGAAACCGCGCGCGCCAAACGCGGCAAGTAGGCGTCGAATCCGAGCGGAACCGAATCGCGGCGGCCTGAAATCACGCGCGGCGGATCCAGTCAGTAGGCCGTTGGCGTCCCGCCAGCGCCTACTTTCCAGGTATTCTCGAACAGCACGTCCTTGAGCGGAAGTCGCGCACCCCAGCCGGCATCCTCAAACATCGGACGCGGATAGAAGGCCGGCACCCGGCCGATGCACAGGATGGCGACAGGTCGTGCACCCGCCGGCATTCCCAGCAGGGCGGCCAGACTGTCCGGGTCAAAGAAAGACACCCAGCCGAGCCCGACGCCTTCGGCGCGGGCCAGCAACCACATGTTCTGAATGGCGCAGGCAGCCGAGGCCAGATCCATTTCCGGCAGGGTGCGGCGGCCGACGATATGCGCTTCCCGCCCCGGCATCAGGCTGACCACCAGCACCTCGGCGCAGTCGAGGATGCCCTCGATCTTCACCTGCAGGAATTCCTCGTTGCGCGAAGGCAGGGCGGCGGCCGTGGCGAAGCGCTCGGCGTCCACCTGAGCATGAATGCTGTTTCGCAGCGTTCGGTCGGTGATACGCAGAAAGCGCCAAGGCTGCATGAAGCCCACCGAGGGCGCGAGATGGGCGGCTTCCACCAGTCGCTCCAACAGGCCATCGGGCAGTGGGTCGGGCAGGAAGTGGCGCATGTCGCGCCGCTCCCTGATCACGCGCTCGATGGCGGCAATTTCAGTATCGGAGTAGCGCTGGTCGGTCATGGCAGAAATAGCCGCGCGGCGGCGATCGGGTTGGCGGGAAAGTAGAAGTGCATGTAGCTTGCGGTGAGGCGCCGATGGCGATAAATCGCCTCGCCGCCGCGACCTGTCGCCTTGACGGCCTGCGCCACCGGTACCAGCGGCGTTTCCGTGGTCGAGTAATGGAAGGTGTGTCCGCTAAGCCGACCCTCGTTCAGCTCGGTTGCCAGCATGCCCAGCCCGGCCAGTTTCTTCTGCATGCGCACCGTGCCGGGCAGCAGGCCGAACATGGCATGGGCCGATCCGTCAGTAGCGTGCAGGCTCTCGAAGCAGGTCATCATGCCGCCGCACTCGGCGACGAGGGGTTTGCCGGCCTCGACATGGGCGGTCAGCGCGGCGGCCATGACGCGGTTGGCGGCGAGCGACGGCCCGTGCAGTTCGGGATAGCCGCCGGGCAACCAGACGGCGTCGCAGTCCGGCATGACTGCGTCGGCGAGCGGCGAGAAGAAGACGAGGCGCGCGCCGAGCGCCGCCAGGCATTCGAGATTGGCGGGGTAGAGGAAGCAGAAGGCGGCGTCGCGCGCGACGGCGATGGTCTTGCCGGCGAGCTTCGCGTCAAAAGTCGGCGCTGGCGATACGGCGAATTCGACGGCCGGCGGCAGTTCCGCGGCGGGTGTATCGGCCAGCGCATCGGCCATGCGCTCGATGCGCGCGTCGAGGTCGTCGATCTCGCCCGCCGGCAGCAGGCCGAGATGGCGCTCCGGCAGTGCGCAGGCGGCATCGCGCGGCAGGTGCCCGGCCCAGGCGATGTCTGCCGGCAGGGTCTTCTGCACGAGTTCGGCATGGTGCTTGCTGCCGGTGCGGTTGGCGAGCACGTGGGTGATGTTGGCGCCCTCGCCGTAATTCTTAAGACCCCAGGCGACGGCGCCGAAGGAGCCGGCCATGGCGGCGGCATCGATCACCAGCAGGATGGGCAGGCCGAGGCGGCGCGCGAGTTCGGCCGAGTTCGGTGCGCCGTCGTGCAGGCCCATCACGCCTTCGACCAGAATCAGGTCGGCCTCGGCGGCTGCACGATTCAGGCGCCAGCGCGCGTCGTCCTCGCCGCACATGCGAAAGTCGATGTTCTCGCAGGGCGCACCCGAGGCCAGGGCGTGGATTTGCGGGTCGAGAAAGTCGGGGCCGCACTTGAAGACCCGGACGCGCCGCCCTTGCCGCGCATGCAGCCGCGCCAGCGCGGCCGTAACCGTGGTCTTGCCCTGACCCGAGGCCGGCGCGGCCATGAGCAATGCCGGACAACTGGATGAACTCACCATTCCATCCCCGGCATGGCTTTCACGCCGGCCTTGAAGGCGTGCTTGACCATGGCCATTTCGGTGACAGTATCGGCCGCTTCGATCAACGCCTCCGGCGCGGCGCGGCCGGTGACGATGACGTGCTGCATCGGCGGGCGCGCGGCGAACGCGGCAAGCACCTCGGCTAGCGGCAGCCACTGGTACTTGAAGGCGTAGGTGAGTTCGTCGAGCACGACGAGATTGACGGCGGGATCGCGCAGGTAAGCGGCGGAGACTTCCCAGGCGGCGCGGGCGGCGGCGGCGTCCGTCGCGGCATCCTGCGTCTCCCAGGTGAAGCCCTCGCCCATCACATGCCAGTCGATGCCAGGCAGGCGGCCGAGCACCGCCTCCTCGCCGGTGTCTTTGCGCGCCTTGACGAACTGGACGACGGCGACGCGCATGCCGTGGCCGAGCGCGCGCGCGACGACGCCGAAGGCCGCCGAGGACTTGCCCTTGCCGTTGCCGGTGTTGACCAGCAGCACGCCGCGCTCGGTCGCGGCGGCGGCGATCTTGCCGTCCACCACGGCCTTCTTGCGCTGCATGCGATCAGCATGGCGTTTGTCGCGTGTGCTGTCGGGCGCGCTCATGCTTCGGCTTCTTCGACCTCGTCCGCGTCCGCTGCCGCGCCCGGCGGCTCGTCGAGCACGGACTGGATGTAGTCCTCGGGCAGCCGGTATTCGCGGGCGAGTTCGGCGGCGCTCTTGCCGCTGGCCTGTATCGTGGCGATCCAGCCGTTGAGGCCGGTGGACAGCGAGCGACCGGCCTGTTCGCCCGCCTTGGTGCTGGCGCCGCCGCCATCGACCTCATACTTGTTGGCATAGCCGCGCGGCGTGACCATGAGGCCGTGCTTGACGAAGGTGTTGGAGTTGCCGATCAGCACCGTGGTCAGCATGCCGATATCGCATTCGCCCATTTTCTCCAGCGTGGTGAATTCGATGCGCTGCTTCTTGCGGTAGGCCGACTTGACGATGGCCACCGGCGTGTCGGGGCGGCGATGGCGCAGGAACAGGCGCTGCGCCTCGACGATCTGCCGCGTGCGCCGTCCGCTCTTGGGATTGTAGAGGGCGACGACGAAGTCGGACGATGCGGTCGCATCGAGGCGGCGCGCGATCACCGGCCACGGCGTCAGCAGGTCGGACAGCGAAATGGCGCAGAAGTCGTGCGTCAGCGGCGCGCCGACCAGCGCGGCGCAGGTGTTGAGCGCCGAGGCGCCGGGAATGATCTCGACCTCGATGTCCGAGTCCGGCGTCCAGCCGGCCTGGAACAGCACTTCGAAGGTCGGCCCGGCCATGCCATAGACACCGGCATCGCCCGACGACACCAGCGCCACCTTCTTGCCCTGGCGGGCGCGGTCGAGCGCCTCGATGGCCCGGTCGAGTTCCTCGGTCATCGACTTCTTGATGACTTCCTTGCCCTCCACCAGGTCGGCG
>JAUYSD010000247.1 GCA_030696505.1 Sulfuritalea sp. | reverse complement strand
CAGACTCTCGACGCCGGCGGCATCCTGCGTGATCCGCAAATACAAATGCCTGGGCGGCATCATTCTTTCGGCCAGTCACAACCCCGGCGGCCCCGCGGGCGATTTCGGCATCAAGTACAACACCGGCAACGGCGGGCCTGCGCCGGAGAAAATCACCGACGCGATCTACGCCCGCAGCAAGGCGCTGACGAGCTACCGCATCCTCGATGGCGCCGAAATCGACCTCGATCGGCTCGGGCGGCAGATGCTGGGCGGCATGGCGGTGGAGATCATCGATCCGGTGGCGGATTACGCCGCACTGATGGAGTCGCTGTTCGATTTCGCCGCGATCCGCGAACTGATCGCCAGCGGTTTCCGTTTGTGTTTCGATGCGATGCACGCGGTGACCGGGCCTTATGCTCACGAGATACTCGAACGCCGGCTCGGCGCGACGGCCGGCAGCGTGATCAACGGCGTGCCGCTGGAAGACTTCGGCGGCGGCCATCCCGACCCTAACCTGACCTATGCCGAGCAACTGGTGGCGATCATGTATGGCAACGATGACGCCACCCCGGACGCCACCCCGGCGCCCGACTTCGGCGCCGCTTCCGACGGCGACGGCGACCGCAACATGATTCTCGGCCGCCACTGCTTCGTCACCCCGTCCGACAGCCTCGCCGTGATCGCCGCCAACGTGGAACTGGCGCCGGGTTACGCCAATGGCATTGCCGGCATCGCGCGCTCGATGCCGACCAGCGCCGCGGCCGACCGCGTCGCCGAACGGCTCGGCGTACCCTGTTTCGAAACGCCGACCGGCTGGAAATTCTTCGGCAACCTGATGGATGCGGGCAAGGTCACACTCTGCGGCGAGGAAAGCTTCGGCACCGGCTCCAGCCACGTGCGCGAAAAGGACGGCCTGTGGGCCGTGCTGTTCTGGCTCAACATCCTGGCCAAGCGTCGGCAGTCCGTCGAGCAGGTGCTGCAGGACCATTGGGCCGTATTCGGCCGCAACGTCTATTCGCGCCACGATTACGAGGCACTGCCGACCGATGTTGCCAACGGCATCATGGCGCAGGTGAGGGAGCGTTACGGCGACCTGCCGGGACGGCGTTTCGGCGACTACACGGTGAAGTTCTGCGACGACTTCAGCTACACCGATCCGATCGACGGCAGCCTGTCCACCGGCCAGGGCCTGCGCATCGTCTTCGAGGACGGCTCGCGCATCGTCTTCCGCCTCTCCGGCACCGGCACCGAAGGCGCCACGCTGCGTCTCTACCTCGAAGCCCTCGAGGCCGACCCGGCGCGGCAGCGAGTCGACGCGCAACAGTCCCTGGCGGCGCTGATCGCGATTGCCGACGAGATATCGCAACTCAGGCTGCGCAGCGGGCGCGAGCGGCCGACGGTGATTACCTGAACGGGGAGATGCGGTCTTTGTACCCCATCCCCCTCCCGACCTCCCCCTTGAAGGGGGAGGAGTTCTGGCCACCTTCAAAGGTCGAAGTGGCGACCTGCTCCCTCCCCTTCAAGGGGAGGGCTGGGGAGGGGATGGGGATGGGGCAAGCATGAAAGGCCAAACCAACCGCTCAATCATCGACAAGCAGCTCCCGCGCAAGTTGCGAGCCAACATGACCGATGCCGAAATCCGCTTGTGGCAACGCTTGCGCGGTAGCCGAATCGCGGGCTGCAAGTTTCGCCGCCAGCATCCTTTTCTGGACTACGTGCTGGATTTCGTTTGCCTGGAAAAGCGTTTGGTCGTGGAGGTCGATGGCGGCCAGCATCTGGAGAATGAGCGGGACCAGGTGCGCGACGGACGATTGCACGAGGCCGGATTCCGTGTCCTGCGGTTTTGGAATAACCAGGTGTTGCAGGAGATGGATGTAGTCGTCGAGGTGATCTGGGTGGCGCTGCAATTAGATGCTCGGGCTGGCACCCCATCCCCACCCCGGCCCTCCCCTTGAAGGGGAGGGCCGGGGTGGGGATGGGGGCAGTCGACGGACTTAAACCGCTGCCAGCGCCTGCTCCAGGTCGGCCATGATGTCGTCGATGTGTTCGATGCCGATCGACAGGCGCACCATGTCTTCGCTGACGCCGGCTTTCTTCATCTCTTCCGCCGACAGCTGGCGGTGCGTGGTGCTGGCCGGATGGCAGGCGAGGCTCTTGGCGTCGCCGATGTTCACCAGCCGCGTGACCAGCTTCAGGGCATCCTGGAAGCGGCCGCCGGCAGCCATGCCGCCGCCCTGGCCATTGACGCCGAAGGACAGGATGCCCGAGGCGCGGCCGCCCATGTACTTCTGGATCAGCTCGTGGTCGGCGTGGTCGGGCAGGCCGGCGTAATTGACCCACTTCACCTTGGCGTGGCCCTTGAGATAGTTGGCGACGGCCAGCGTGTTCTCGCAGATGCGGTCCATGCGCAGCGCCAGGGTCTCGATGCCCTGCAGGATCAGGAAGCTGTTGAAAGGCGAGATCGCCGCGCCGGTGTTCCTCAGCGGCACCACGCGGGCGCGGCCGATGAAGGCCGCGGGGCCGAGGGCTTCGGTGTAGACCACGCCGTGGTAGGACACGTCGGGTTCGTTGAGGCGCTTGAAGCGGGCCTTGTGCGTCGTCCAGGGGAACTTGCCGGAATCGACGATGACGCCGCCGATGCTGTTGCCATGGCCGCCGAGGTATTTGGTCAGGGCGTGCACCACGATGTCGGCGCCGTGCTCGAAGGGGCGGCACAGGTAGGGCGTGGGCACCGTGTTGTCCACGATCAGCGGTACGCCGGCGTCATGGGCGATCTTCGCCAGTGCGGCGAGGTCGACCACGTTGCCCAGCGGGTTGCCGATCGATTCGCAGAACACGGCCTTGGTGCGGCCGTCGATCAGCGGCTTGAAACTTTCGGGATTGCGGTAGTCGGCGAAGCGCACCTCGATGCCGTATTGCGGCAGGGTGTGGGCGAACAGGTTGTAGGTGCCGCC
>JAUYSD010000231.1 GCA_030696505.1 Sulfuritalea sp. | reverse complement strand
CCCGCCTATACGCTTGGTGAATTGATCGTCAGGCTGCAGGGCCGCGGCCTGCGTCTGGTGGCCGCCGATGTCGACGTGGACACGTTTGCGGTCACGCCGCAAAGCGTAGCGCGTGCCATCAGTACGCGCACGCGCGCCGTGGTGGCCTTGCATGTGTTCGGCGCACCCTGCGACATCCGCGGCATTGCCGCGGTGGCGGCGCAGCATGGCTTGCCGCTGATCGAGGATTGCGCCCATGCCTTCGGCGCCCGCATCGACGGGCGACCGGCGGGAAGTTTCGGTGCCGCGGCGCTGTTCAGCCTCGAAGTGGCCAAGCCGGTCGCGGCCTTCGGCGGCGGACTGCTGGCAACGGCGAGCAGCAAACTGCAGGCCGTGGCCGCGGCGCATCTCGATCGGCGCCCTTACAGCCCCTGGCCCGCCGCGCGCAAGACGCTGATGAAGTGTCTTGAAGAATGCGCGGTGCGCAGCCCGGCCTATGGGCTGGCCGCGCGCATGATGTTTCGCGAACAAAAGGCCGACGGCTTCGAACAGTTCTACCGCGGCCTGCATGACCGGGTGCGCCCGGCCGACGTCGCCTTCAGCGGCTTTCAGGCGCGCCGCGGGCTGCGGCGGCTCGCCGGGCTGGCGCAGCGTAACCGGCAGTTGAATCAGTTGTGGACCGAACTGGCGGCCAGCCTGCCGCCGGAATTCGTGGCACAGGCGCGCGCGCGTTGCGGCGAGCCGGCGGCCTACAGCTTCGTCGCGCGCCATGCCGGCGATCTGCCGCGGCTGCGCCGCCGCGCGCAGGCGCTGGGCCTCGATCTGGCGATTCACGGCGAGGTGCTCGACGACGTTGCGCCGATGCTGGGTCAGACCGATTGTCCCGGCGCCGCACAGGTGTTTGCGCAGGCCGTGGCGATCCCGCTGCATCTCGGCATCGATGCCGTGCGACTGCGGCGCATGGGCGAGATTCTTGCCGCGGTGAGCCGGCCGTGAAGGGCGTCGTCCTGCTGCGCGTGGATCGTGTCGAGGGCAGCGGCGGGCATCCGCGCCATTTGCATCCCGCGCTCGACTTGAAGATTCTCGAAGCCGGGCTGAACGCCGTACACGGGATTGCGGTGACGCTGGTCGATGGCTGGCTGCTGCCGGGAGGGCCGCAGGCCTGGGTGGCCGGTGCGCTGGCGGCGCGGCCCCGCGTCGCGGTGATCAAGGCCGAGACCTGGTGCCTGCCGGAAGCCATCGAGTGCGCGCTCAGTCTGCGTCATGCCGGCGTGCTGACCGTCGCCATCGGCCAGCAGGTCTCGCACGTCATGCGCGCGCCGGCCTTGCTCTGGCGCGAAGCCTTCGACCTGGCGCTGGCCGGCGATGCCGAAGAGGAACTTCTGGCCGTGCTGCCGCGTCTGCTGGACGATGATGAATTTTCGCGGCTTGGATACTGGCGGCAGTTCGAGCAGGGCCATCACTTCACGGCGGCCGCCCCGGAACGCTTGCCGCGCCCGGTATTTTCGGATGCGGATATGACGGCCTTCGCCTTTCCCTTTCCGCTGCCGGGCAAGCCGCTGCGCCGCTGGGCCTATGTCCTCAGCGCCAGCGGCTGCCCGCATCGCTGCCGCCATTGCTCGACCGTGGTGCGCAAGAGCTCGGGCGACCGGCTGCGCACGCGCGATCCGGTGCTGGTTGCCGACGAGGTTGCGGCGCAGCTCGCGTCCGGCGCCGAGGCGATCGCCTTCGAGGACGATACGTTTTTCGTCGACCGACGCCATTTCCTCACGATCTGCGACGAACTGGTCCGGCGCAATATTGCGGCACCCTGGATCGCCAATGCGCGCCCGGACGAACTGGACGAGGAGCGCGTCGCTGCCGCCGCTGCCGCCGGAGCCCGCCTGTTGAAGCTCGGCATCGAGACCGTGACGCCGCGGCTGCTGGAATCGATGGGCAAGGCCCGGCACGGCGCCGCGTGGAAACTGCAGACGGAGCAGGGGCTCGCGCGCCTGAAGCGGCACGGCATCGGCTCGGTCGGCCTGTTTCTGGTCGGCTTGCCGACCCAGACCGAGGACGAGGTCGAGGCCACGCTGCGCTGGGCCCAGGAACTGGCGCCGGACTACGTCCAGGTGCAGATTTTCCGCAGCTATCCGGATATCCCGTGGTGGCAGGATTTGCCGGCGCCGCTGCGGGATGCCGGGGGAGCCTATCACTATGGTCCGAGCCTCAACACCGCCGCCGCGATTGCGGCCGATGCGCTGCCCGGGCTGCAGTGCGACTTCTATCGGCGCTATTACCTGCGCGCCGGTTTCGTACTTCCACATGCGCGTCGCTGCTGGCGGCATTACTGCCACCCGGCAGGCATCGCGGCAGCGCTGGGGCGGCTGCGCTACATGGCGCGGCGCGAAACCTCCGCGCCGCAGGCCGCCCAGGGAATGCAAGCCTTTGTCGACTGAGCGCGAAGCCCCGCTGGCGGCCGGCGAGCTTGCGGCGGAAAACCCGCCGCCCAAGTCGCGCCTGCTTGCGCTGCTGGCCTCGCTGCGCCTGACACTGTTCAGCCTATTGCTGTTGCTGGCGGCCGTCGTCTATATCTACGACCACGAGGGCGAGGCGGACGCGACCTTGCCGCTGGTCCTGCCCTTGTCCCTGCTGTCGCTCAATCTCCTCGCCGCGGTGCTGAGCAACCGGACCTTCCGCCGGCAACTGCCCTTGCTGGTGTTTCATCTGGCCTTGCTGGCGATCATCGTCCTGGTCGCCCTCGGTCGGCTTACCTATCTGCGGGCCACCACCGAAGTCGTCACGGGTGGCGAGCACCAGTCCCTGGAGCGCGTCGAGGCCGGTCCCTGGCACTCGGGCGCCAGGGACGCCCTGCATTTCGAGAGCCTCGGTTTCCGGATTCAGTACAAGCCGGGACTGCAGCGCGACGCGACCGTGAACCAGGTGCGATGGCGCGACGAGGCGGGAATCCCGCGCACCGCGGAAATCGGCGACCAGGTACCGCTGGTGATTCGCGGCTACCGCTTCTATACATCGTCGAACAAGGGCTTTGCCGCCTTGTTCCGCTGGGAACCGCAGCAGGGGGAGGTGCAGTTGGGTTCGGTCAACTTCCCCGGTTATCCCGGCAACAAGGACGACCAGTCAACCACCTGGCGGCTGGGGACCGAGGAAGTTCGCGTCAGGCTCAACATACCCGAGCAGCTGATCGATCCGGCAGCCGCAAGCGGGTTTCGCCTGCCGGACCGGCACGATGTCAGCGTCGAATTTCCGTGGCGGGTGGCGACGTTGAAACCCGGCGAATCGGTCCTGACGCCTGCGGGCCGCCTGGTCTATGTCGGCTTGACCACCTGGATGGGTTACAACGTGTTCTACGACTGGACCATGCCCTGGCTGCTCGCGGCCTGCGCCCTGGCGGTGCTGGCGCTGGCCTGGCACTTCTGGCGCAAGTTCGCGCTCAAGCCGTGGCAGGCCGCATAGCCGCAGGCGACGCTTAGCGCCGGCGCCGGCGCTTCTGCTGCGGGGCTTCCTGATCCTGCGCCGCGAAGAAGTGCGCAATCGCGGTCAGGTCGGCTTCGCTCAAACCCCGGTAGGCCTCGTCCATCAGGTAAGGAAACTTCCGCTCGCCGGCGCTGTAGGCCAGGGTCTGCGCGATCAGATATTTCAGGTCCTGGGCGGCGGTCAGCGGCGCCTCCTTGTCCGAGTCGCGCCCGTTGTCCAGATGGCATTCGGCGCAGCGCTTGAGATAGAGCGCTTCGCCGCTGGCGACGAGTTCCGGGCTGGTCGTTGGTTTGGGGCGCTGCGCCTTCTGTTGCGCGTAGTGCCTGGACAGGGGCGCGACGGCGGCGGCCGCTATGTCGCGGTGGTCCTTCACCTTGGTCGATCGCTTGCCTTCCCGGAAGGCGTTGATCATGTTGGTCAGCAGGAACTCGGACTGGCCGTTGAGATGCGGTATGCCGGGCTTGAAGCCGAGGCCATCGCTGCCATGGCATTCGCTACAATTGCTGGTAAGGTTTGTGCTTGTCGTTTCCTGCGCGCGGCCGGCCGTGGAACCGAACAGCAGCACCGCGGTCAGTAGGCAGGTGCCAGCAAGGCTTTTCCTCACGGCTGCGGCCGACGAATGTTTTCCCATATTTGATGATCCTTGATTTGATGATCCTGGCACCCGCAATATCTTACAGCCTCCCGGTTTTTGCCGAGGCCGTCCTCTCCGCCGAATTCCTGGCGGTGTGATTCCCAAAATATGGAACAGCGCGAACTGCAGATTCTCTGGGTGGCGGTGGTGGCCTATGTGCTTTCCGGCGTGGTGGCGATTTTTGGCGTGGTGCTGAAAAAGTCGCCGCATCGCTTCGTACTCGGAACGCTGGTGCTCGGCACGGCCTTGCTCAGCGTTTCGCTGGGCTTGCGCTGGGAGCGCCTGGGGCACGGGCCTTTCATCACCATGTTCGAGGTCCTGGCGAGCAACGTCTGGAGCTTCGGGCTGATCTTCGCGCTGGCCTATTGGCGCTACCCGCCAATCCGGGGCACCGCGGCGGTGGTGATGCCGATAATTTTCGTCATGCTCGGCTGGATGACGCTCTCCAGCACGCACGAGGGGCATTTCCCGCAAACCTTCCGCACGCCCTGGCTATATATCCACGTCGGCCTGTCCAAGGTTTTTCTCGGCACCGTGCTGGTGGCGGTGGGCATGGCCGGCATCATCCTGCTGCGTCGGGCCGGCATCGGACTTTCGCGCTTCGAGAAACTGCCTGCCGACGAACGCCTCGACGACCTGGCCTACCGCTTCATGGCGCTGGGCATCATCTTCCAGACGCTGATGCTGATTTCCGGCGCGATCTGGGCGCAGGATGCCTGGGGTCGCTACTGGGCCTGGGATCCGCTGGAAACCTGGTCCTTCATCACCTGGATCATGCTGGCCTTCGCCTTGCACTGGCGCCTGACCATGAAGAGTTCCCCGGCCGTGGGCTCTTGGATGATTCTCGGCGTGTTCGTCTTCGCCTTCCTGACCTTCTTCGGCGTGCCCTTCATTTCGGAATCGCCGCACAAGGGCGCGGTATGAGTGTCATGAGGCTGGAGCACATGCTGGCGCCGGAGCGGGACGAGGCCGCGGCGCATCTCGCGCTCGGCTGGCTATTGCTGGCCACGGCCGCGGTGGCGGCATCCAGCCTGTTCGCCATCCTGATCGTGATGGCACGGGTTCCGGGGCTGGGTTCCTTGTTCCCGGGTACCGAGTTCTATCGCGTCGCGCTGACCCTGCATGTCGACCTTTCGCAATGGGTCTGGTTCATGGCCTTTGCCGGTACGCTATGGAGCCTCGGCGTGCGCCGCGCGCCGGGTGCGTGGCAATGGACTGCGCTTGCACTGGGTGCCCTGGGTGCCCTGTTGATGGCGCTTTCCCCGGTGCTCGGCGCGATTCGTCCGCTCATGAGCAATTACATTCCCGTGCTCGACAGCCCATGGTTTCTTGCCGGGCTGGGGATTTACGGCGTCGCGGTGCTGATGGTGGCCCTGGCGGTGGCCGGGGAAGGCGCGAACTTCGATCTGCGCCGTGTCGCCAGCGCCAACTCCTGGCCCGAGCTGCTGCGCTTCGGTTTGTTTCTGGCGGCGGCCGTGGTGCTGACGGCGCTGGCGGTGCTGGTCCATGCCTATGCGACGATGCCCCCCGCCTTGGGCGGGCATGCCTATTTTGAAACCCTGTTCTGGGGCGCGGGCCATGTCTGGCAGTTTTGCCTGACGACCCTGATGCTGCTGGCCTGGCTGGGGCTTTGCGCGCCCAGGTTGGCATTGCCTTCCGGCCGGACGCTCAAATTCCTGCTGCTGCTGGGCGCGCTGCCGGCGCTCGCGGCACCCTTGCTGCTGGCGCTGCTGCCGCCGCTGCCACTGAGTTCGGCGACTACCGAGTATTTCTCGGCCTTTACGCACCTGATGCAATGGACCAGTTGGGAAGTGCCCTTGTTTCTCGGCGGCCTGCTGCTGATCCGGCATTGGCGCCAGCGGGTAGTGCCGGCCACGGGCCTGTCCCTGTCGATGCTGCTGCTGGTCTCCGGGATCGTGCTGGGTGCCGTGATCGACGGCCAGACCACCCTCGTCACCGCGCACTACCACGGCACCATCGGGGCGGTGACGCTGGCCTTCATGGGCCTCACCTATGGCGTTCTGCCAGCGCTGGGCTATGCCATGCCGCCGCGGCAGCGCATCGATCTGCAACTGCGCCTTTATGGCTATGGCATTCTACTGATGATGTCCGGGCTGGCCGGCGCCGGCCTGATGGGCGCGCCGCGCAAGATGGCCGGCAACGTCGGCGTCGAATTCAGCGTCGAAGCCTTGTCGCGCATGGTTCTCGGCCTGGGCGGCAGCCTGGCGACGATCGGCATCCTGATGTTCCTGGTGCTGGTGCTGCGCCATCTTTGGCCTGCATTTTCGCCGCGGGCGGTGCGCCATGGCTGAGTCCGCCCTGTCGGCAAGGCGTAGCCGCGACGCCAGGATCATCGGCCTGGTGGCGACGGTAATCCTGGTGGTCGGCGGCGGATACTTTCTCGATCGATGGATCAATCAGAGCGACCGGCCCGATCTCCAGGCGCATGTCGATCAGAAGCGCACAGAGGAGATCGACACGCGCTTCAAGCAGGGCGTGGTGATGCTGCACGCCAAGCAGTACGAGCATGCGACCACCGCATTCCACCGCGTATTGCAACTGGCGCCGACCATGCCGGAAGCCCACGTCAACATGGGGTTTGCCATGCTGGGACAGAAACGCTATAAGGAAGCCCTTGAATTCTTTGACGGCGCCACCGCCCTCAATCGCAATCAGCTGAATGCCTACTATGGGATGGCGGAGGCTTACGAGGGACTGGGCGACTACCGTGGCGCGCTGGAATCGATGGAGGCCTGGCTGCACCGGGCACAGGCCGACGATCCGTTTCGCCGCCGCGGCGAGGCGGCGGTATGGGAATGGCGCGATCGCTTGAAACGGGATGCGCGCAGCAAGTCCGTTCCCAAGTAGCCGCTGGCACGCCGTTTGCGTCTCAGTCGCCGGTCCAACAAGGTTTGCCCCCGCAACCCAACCTGCACGTGGAGTAATTGAATGTTCCCTGAACTTGGTCAGTTTTCGTTGATCCTCGCGCTGGCGGTGGCTCTGGTACAGGGGGTCGTGCCCATCGTCGGCAGCCTACGCGGCGACGTGCGTCTGATGGGCATGGCGCGGCCGGCGGCAGCGGCACAGTTTCTGGTGATGTTGACTGCCTTTTCCTGCCTCGTCACCGCCTTTGTCAGCAACGACTTTTCGGTGCTCTACGTCGCCCAGAACTCGAACTCGATGCTGCCGATGTTCTACA
>JAUYSD010000209.1 GCA_030696505.1 Sulfuritalea sp. | reverse complement strand
CTGTCGCTGCTGGCCGCCGCCTGCCTCGACCTGCCGGCGCATGCCGAACCGATCCAGGACGCCTACGCCGCCTGGCATGCGAAACAGGCCAAGGCGATCGAAACCATCGTGCACGACCTGGCCGACTATTATTTCGGGCCGCGTGCCGGCGAGGCGCGCTGGCCCGATTTGTCGCGTGCACTGAATCTGATCGACAATATCCAGCCGGCATTGAACGAAGTGACTTTGCATGCCGCCTGCGCCAGCCTGCCGGAGGCGATCGCCCGGCCGCGCTACGCGCTCGACAAACTGCTGACCGGTACGGTCGAGGCGGAGACCCTGCCGGACATCGTCGTTACCGTACCGCCATCGCCAACTTTTCAAGCGCCCGCCCAATGAGCCCGAGCGAAGACGAGACCGAGGACGACACCGCGGCCACCGAGCGCCGCGCCAGCCACATCCGCAGCTTCGTCCTGCGCCAGGGCCGCGTCTCCGATGCCCAGCGGCGCTTCCACGACGAAGGCATGCCGCGCTGGGGCATTCCCTATCAATCGACGCCGCTCGATCTCGATGCCGTGTTCGGCCGCGCCGCACCGCGGATTCTGGAGATCGGCTGCGGCATGGGCGAGACCACGGCGACCATCGCCGCGCAGCACCCGCAGAACGACTATCTCGGCATCGAGGTGCACACGCCCGGCGTCGGCAGCCTGCTGAAGGAAATTGCCACGCGCGAGCTGGCCAACCTGAGGGTGATCCAGCACGATGCGGTGGAGGTGGTGCGCGACATGATCGCACCCGATTCGCTGGCCGGCATACACATTTTCTTTCCCGATCCCTGGCCGAAAAAGCGCCAGCAGAAGCGCCGCCTGATCCAGCCCGATTTCGTCAGACTGCTGGCGACGCGCCTGGCACCCAACGGCTACCTGCATTGCGCCACCGACTGGGAGGATTACGCCCAGCAGATGCTGGAGGTGCTCAGCGGCGAAGCCTTGCTGCTGAACATGGCCACCGGCTTCACGCCGCGCCCGCCCTACCGGCCGCAAACCAAGTTCGAAACGCGCGGCCTGAGACTCGGCCACGGCGTCTGGGACGTGGTCTTTCGCCGCAAGCCCTGAAATGTTCAATCTCGACGTCCGCTCGGTGATCCTGATTGCGGGCATCATGAGCCTGCTAATGGCGGTGGTGCTGTTCTTCCTGCGCCGTAACTACCCGCCGTCGATCAAGGGCCTGTCGGAGTGGGCTGCTGCGCCGGCAATCATCTTCCTCGCCACTTTGTTGTTCGGTGCACGCGGCGCAATTCCGGATTTTTTATCCATCGTGATCGCAAATCTGCTGCTGTTCGGTGGCGCCTCCCTGCTCTACTTCGGCAGCCAGCGCTTCCTTGGCGTCGAGCCGTCGATCAAGCTTTGGAGCGGCTTGATACTTCTCACGCTGATACCGCTGGCCTGGTTCGCCCTGGCCGAACCGCACCATGGCGTGCGCGTCGCACTCATCACCACCTTCATGACCGCGCTGTCCTTCACGCATGCCCGGCTGATACTGATTCGCGGCACCCGCAGCTTCTCCAGCCACTTCACCGCCATCGCGCTGCTGACACTGGCACTCACGCAGTCGCTTCGATTCGTGTCGGCCTTGAGCCTGCCCGCCGCCGACGGAATTTTCGACAGTACCTCGCCTTCGCAGACGACCTACGTCTCCGTCTATGCCTTCGCGGCACTCACGGCGACGATCGGCATGGTCCTGATGGCGACCGACAAGCTGCGTGCCGAATTCGAACACCTGGCGGGCCATGATTCGCTGACCGGCGCCCTCAGCCGCCGCGTGCTGATCGACGCCTGCGAACGGGAGCTCGAGCGCTGCCGGCGCAAGGGTCACAGCATGTCCTTGCTGATGATCGACCTCGATAACTTCAAGGCGATCAACGACGCCCATGGACATCTTGCCGGCGATCGCGTGCTGGTCGATTTCACCGGCCGCGCCAATGCCGCACTGCGCCGCCCCGACCGTTTCGGCCGTTTCGGCGGCGAGGAGTTCGTCGCGCTGCTGCCCGAAACCACCCTCGACCAGGCCCTCGTCGTCGCCGAAAGGATGCGCGCCGAAGTCGCGAACTCGACCGCGGCGCAGCGCTATACGGTCAGCATCGGCGCAGCCTGCAGCCATGCCGACGACGCCACGGTCGACGCCATCCTGAGCCGAGCCGACGCGGCGATGTATGCGGCCAAGACTGCCGGCCGCAATCGCGTGAGACGGGCCGCATAGCGCCATGGGCTTCGCCGCGCATCCGCTGTGGCTGGTCGGCTTCCGGCCCTTCTTCGCGCTGGCCTGCCTCGCCGGACTCAGCCTGCCGCTGCTCTGGGTGCTGATCTATCTCGGTACCCTGCCGGCGCCCGCCGCCGCATTCACTGCGGTGCAATGGCATGCCCACGAAATGTTCTTCGGCTTCGGCTGGGCCGTGCTCGGCGGTTTCCTCCTGACCTCGACCAAGAACTGGGTGCAGATCCGCGGTTATCACGGTACGTCGCTGATCGTCCTGGTCGCGGCCTGGCTGTTCGAACGGGCGGGCATGGGGTTCGGCGGACACTGGCCGGCCTTGCTGTTCCGCGTCTCGAACAACCTGTTTCTCGCCGCCATCGTCGCCATGCTGCTATGGACGCTGATCCGCCACCGCAAGGGCGACAGCTACCGCGACAATTATTTTTTCCTGCTGATCCTCCCGGTGTTCCTGCTGGCCAAGCATCTGATGCTGAGCGCCGACTATTTCCAGGCCGGCGTCCTCATGGCCACAGGCCTGTTCCGCGTCGCCTTCCTGGTGATGCTGGAGCGCACCCTGACCCAGTTCATGAAGGGCATCTTCCAGGTGGACATCCTGCGCAACGTGGCACTGGACAGAACGATCAAGCTGCTCGGCCTCGCGCTGGTCGGCGCCGGCCTGATGCCGCCGCTGCTGGCGGCATGGCTTTCGCTGCTGCTGGCGCTGCTGCTGGCCG
>JAUYSD010000208.1 GCA_030696505.1 Sulfuritalea sp. | reverse complement strand
ACCCCTGGAATCATGCCCAACCGACCCCTCAGGGGGTTTTTCTACATGCTCGTTAGGCCACCACAGGAGAATCGTCCGTGTATCCCATCGCTCTGGGCTTCGACGAAGCAATCAATAGAATCGAAGCTCTATTGAACAACGGTCACGACGCTGAGGCGCTCGTAACATCAGTCTTCACACTTGAGAAGACTATGCGCCGTAGTCTCAAGATTGCCATCCTTGCCCGAGGCTTTTCGCTGAAGCAGTCTCAACGCTTCACAGAGCGTAAGGGGTTTGGCGAACTCAAGGAAATGTGGGATCTATTCGACAAAGATTACCGTGCTCTACCTGCCTTTGTTGGAAACGAGCACTGGCAACACATCCCGACCGCCGTTGAAATGCGAAACAAGCTGGTTCATGGCGCAAAGGTTTACAAGCTGGCCGAATGCAAATTGTTTGCTGGTCATGTCTTGTCGGCGCTGAAGAAGCTTCGCGCAACCGTTCAAACCGAATATCGCCGCGACCCTTGGCAGCGAATCACAGGAAAAAGAACGCCGAGGTTACAGTGGTTGGCGTAGACTCAACAGCGAAGTGCAACAAACCTCAAGACGCATGGTAGACCTCTAATGGCGTTTTGTATCCATGCCGTTTGCGTGGCCGGGTGTTCAACTCGTGGGCGATCCAATCGCACTGTTTCTGCGTCAAACTTTTCATGCAGGTGCCCCTAGGCAGATATTGCCTGAGCAGGCCGTTGAGGTTTTCGTTGCTGCCACGCTGCCAGGAGTGACAGGGCGTAGCGAAATAGCCGCTCCATTGTGGGGCCGGACTTCAGTTCGCTATCCACCCTTGGCCGACTGAAGTCGGCCCTACAAATCCATCGATCCTGGCCGGTTGAAGCCGGCCCTACCGAGGTCACGGCACTTGTGAAGCAGACCTCCAGAACGCAGGCGCCGCGTCAATAGCGATAGCCGGCGCCGAACAGGATCACGTCGGTGTCGCGGTGGTGGTTGGTGTTGACGCGATTCCAGGAAAAGCGCGCGGCCCATTGTGGGCTGAGCCGGTAGGCGGCGGTGGCGGTGAAGATCCAGGAGAATTTGCTGTCGCCGCCTTCGCCCGGCGCGGGGTCGCGGTAGCTGTCGACGGCAAGGTAGGGGCCGAAGCCGATGCCCAGGGCCAGGCGGTCGCTGGCCAGCACCTCGCGCACGCCCCATAGCTGCGCGGTGACGCCGGTACGCCGGATCAGCCGGGCATCGCCTTCGTTCAACACACCCAGCGTAAAGTCGACGTGGCGCGCCAGGCCGCGGCGGTATTCGAACGCGCGCGCGGTGCTGAGTTCCGATTCGTAGCTATTGACGATGGTCTTGCCGAGAAACAGCGTGATTTCATCGCTCGTCGTGGCGGTTGATTGACGCGGCGCGACAGCATGCGGACCGCGCTCGGACACCGGTTCCAGCAGATAGCCGATGCCCAGCATCAGCGCGCTGGTGTCGATGCTGTTGGGGGTGACGATGCGGTTGAAACGCACCTGGTACAGCCAGCGGCTTTCGGAGTAATAGGTTGCCGCCAGGCTGCCGATGGTTCCCCAGCCGTGGACGTTGGCATAACCGTTGGCGGCCGACGACGGCGTGGTGTCGAAATAGCGGTAGGGGCCGATGCCGGCGGCCAGCGACAGCCGGCGGTCAAGCAGATTGCTGCGGCCCCAGATCTGAATGCCTTGCCCGTCGCGATGATGGCCGGGCACATGGCCTTCATTCAGCCAGGAGAAGCTGGCGGCCAGGTTTTCGCCGAGGGGATGCTGATACTCGAAGGCCCAGGCGGAGGTTCGTTGCCGGGTCCCAGACTCTTCGAGTCCGCCGGCGAACAGGGTCAGCTCCTGTGCCTGTGCCGCGCCTGCCAGCATCAGCGGCAGGGTCACGCAGAATAGTCGCCACATAGTGTCTTGCCTCCGCTGGTTTTCCGGCCGGGCCGGGCGCCGCGCCGCATGCGCCCAACGCTTGTTTACCCATAGACCATAGCAATGGCCGCGCCGTTCCCCCAGGCCGCTGCCCTCGATCGGCAGGCGGTGAGGCCATTCAGGACCCTTGCCCGACTGGCGGAACGCGCCCGCCGACTCGCTGTCCGTACCGCTATGCTTTTAGCGCGAATCCCTTGCGCGGTATGTACGCCAGCGCACATAGCCCCTTGCAGGAGGCTACGAAGAGCGTTCATCTAGATCACCTCATGGCGCCGTGTCGCCAGCGCCAACTTTCGGTACCATGCCCTTGGGCCATGGCCTGGGCGCGGCGGACGTGCGCGCCGAACACGATTTGAACAACGTCGGAGCGATCGAATGGGCAAGGCTTACGTAATCGGGCACATCACCGTCAGGGACGCGGGCAAGTGGGACGAGTACCGCAGCCGGGTGCCCGCCACGCTGGCGCCGTGGGGCGGCGAACTGGTGTTCCGCGGCGCGCGGGCGGCGCTGCTGGCGGGTGAGCACACGCACCCGGATGTGGTGGTGATCGAGTTTCCCGATCAGCAGGCCGTCGCCGGCTGGCATGCGTCGGCGGCCTACCAGGCTCTGGTGCCGCTGCGCCAGCAGGCGGCGGATGTGGTCCTGCTGGCCTACGACGCCTGAGGAGCGGCGCAACCGCGGGGGCGGCGCAGCCGCGCTGCAGAATTGCCGGTGGACTGCCGTACAATCGGGGCATTCCCGTTACCCAATTCCTGACAGAGGCAAGCGATGGCAAAACCCAATTATTCGTTCGAGAAGCGCCAGAGAGACCTCGCCAAGAAGGCCAAGAAAGAGGAAAAACGCCTGCGCAAGGCGGGCACGACCACCAATCCGGACGGCTCGGAAACCCCCGATCCGGCTGCGCCACCCCCGGCGACCGAGGTCAAGCCGGTTCCCTGAGCTCGCCGCTGTCGGCGCCGCGCGCGCCGGCCTCAGCGTGCGAGCCGGTATACCGCCAGGCTGCCGAGGAAGTTCGGTTCTTCGAGAACCAGGCGGCCGGCCTCGTCGAGCACCTGCCGCTCGCGGATGACCAGGCTCATCTTGGCGCACAGCGCCTCGAAATCCAGCAGGGTGAAAAAGCGCAGGTTGGGCGTGTCGAACCATTCGTAGGGCAGGTCTTCCGACACCGGCATGCGCCCCGCCATCACCGCCATGCGGTTCTTCCAGTAGGCGAAGTTGGGGAAGCTGACCACCGCCTCGCGCCCGACGCGCAGCATTTCGCCGAGGATGCGTTCGGTGTGACGCACGGTCTGCAAGGTGCGCGAGAGCACGACGTGGTTGAAGGTCTGGTCGTCGAAACCGGCCAGGCCCTGCTCCAGGTTGCCCTGGATCACGTTGATGCCGTTGCCGATGGCGGCGAGCACGGCGGCGCCTTCCAGCTCGACGCCGTAGCCCTTGGCGCCGCGTTCCGCGATCAGGCGCTTCAACAGCGAACCGTCGCCGCAGCCGAGGTCGAGCACACGTTCGCCGGGCTGCACCCAACTCGCGATCAGGTCGAAATCGGCCCTTTCCGGCATCTGGGTCATAGCGTCACCCGTTTCAGGTAGTTGGTCACCACGGCATGGTAGTGCGGCTCGTCCATCAGGAAGGAGTCGTGGCCGTGGGCGCTGTCGATTTCGGCGTAGGCGACATCCTGGCCGTTGTGCACCATGGCATGGACGATCTCGCGCGAGCGTTCGGGCGAGAAGCGCCAGTCGGTGGTGAAGGCGACCACCAGGAAGCCGGCGCGGGCGCGGGCCAGGGCGCGCGCCAGGTCGTCGTCGAAATCCAGCGCCGGATCGAAATAGTCGAGCGCCTTGGTCATGCGCAAATAGGTGTTGGCGTCGAACACGCCGGCGAACTTGTCGCCCTGGTAGCGCAGGTAGGACTCGATCTCGAATTCGACGTCGAAGCCGTAGCTGCCGGCGCCGACGCGCAGCCGGCGGCCGAACTTCTCGGCCATCTGGTCGTCCGACAGATAGGTGATGTGGCCCAGCATGCGCGCCAGGCGCAGGCCGCGCAGCGGACGCACGCCATGTTCGTAGAAATGCCCGCCGTGGAAATCCGGGTCGGTCAGGATGGCCTGGCGGGCGACGTCGTTGAAGGCGATGTTCTCCGCCGACAATTTCGGCGCCGCGGCGATGACGAGTGCATGGCGCACGCGCTCGGGGTAGGACAGTGTCCATTGCAGCGCCTGCATGCCGCCCAGGCTGCCGCCCATCACCGCGGCCCAGGCCTCGATGCCGAGGTGGTCGGCCAGGCGTGCCTGCGAGTCCACCCAGTCTTCGACCGTGACCACCGGAAAATCGGCGCCCCAGGGCTTGGCCGTGGCCGGATTGATGCTGGCCGGGCCGGTGGAGCCGTGGCAGCCGCCGAGATTGTTCACGCCGACGATGAAGAAGCGCTCGGTGTCGAGCGGCCGGCCGGGGCCGACGATGTTGTCCCACCAGCCGATGTTGGCTGGATTGTCGGCGGTATGGCCGGCGATGTGGTGATGGCCGGACAGCGCGTGGCAGACCAGGATGGCGTTGGATTTCGCGGCGTTGAGCGTGCCGTAGGTCTCATACACCAGGTCGAAGGCGGGCAGCAGGCCGCCGCCCTTGAGCTTCAGGGGCTGGGTGAAATGCGCGCATTGCGCGGTGACGATGCCGATGCCTGCCATCAGAGCTTTTCCAGTAGTTCGCTGATTTTCTCGGGTTCGTCGAATTTCAGCAAGCGCGCAACGCGCAGCGACAGTTGCGCGGCGTCGGCCATCATGACCTGCTGCTTGACTTCGAGCAGCTGTGCCGGATGCATCGAGAACTGGCGCAGGCCCATGCCCAGCAGCAGCTTGGTCAGCTTCGGGTCGCCGGCCATTTCGCCGCAGACCGCGACCGGCATGGCCACGCGCTGGGCGCTCTGGATGGTCTGGGCAATCAGCTTGAGCACGGCCGGATGCAGCGGATCGTAGAGATGGGCGACGGCGCCGTCGGTGCGGTCGATCGCCAGGGTGTACTGGATCAGGTCGTTGGTGCCGATCGAGAGGAAATCCAGGCGGCGCAGGAAGGGCCCGAGCGACAGCGCCGCGGCGGGGATCTCGATCATGCCGCCGACTTCCATGCCGTCGTCGAACTTGTGCCGCGATTCGCGCAACTGGATCTTCGCCAGCTCGATCAGGGCCAGGGTCTGCACGATCTCCTGAGTCTGCGCCAGCATCGGGATCAGCAGGCGGATCTTGCCGTAATGCGAGGCGCGCAGGATCGCCCGCAACTGCACCAGGAACAGCTGCGGCTCGGCCAGGCAGAAGCGGATCGCGCGCAGGCCCAGCGCCGGATTGGTGGCGCTGTGGTTGCCGGCGCGATTGCGCAGGGCGCGGGCTTCCTTGTCGGCGCCGATGTCGAGGCTGCGGATGGTGACCGGCCGGCCGGCCAGCGCCCGCGCGACGCTGCGGTAGGCCTCGAACTGCTCGTCTTCGTCGGGCAGTTCGTCGCGATTCATGAACAGGTACTCGGTGCGGAACAGGCCGACGCCGTCGGCGCCGACTTCCCTGGCGCGCTCGGCGTCCTGCGGCAATTCGATGTTGGCCTGCAGTTCGACATCCTCGCCGTCGAGCGTGCGCGAACGGCCGGTGACCAGGCGCTTGAGCTTGGAACGTTCGAGTTCCAGCTCGGACTTGCGCAGCCGGTATTCCTGCAGCACGCCGATGTCGGGATCGACGATCAGCACACCGCGCGTGCCGTCGACGATCAGCAGGTCGTCGTCCTGGATCAGCGGGCGCGCATGCTGCATGCCGACCACCGCCGGGATGGCCAGACTGCGCGCGACGATCGCGGTATGCGAGGTGGAACCGCCGAGATCGGTGACGAAGCCGCCGATGCGCAGGCTCTTGAACTGGATGGTGTCGGCCGGCGAAAGATCGTTGGCGACCACGATCAGGTCGTCGTCGGTGGTGGTCTTGCGCTTGGCCAGCTTGCGCGTCTTGCCCAGCAGCACGCGCAGCACGCGCTCGACCACCTGCACGATGTCCTGCTTGCGCTCGCGCAGGTAGGCGTCCTCGAATTCGTCGAACTGGTCGACCACCAGCTGCATCTGCTGCACCATGGCCCATTCGGCATTGCAGCGGCGCTCGCGGATCAGCTCGCGCACGCCGTCGGTCAGCGCCGGATCGGCGAGGATCATGGAGTGCAGGTCGACGAAGGCCGACAGCTCGGCCGGCGCGCCCGGCACGCAGGCTTCGGCGCGCAAGCCGTGCAGCTCAGCGCCGGCGGCGGCCACGGCCTGGTCGAAGCGCAGCAGTTCGGCCGCCACGTCGCGCTCGCGCAGCTGGTACTGGGCGACTTCCAGAATCGCGTGCGAAACCAGATGCGCACGCCCGATCGCGATGCCGCCGGAGACGGCCTGGCCGTGGAGGCTAAAGGTCACGGTTGTGCCCCGCCGCAGGGCCGCCCCAAGACGGGGCAAGCGTTGCCCGGAGCCGGCAGCGCCGGCGAACCTTTGTCATCCCCGCCCGTGGGGCGGGGAATGAGGGGTGGGCAGTTCACTCGCTTTCGCCGAACTTGCTGGCGATCAGCTTGAGCATGGCCTGCAAGGCTTCCTCGGCGCGCTCGCCGTCGGTGTCGATGGTCACCGTGGAGCCCTTGCCGGCGGCCAGCATCATCACCCCCATGATGCTTTTGGCATTGATGCGGCGGCTGCCGCGCTCCATCCAGACCTCGCACGGAAACGAGCCGGCGAGCTGGGTCAGCTTGGCCGAGGCACGGGCATGCAGGCCCAGCTTGGTGAGGATTTCGGCTTCGGCGCGTGGCATCAGTGTTTTAGCATGTTGAGCACGCCGTCGCGACCGCCGGCGATGGCGCGGGTAACCAGCGTGTCCATGTCCTTGTCGCGGTAGGTCAGGGCGCGCAGCAGCATCGGCAGGTTGACCCCGGCGATGCCTTCGATGCGCCCTGGTTCGAGCAGCTTGATCGCCAGATTGGACGGCGTGGCGCCGTAGATGTCGGTCATGATCAGCACGCCGCGCCCGGTGTCGACCAGCTTGATCATGTCGCGCGCCAGCGGCAGGGCGTCCAGCGGATCGTCCTGCGCGGCGACGCCGAGTTGCACGATCTGCAAGGGCCGCTTGTTGAGCACATGGCAGGCGCACTGGATCAGGGCTTCGCCGTAGGTGCTGTGGGTGAGAAGGAAGATACCGATCATATCTACATTCTATCGGATCAGCATCCAGGCCAGCACAAGGACGGCGGCCAGCATGAAGAGAACACCCAGGCGTCGCGCCCAGCGCTGCTTGCCCGCCTCCAGCTCGTTGTCGACATCGACGATGCGGCGAATTCGCTTCAGGGCCGCGATGCCGACGGTGCGCCGCACGGCGCGCTGGATTTTGTCGTCCTCGTTCATGGCGTCACCTCCAGCTTGAGGTCCGGCACTTCGATTTTTACGCGCGCCTGCATCGCCGGGGTCGCGCTCACCGTACCGTCAGCGCCAACTCTCAATACCGCTTCGACGCCGAGTTTTCGCGCCATACCGCGCCAGTCCGATCCGGCGATGAATATCGGCTTGGACAGCGCGTCGGAACGCATGCCCGCACCCGGCCCCGGCGCCATCAGCACCGTCACGGCCTGGGTGGCGGTGGCCGGAAAGCCCGTACGCGGATCGAGCAGGTGGCAGTAGCGGCGCCCCGCCACTTCGAAATAGCGATGGTAGTCGCCCGAGGTGCCGATGGCTTCGCCGTTCCGCAATTCCAGCGTCGCCAGCGGTGCGCCGCCGACGCCCTGCGGCCGCGGATGCTGGATGCCGATGCGCCAGGCCGCGCCGTCCGGCTTGCCGTCGCGGTTGCCCAGCGCCATGACGTTGCCGCCGATATTGATCAGGGCATGACTGATACCGTCCTGTCTGAGCGAAGCGGCGGCGCGATCGAGCGCCACGCCCTTCAGATAGCCGCCGAAGTCAAGGGCTACGCTCTTGTTGCGGCTGCTGATGCGATTGCCATCCAGGCGCAGCTCGGCGATCGACGGACGCTGCGCCAGCAGCGCCGCGACGGCGGCGGGGTCGGGCAGGCGCGGCTGGATTTCGTCGCTATGGAAGCCCCACAGCGCGATCAGGCGGCCGATGCCGGGATCGAACAGATGCTCGCCGGCGGCGGCGATGCCCTGCGCTCCGCGGATGTAGGCGGCGAATTCGGCGCTGACCTCGTGGCTGCGACCGGCGGCGATGGACTCGTTGAGCGCCGAGAGTTCGGACGGCTGCCAGGCATGGTAGGTCCGGTGCAGGGCGTCGAAATCCTGCAGCACGCGATTGCCGGCGGCGCGCGCCTGGGCTTCGGGCGCGCCGGCGATCGTCAGTTCGACGCGGGTGCCGAAGACATAGGATTCCTGCCGCCACGGCGCCGGCTGCCCGCAAGCCGCGAGCAGCCA
>JAUYSD010000315.1 GCA_030696505.1 Sulfuritalea sp. | reverse complement strand
CCGATTCCGAGGTGAGGAAGGCGGTGGCGAAATTCGCCACCAGCGACCAGTGAAAGACTCGCGTCGGCAGGTCCCAGACGCGGACGGACTTGGTATCGGCATGCATGGCGGACCTCACTTCGGAATTTGAACCCAGCGCTCGCTGTACTCGCCCGCGGCCGCCCGGGTGTGGCAGGCGCCGCAGTTGGCCGGGCTCTTGATCGAAGCGCGCTGCCAGGTTGCGGCCGGCACCTCGCGGTGCTTCTTGTCGAAGCGCGCGGTCTGCGTAATGCGCAGCAGCGGCTTGCCCTGCGCATCGCGGGTGTCGCCGGTCTTGCGGCCGCCGGCGTTTGCCAGCAGAAAGTTGGTGATGGCGACACGGCGCTTGTCGTCGATGCTGGCGTCCGAGCCGAAGTGGTGCGACAGGTCGCCCATCATGGCGCGCCACGAATCGGCATGCAGCATCTGCGGCGGATAGGCCATGTGGCAGGAGCTGCATTCTTCTTCGAAGGCGGCGTGCTTCGGCAGGCTGTAGCTGTCGGCCTGGGCCGTCAGCGCGACCAGCAACAGGGCGGCGGGGAGAAGTTTTTTCATGAGAGTCTCCCGATCACCGGAGGCTCAGCAGCCAGGCCATGACGTCGGCTTTTTCCTGTGCGCGGCAGACGCGATTCAGGGTGTCATTGCAGTTGCGGCGGAACCACTTGTCCACCTTGGCGGCATCGGTGAAGCGCTCGGCATTGGCCGCCGGCGCCAGCGGCGTGATGGCCTTGTCGGTCTTGGCGTGGCGGCCGGCCTGGGTCGGCTTGTCGGTGTGGCAGGAGGAACAGCTCCACTCGCCGCCTTGCTTGCTGGTGAAGAAGCGCGCGCCGCGCTGGGCGGAGGCGGCAGTGCCGGCCTCTTTCTCGAAGCGCGTCAGGAAGTCGCGCGGGGTTTCGGCCGAGGCAGTCGCCGCGAACAGCGTGGCCGCAATGATGAGCAGGTGTCGCATCGGAATCTCCATGAGTGTTGAGTGAGACGAATCATGGAGGGCGCCGCTTAAACGGCGCTTAAGGCCGACGCAACGAGTTACTTCTTCGGCGCCTTGTAGAAGTCGCGCAGCGAGGCATAGCGTTCGGCGCGCACCGCGCGCACATGCTGGATCGCGTTCTTCATCGGGATGCCGGCCTGGACCAGGGTTTCGGCGGCGATCAGCAGGCTGCTCTCGAGCACTTCGGGAATCACCTCGGTGGCGCCGGCGGCCTTGAGGCGGGCGACATCCTTGTCGTCGGTGGTGCGCACCACGATGGGAATCGCCGGCCGGGTGCTGCGCACGATGCGCACCACGCGTTCGGCCGAGCGTGCGTCGGGGTAGCTGACGACCACCGCGCGGGCGCGGGAAATGCCCGCTGCCTGCAATACCTCGGGCCGGTCGGCATTGCCGAAAACGACGTTGATGCCATGCATGCACGCCTCGGCGATGCGTTGCGGGTCCACGTCGAGGGCGATGAAGGGAATTTCTTCGATGGTGAGGAATTCGGCGATGCGGCTACCGGTGCGACCGTAGCCGCAGATCACCACGTGCTGGCCGAGGTCGAGGCTATGCACGGCGATGTCGTGGATCGCGGTGGCCTTGTGCGCCCAGTCGCCGCGCCCCAGGTCGCCCGACAGTCGCGCCGCGCGTTCGATCAGGAAGGGCGCGATGAACATCGACAGCAGCATGGCCGACAGCGTGATCTGGAACACGCCGATGCTGATCAGCTGCAGTTGCAGCGCCAGCTGGATCAGGACCAGACCGAACTCGCCGGCCTGCGCCAGTTGCGCCGAGGTACGCAGGCTGGTGGTCAGTGGCGTTTTCGCCACGCGCGTGATGATCAGCATCACCACCGCCTTGCCGCCGATCAGCAGCGCCACGGCCAACGCCAGCTTGTGGCCATTGGCCAGCACATACTGGAGATCGAGCATCATGCCGATGGTGACGAAGAACAGTCCGAGCAGAATGTCGCGGAAGGGCCGGATGTCGGCCTCGACATGGTGGCGATAAGCGGTCTCGGATATCAGCATGCCGCCGACGAAGGCGCCGAGCGCCAGCGACAGCCCGCTCTGGGCGGTCAGGAAGGACAGGCCGACGACGATCCAGAGTGTCGTCAGCACCAGCAGTTCGCTGGACTTGTATTGCGCGGCAGCATCGAAAATCCGTCCGATCAGTCTTTGTCCCGCCCAAATCAGCAGCGCCAGCACGGCGATCGCCTGCGCCGCGGCCACCGCCAGCGAACGCAGCAGATCGTCGCCCGAGGCGGCCAGCGCCGGCAGCAGGATCAGGCAGGGCGCCACGGCAAGGTCCTGGAACAGCAGCACGCCCATGGTCTGTCGTCCGGAGCGCGAATGCAGTTCGAAGCGCTCGGAGAGCATGCGCGCGACGATCGCGGTGGAGGACATCGCCACCGCCAGGCCGACCGCGATACTGCTGCGCCAGCCCTGGTCGTAGGCCAGCGCGGTCACCAGGCCGGTGCCCAGCGCGGTCAGCACCATCTGCGCCGAGCCGAAGCCGAACACCAGCGCGCGCATGGCCTGCAGGCGCTTCAGGCTGAATTCGAGGCCGATCGAAAACATCAGGAAGACGATGCCGAACTCGGCGAAGCTGTCCACCTCGGCGCTTTCGGTCAGCCGCGCCAGGCCATGCGGCCCGAGCGCGATGCCGATCACCAGGTAGGCCAGCATCGAGGGCAGCTTGAAACGGCGCGCGACGGCAACGGCGCCGACCGCGGCGCTGAGCAGAAGCAGGATCCAGAGCAGGTTGGAGTGCATGGCAGGATAATAACGCGAGCCTGCACTTGTCATGTCGGCATGGGTAAAATGCGGCCAATCGATCCCGTATTCCGCTGCCCACGCCATGACCGAAAAGGTTTCGCAACGCCGCCTGCGTTATGGCGAATTCCTCAGCGCCGTGCGCGTCAAGCAGCGCCGCGTGAGCTACCGCGACGTGCATGCCGATGCCGGTCGCAGGCCCAAGCCGCGGCGCTTGCGCCTGCTCGACGTGCATCGCCTGCTGACGCCCTATGTCAGCGTGCGTTTCATGGAGCAGTTGCGGGCCGTGGTGCCGCTGGCGCTGTTCCTCGCCCTGTTCCAGATCGCCGCGTTGCGGGTCGACGTGGAGCAGGGGGAACTGATCACCTTCGGCATGCTGGCGGTGATGCTGGGCCTGATGCTGTTCATGGACGGCGTCAAATACGGCCTGATGCCGTTTTCCGAGAACATCGGCTTCAACCTGCCGAATCGCGCTACGCCCGCGGTGGTGCTCGGCTTCGCCTTTCTGCTGGGTGGCATCGCGACCTTCGCCGAGCCGGCGATCGGCGCCCTGCGTGCGGCGGGCGGCGGCGTCGATCCCGTGCGCGCGCCCTGGCTGCATCTGCTGTTGACGCGTTATCCCGACCGGCTGGTGCTGGCGGTCGGCATCGGCGTCGGCCTTGCGGTGGTGGTCGGCATGCTGCGCTTCTTCTTCGCCTGGCGCATGAAGACGCTGATCATTGCCACCCTGCTGCCCTGCCTGGCGCTCACGGTGTATGCCGGACTCGATCCGCGCCTGGCGCCGATCATCGGCCTGGCCTGGGATTGCGGCGCGATCACCACCGGCCCGGTGACGGTGCCCCTGGTGCTGGCGCTGGGCATCGGGGTCGCCGCCGCGGCCGGGCAGGAGGACAACCCGCTGGCCGGCTTCGGCATCGTCACCCTGGCCTCGCTGTTCCCGGCGATCGCGGTGATGCTGGTCGGCATCGGCCTGGTGGCCGAAGTACCCGATCCCGCTGCCATGCCGCCGATAGTTGGCGCTGACGCCACGGTGGCATGGTGGGATCAGACTCCCGTGGCGGAGCTGATCGCTGCCTTGCGCGCAATCGGCCCGCTGATCCTTCTGCTGTGGCTGGCGCAGCGCTTTCTGCTCGGCGCGGCGGTCAAGCAGCGCAACCTGGTGGTCTACGGCGTGGTGGTGGCGGTGCTCGGCATGGCCTTGTTCAATCTGGGGCTGACGGTGGGCCTGATCCCGCTCGGCAACCAGGCCGGGGCCACCGTGCCGGCGGCCTTCAGCGCGGCGGCGGGCGGCGAGGCGCTGTATCCCTATC
>JAUYSD010000041.1 GCA_030696505.1 Sulfuritalea sp. | reverse complement strand
GCGGTCGTCTCCGCCACCGGCACGCTGAACCCGGTGGTGTCGGTGCAGGTCGGATCGCAGGTCTCGGGGCAGATCAAGGAAATCCTGGTCGACTTCAATTCGCCGGTGAAGTCAGGGCAACTGATCGCGCGCCTGGACCCGGAAACCTACGAGCACCGCGTGCGCCAGGCCCAGGCGGACGTCGATGCGGCGCGCGCCGGCCAGGGCGTGCAACAGGCGGAAGTGGCGCGCGCGCGCGCCAACCTGTCCAACGCCCAGCGCGATTACGAACGCAAGAAGACGCTGGTGGAAAAGAACTTCATCTCCCCGGCCGAGCGCGACACGGCGCAAAACACCCTGGATGCGGCCCGCGCCTCCCTGGCCTCGGCCGAGGCCCAGGTGAAGAACGGCGAAGCCGTGGTGCGGCAGCGCGAAGCCCAGTTGGCGGCGGCTCGCGTCGATCTGGAACGCACCTCGATCAAGGCGCCGGTGGACGGTATCGTGGTCAAGCGCAGCATCGAACCCGGGCAGACCGTGGCCGCCAGCCTGCAGGCGCCGGAACTCTTCGTCATCGCCAAGAACCTGACCGACATGCAGGTGGAAACCTCGATCGACGAGGCCGACGTCGGCCGCGTGCGCCTCGGGCAGAAAGCCAGCTTTACGGTTGACGCCTTCGCCGGCCGGCATTTCGAGGGCGAGGTGCGGCAGGTGCGCAAGGCGGCGACGGTGGTTTCCAACGTCGTCACCTATACCGTGGTCATCTCGGCGGCGAACCCCGATCTCACCTTGCTGCCGGGTATGACCGCCAATGTGCGCATCGTCACCGCGCAGAAGGACAAGGCGCTCAAGGTACCCAATGCGGCACTGCGCTACCGCCCAACCGGTGCCGCGGATGAGAAGAAATCGACCAGCACGACGGCAAGCGCCGTATCGCCAGCGCCAACTCCTGCGGCAGCGACTTCGAGCAGCGGCGGCGCAGGCAGTGGCGGGCTGGCCCAGTTGCGCGACAGGCTGGTGGCCGATCTGAAGCTCGATGCCGATCAGCAGTCCAAGGTCGATGCGATCTTCGACGGCATGCGCGACAAATTCAGGGCCGCACGCGAGCTGCCCGAAGCAGAGAAGAACAGGGCGCAGGAACGCAACCGCGCCGAGATCCGCGAGAAGATCACGGCCATCCTCACGGCCGAACAGAAGCAGCGTTATGCCGGAACGGCGGGCGAGGCCCAGGCCGCGCGCGCCGGCGGCGGCGGCGGCAGCGGCCGCATCTGGAACGTCGGCGCGGACGGCAAGGCCAAGCCGGTCGAGGTGCGCCTCGGCCTCACCGACGGCAGCATGACCGAGATCGTTTCCGGCGACATCAAGGACGGCCAGGAAGTCATCGCCGGGCAACAGGCCGCGGCCAAGGCATCCGGCATGCCCGGCCCGCGCCTGTTCTAGGATTGCCGTGAGTGCACCGCTGATCCGGGTCGAGGGACTGGCCAAGGATTACGTCATGGGCAGCAACGTGGTGGCTGCCCTGCGCGGCGTCACGCTCGCCATCGCGGCCGGCGAGTTCGTCGCCGTGATGGGGCCCTCGGGTTCAGGCAAATCCACCTTCATGAACCTGCTCGGTTGCCTCGACCATCCGAGCGCCGGCCGCTACTGGCTGGGCGGCCAGGAAGTCTCGGCGCTCTCCGGAGACGAACTGGCGGCGGTGCGCAATCGCAAAGTGGGTTTCGTCTTCCAGCACTTCAACCTGCTGGCGCGCACTTCGGCGCTGGACAACGTCGCGCTGCCGCTGCTGTACGGCAATGTGCCGGCTGCCGAACGCCACCCACGAGCGGCGCGGCGCCTGACCCAGATCGGCCTGGCGGAGCGCATGGACCATCACCCGGCGCAGCTTTCGGGCGGCCAGCAGCAGCGCGTGGCGATCGCCCGCGCCCTGGTCAACGACCCGCAACTGGTGCTAGCCGACGAGCCCACGGGTGCGCTGGATTCGCGCACCAGCGTCGAGATCATGGCGCTGCTGCAGCAGCTCAACCGCGAGGGCATCACCATCGTGCTGGTGACCCACGAGCACGACATCGCCGACTTCGCCGGCCGCATCATTTCCTTCCGCGACGGCAAGGTGGTCGAAGACCGGACCAACGTGCCCAAGGACGCGGCGGCGGCGCTATGAGCGTCCTGCGCCGGGCCGTCCCAAGCGGACGCAAGCCAAGCCTCTGGAAGCCGGACAGAGTCCGGCTGAACCGTCATCGCCCCCTTCCCGGGGGCGCAGCCAGGAATTCGCGGAGCACTGCTCCGCGCTGGCGTAGCCGGCCGGCTTTGCAAAGCCGGCCGTGGGACGGGGGATGGGGGGATGGCCCGTGAACTTCGCTGCGACCCTGCGCATAGCCCTGCTCGCCCTGCGCATCAACAAGCTGCGCTCGGCGCTGACCATGCTCGGCATCATCATCGGCGTCGCCGCGGTGATCGTCATGATCGCGGTCGGCAACGGCGCCCAGGCGCGCGTCGAAGACCAGATCAAGAGCCTCGGTTCAAACATCATCATGGTGCTTTCGGGTTCCATGACCTCGGGCGGCGCCCGCGGCGGCAGCGGTTCGCAGCCGACCATCACCGAGGACGACGCCTACGCGCTGAATCGCGAAATCGACGAAATCCAGGCCGCTGCCCCGTCCCTGCGCGGCACCGGACAGGTAGTGGCGGGCAATGCCAACTGGTCCACGGTGTTCTACGGCACCTCGCCGGAATACCTCCAGGTACGAGACTGGGCAGTAGTCGAGGGCCGCGGCTTCGAACAGGCGGAAATCAACGGCGCCGGCAAGGTGGTGCTGCTGGGACAAACGGTGGTGAATAATCTGTTCGGCGATGCCAGCCCGATCGACCAGGTAGTGCGCGTGCGCAAGGTGCCGCTCACCGTCATCGGCGTGCTCGACCGCAAGGGCCAGAACATGATGGGCCAGGATCAGGACGACATCATCCTGATGCCGATCAGCACGGCCAGGAAGCGCGTACTCGGCTCGACCCAGCAAGCCAAGAGCCGCAACGTGGGCTCGATCATGGTCAAGACCAAGGACGGCGCCAACATGGCGGAAGCGGAGGCGCGCATGCGCGAACTGCTGCGCCAGCGCCACCGTTTGCAGAACGGCCAGGACGATGATTTCTACGTGCGCAACCTGTCGGAAATCCTGCAGGCCCAGGAAGCTTCGTCGAAGGTGATGTCGCTGCTGCTGGCCGCCGTCGCCTCGGTTTCGCTGCTGGTCGGCGGCATCGGCATCATGAACATCATGCTGGTCTCGGTCACCGAGCGCACGCGCGAGATCGGGCTGCGCATGGCGGTCGGCGCCCGCGCCCGGGACATCCTGACCCAGTTCCTGGTCGAGGCGGTAACGCTGTCGCTGATCGGCGGCGCCATCGGCATACTGCTCGGCGTCGGCGGTGCGACGGCGATCGCCGAATTCGCCGGCTGGCGCACCGAACTCTCGGGCGGCTCGATCGTGCTTGCGGCCGGCTTTGCCGGTGCGATCGGCATATTCTTCGGCTATTACCCGGCGCGCAAGGCTTCGCGCCTACTGCCGATCGAGGCGCTGCGCTACGAATAGGGCGCCGGCGGCGACAAGCCGCCATCTTCATGCACGCTTCATGGATAATGCAGTCTTTCCAGTCAGGACACCGCCATGGCTGAAGAAGTCGAACTCAAGCTGGCGCTGGCAGAAGACCATCAGGGGCGCTTCCTGCGCCACCCGCTGCTGAAGCAGGCGATCGAGCGCCGGGTCGAGACGCTGGACAACATCTACTACGACACGGCGGACCTCTCCCTGCGTCGCCGCGGCATCGCCCTGCGCCTGCGCCGCAAGGGGCGCGACTGGCTGCAGACGGTCAAGCTGGCGGGCGCTTCGGCGGCCGGCCTGTCCAGCCGGCCGGAGTGGGAAGTACCCTACGCCGGAAATTTCGATTTCTCGGGCGTCGACCAGTCCGCGGTGCGCGCATGGCTGCAGCGGCCGAAGCTGCTGGCGCGCATCGTACCGATTTGCGAAACCCGTTTCCGCCGCATCACCTGGACGCTTGCCGCCGCTCCCGGCACGGTGTTGCTGACCCTGGATCGCGGCTGGATCATCGCCAACGGCCGCCGCGAAGCCATCTCCGAAGTGGAACTGGAACTGGCCGGTGCGCCGGTGCATGCGATATTTGCGGCGGCCGCCCAGCTCGCCCAGCGGGTGGCGCTGACGCCATCGGTGCTGTCCAAGGCAGAGCGCGGCTATCGCCTGCACCTGGGCACACCGCCGACGCCGTTCAAGGCCGAAGCCGTGGCGCTGTCGGCAGCCATGCCGCCGTTCGAGGCCTTTCGCCGGATCGCCCTGTCCTGCCTCGAACACCTGCAGCAGAATCATCACGGCGCGCTCTCCAGCGACGACCCGGAATACATACACCAGATGCGCGTAGCCACGCGCCGCCTGCGTGCGGCCCTGCGGCTGTTCGCCCCGGTGCTGCCGCAGCGGCTGGCCGAGTCGCTGCGCGCACCGCTCGCCGCCCTGATGACACGTCTTGGCCGCGCGCGCGATCTCGACGTGCTGCTGAGCGAAATCGCCAACCCGGTGCTGGCCGCGCTGCCCAACGAACCACGGCTGCCGGCGCTGGCCAGCGACATCACCAATCGCCGCTATGCCGCTCGCGGCGAGGCGCTGGCCCTGCTCGCAGCGCCCGACTATGGACGCACGCTGCTCGCCGCGCTCGAATCCCTGCACCCGACACCGGCACCCGACGCCGCGTTGATCCCGCTGCAAAGCTTCGCTGCGGAACGCCTGCGACGCCTGCGCAGAAAACTGCGCCGCCTGGCTGCGGCGGCGCAACTCGAAGATCCGCCATCGCTGCATGCCCTGCGCATCGGCGTCAAGCGTCTGCGCTATGCGCTGGAATTCTTTTCGCCCCTGGCGTCGGACGGCACATTCGCCCGCGTGCTGCAACGTCTCGCGGTGGCCCAGGACACGCTGGGCCAGCTCAACGACCTGACCAATGCCGGTGCCCTGCTGATGGACTGCGCCGGCGACGATCCGCGCCTGCGCGAGGCAGTCACCCTGATCGGCGGCTGGCACGGCCCTCGCTACTCCCGGCTGCTGGCGGACATCGCCAGCGAGCGAACACGCCTGATCCGTTTGCGCCTGCCGCG
>JAUYSD010000013.1 GCA_030696505.1 Sulfuritalea sp. | reverse complement strand
GTCGTCATGGCGCTGGTACTTGGTTTGTTCATCATGCTTCTTCCTTCTTCCTTCTCGCCAGCGGCAGCATCAGCGAAAAACAGGTGCGGCCGGGGCGCGAGTTGACCTCTATGGTTCCGCCATGCTGCTGGACGAAGCTCTGGGCGATGGTGAGACCGAGACCGCTGCCGTTCTCGCGGCCCGACACCAGCGGATAGAAGATCTTGTCGCGAATCTCCTCCGGGACGCCGGGGCCGTTGTCAATCACTTGCAATTCAAGTGCCAGCTGGTAGTGCTTCTTCGCCAGCGTTACCTGGCGAACCGCGCGCGTGCGGAAAATGATTTCGCCATGGCCTTGCATTGCCTGCGCCGCGTTGCGCGAAATGTTGAGGATGGCCTGGATCAGCTGTTCGCGGTCGCCGGTCATGTCGGGCAGGGAGGTATCGTAGTCGCGGCGCACGGCGACGTCATGATATTCGGCAAGGATCAGGCGCCGCACGCGTTCGAGGATCTCGTGGATATTCACCTGTGCTGGCTGCATCACGCGGTGCGACGAGAGCAGGCGCTGCATCAGGTCCTGCAGGCGGTCGGCCTCGTCGATGATGACCTGCGTGTATTCCTTGAGCGGCTCGCTGGACAGCTCGCGCTCCAGCAACTGCGCCGAACCGCGAATGCCGCCGAGCGGATTCTTGATCTCGTGCGCCAGGTTGCGCACCAACTCGCGGTTGGCCTGCTGCTGCTGGGCCAACTGTTCCTCGCGCGCGGCCTTGAGCTGCTGGTCGATCGGCCGCACTTCGAGCAGCAGGCGCGCGCTGCCGCCTTCCACGGGCGTCACCGTGCAATCGACATGCAGTTGCGTTTCCGGCGTCGGCTTGATCAGGATGTTATGGCCAGTGTAGCTCCAGTTGTTCTTCAGCGCATTGTCGAGCGCGGCCGAAAGCTCGGGCGGATCGCCGACCAGGCGCTGCAGGGGGTGGCCGAGCAACTGGCGCGAACTGACGGCGAACAGATTCTCCGCCGCCGGATTGACGTGGCGGACGACCAGCTTGGCATCGACCAGCACCACGGCGGAAGACAGCAGATCGAGCCCGCTGAAGGCATGAAAGGTTTGGCTAGCGTTCATCACCGGTGATTCTTGCAAGAAGCACACCAGCCACCGTTGTGCAACCTAAAGCTTGTGAAGAAATCGTAGCGAGCGGGCCGCAACGGGGTGCGGCCGGAGCGCAGCTACCGGAATGTACGTTCCTGTACATGAGGATAGCGAGCACCGCCCAAACCCCGATCCGGTACGCGCAGTAGATTTATTCACAAGCTTTCAGCGCAGGTTGCCGAGTTCTTTCTTGAGCGACTCGACGTTGCGCTCGTGCAGCGCCACGGTATCGCGCAGCGGCTGCAACCTGTCCGGCGGCTGGTTACCGGCGTCCTGCAGGGATTTTCTGGCTTTCTCGGCGTTCTGCAGCTCGGTGGCCAGTTCCCTGTCCAGAATCGCGCGCCGATCGCCGTCGCGGATCCTCTGTTCGTTGCTTGAAATGCGCGGGAAATCGCTTGGCGTCGGCGCCGCCGCGGGGCGTTGCCTGACCACGCCAGCGGGAGGCGGAGGCGGCGACTGGTAGGAAAGCACGGTGCAACCCTTGCGGGTGACCTTCTGGTTGGTGAGCAGCACCGCACCGGACTCGTCCGTACACTTGTAGAGCGTGTTGGCGGCGACTGGCAACGCCAGCAACAGCGACAGGGGCAGCAGGTACATCTTCATGCCGCCCAGTGTATGTCAACGGCGGCAACATCGCCAGACCACCATCCACGGCGTTCCCGCCGGGGATCGCGCTGCGCGCGCCGGCGATAAAAAAAGGACGGGCAAGCCCGTCCTTCTTCAGTGCCTTGCAGCAGGACTCATCCGTAGCGGCGAGGTCAGCGTCTTTTGCTGGCCCGTCCGCTACGCAGGGGCTTCATCAGATCGAGTAGTACATGTCAAACTCGACCGGGTGCGTCGTCATGCGGAAACGCTGAACTTCTTCCATCTTCAGCTCGATGTAGGCATCGATCATCTCGTTGCTGAACACGCCACCGCGCGTCAGGAACTCGCGATCCTTGTCGAGGTAGTCCAGCGCCTGGTCGAGGCTGGAGCAGACGGTCGGGATCTTGGCATCCTCTTCCGGCGGCAAGTCGTAGAGGTTCTTGTCGGCGGGATCGCCGGGGTGGATCTTGTTCTGCACGCCGTCCAGACCGGCCATCATCAGCGCGGTGAAGCACAGGTAGGGATTGGCACCCGGATCCGGGAAGCGCGTCTCGATGCGGCGCGCCTTGTCGGAATGCACGTAGGGCACGCGGATCGAGGCAGAACGGTTGCGGGCCGAGTAGGCCAGCTTGACCGGGGCTTCGAAGCCCGGCACCAGACGCTTGTAGGAGTTGGTCAGCGGGTTGGTGATGGCGTTCAGCGCGCGCGCGTGCTTGATGATGCCGCCGATGTAATACAGCGCGAACTCGGACAGGCCGGCATAGCCATTGCCGGCGAACAGGTTCTTGCCGTCCTTCCAGATCGACTGGTGCACGTGCATGCCGGAACCGTTGTCGCCGACGATCGGCTTGGGCATGAAGGTCGCGGTCTTGCCGTAGCTGTGGGCGACGTTATGCACGATGTATTTGAGGATCTGGGTCCAGTCGGCGCGCTTGACCAGGGTGCTGAACACGGTGCCGATTTCGCACTGGCCGGCGGTGGCGACTTCGTGGTGATGCACTTCCACCGGCACGCCGCAGGCTTCCAGCGCCAGGCACATCTGGGCGCGGATGTCGTTCAGGCTGTCGACCGGGGGCACCGGGAAGTAGCCGCCCTTGACGGTCGGGCGATGGCCGGTGTTGCCGCCGTCGAACTTCTCGGCGGTGGCCCAGGCGGCCTCTTCCGAGAAGATCTTGCAGTAGGCGCCGGACATGTCCACCTTCCACTCCACGGAGTCGAAAATGAAGAATTCGGGTTCGGGGCCGAAGTAGGCGGTGTCGCCGATGCCGGAGGACTTGAGGTAAGCCTCGGCGCGCTTGGCGATCGAACGCGGATCGCGGTCATAGCCCTTGCCGTCGGCCGGTTCGACCACGTCGCAGGTCAGCACCAGCGTGGTCTCGTCCATGAAGGGATCGATGTAGGCGGTCGATGCATCGGGCATCAGCTGCATGTCCGATGCCTGGATGCCCTTCCAGCCGGCGACGGAGGAGCCGTCGAAGGCGTGGCCGTCTTCGAACTTTTCCATGCCGAAGGCGGAGATCGGCACGCCAACGTGTTGTTCCTTGCCGCGCGTGTCGGTGAAGCGGAAGTCGACGAAGCGGACTTCCTTCTCTTCGACCAACTTGAGTACGTCCTGGGGGGTCATGAGCTGCTCTCCTGAGAGTAAATGGCAAATGCTGTGAAATCGATACCGAAACAATAACGGTGCAGCTCGCAGATAGCAGGTAGCGTGCCATTCGCACCGGGAAAGGAAGCGATTGTGCCACAAGTCTTTTTGCTTCTCGATGCCTCTATGCATGCACCAAATTTATGCATAACCTCAAGCGGACGCACTAAATTGGTGCAATTCTCTGATTGAGGCGAATGGCGATGAACCAGGAGTCGCCGGGCAGGGCCGCGGCCACGCGCTGCCTGATCGCGGCGATTTCGGCATCGTCGGCAAAGCCGGGCGGCAGAAAGACTTCAGCCTCGACTCGTGCGCCGAGGTAATGCAGCACGGTCCGCTCGAACTCCGGCGGTTCGGCGCCGAGCAATTCGCGCAGGTGGGCGAGCAGGACGGCGCGGTCGGGCAAGGCAACGGCGGCGTTGCCCAGCAAGTCGTTTTCGGGGTCGACGTGAACCAATACGTCGAGCACTTCCGGATGCTTGTCGAGCACGCGCTGCCGCACCGTTTCGGCGACGCGGTGGCCTTCGGAAACGCTGATGCGCGGATTGACCTGGACATGGGCATCGACCAGAACCTGGTGCGCCATGCGCCGGGTGCGCAGTTCATGCATGCCGACCACGCCGGGGGTCATCGCGATGATCTTGCGGATGGCCGCCACTTCCTCCGCCGAGAGGCCCGTATCGATCAGTTCGCGGATGGCTGCCCAGCCGAACCTGAGTCCGGCACGGACGATCATGGCGCCGACGATGATGGCGGCCACGGCGTCGGCGAAATTGAAGCCGAGCAAGGCGCCGGCGATGCCGGCCGCCACCACCAGCGAGGACAGCGCATCGGCGCGCGCGTGCCAAGCGTTGGCCACCAGCATCGGCGAACGCAGGCGCTCGGCCGTCGCCAACATGTAGCGGAACAGGCCTTCCTTGGCCGCCAGCGTGAACATCGCCGCCCACATCGCCGCGACGCCGACCGGCGGCGCGCTGCCGATATCCTGCAGGCGACCCGCCGCCGTGATCAGGATGCCGGCGCCGGTGCCGGCCAGCAGCAGACCCAGCACCAGCGAGGCCGCCGTCTCGAAGCGGCCGTGGCCGTAGGGATGGTCGGCATCGGCGGCTTCCGCGCCCTTGCGGTTGGCGAACAGCACGAAGGCGTCGGCGACGATGTCCGACAGCGTGTGCATGGCATCGGCGATCAGGCTCTGCGAATGCGCGACGAAACCCACCACCAACTGCATGGCGGTCAGCACGATGTTGACGCAGACGCTGACCCAGGTGATGCGCTGGCCCTCGGCGAAGCGCGTGTCCTCGCGCGCCGGCGTGCCCGTGCGCGGGAGGTCGGCCATCTTGGATGAATGGGTTTCGCGGGACATGAGGGAAAGCTATACTCGAATCCTTCGCATTCTATCCCGCTCATCCAGCCGGTATTCCCATGGGACGCATCACCGAACTGCTCAGCCTGGCCCAGTCGCGCGCCCGCGAACTGAACCTGACCTATGAAGGCGCGCTGACGCCGCGCGAGGCGCACGAGCTGTTGCAGCTGGCGCCCGGCGCGCGGCTCGTCGACGTGCGCACCAAGGCCGAGTGGGACTGGGTAGGCCGGGTCCCCGGCGCAATCGAAATCGAATGGATGGCCTATCCGGGCAATGTACTCAATCCGCATTTCATCGCGACCCTCAAGCATTCCGTGATGACCGAATCCCTGCTGCTGTTCCTGTGCCGCTCCGGCCAGCGTTCCAGCGCCGCGGCGAAAACCGCGACCGAGGCCGGGTTCCCCGATTGCTACAACATCCTTGAAGGTTTCGAGGGCAACAAGGACTCCAACGGCCAGCGCAACCGCAGCGGCGGCTGGCGCGCCAGCGGCCTGCCCTGGCACCAGTCTTGATTTAGCCGCGCTCAATCCCAAGTTCAGATCATGCAAACCGCCACCATTTCCTTTGACCGCTTCAACACCCTGGCCGACCGCGACGCCGGCGAACGCATCCGTGCCGCGCGCGCCAAACTTGGCGATTCGGTCGTGCTGCTGTGCCACCACTACCAGCGCGCCGACGTCTACGTTCACGCCGACATCACCGGCGACTCCCTCAAGCTCTCGCGTCTGGCTTCGCAGTCGGATGCCGAGAACATCGTCTTCTGCGGCGTGCATTTCATGGCCGAAGTGGCCGACATCCTGTCGCGCCCCGAGCAGGTTGCCATCCTGCCCGACCTCGCCGCCGGCTGCTCGATGGCCGACATGGCCAGCCTGGCCAAGGTCGAGCGCGCCTGGCGCGAACTCGCTGCGGTGCTCAAGCCCGACGAAAAAGTCACGCCGGTCACCTACATCAACTCCGCAGCCGACCTCAAGGCCTTCTGCGGCGAGCACGGCGGCATCGTGTGCACCTCGAGCAATGCGCCGAAGATTCTCGACTGGGCCTTCAAGCAGCGCGAGAAGGTGCTGTTCTTCCCCGACCAGCACCTCGGGCGCTGGTCCGGCTACAAGATGGGCATTCCGCTCGACGAGATGGTGATCTGGAATCCCGACCTCGAACAGGGCGGCCTGACGCGGGAGCAGATCGACAAGGCGAAGATCATCCTCTGGCACGGCTTCTGTTCGGTGCATCAGATGTTCCAGCCGAAGGACATCATCAAGTTCCGCAACCAGAATCCTGATGGCTTCGTCATTTCGCACCCGGAGTGCAGCTTCGAGGTCTGCAAGCAGTCGGACTACATCGGCAGCACCGAGACCATTTTGCAGACGGTGAAAGCCGCGCCGCCCAACACGCGCTGGCTGGTCGGCACCGAACTCAATCTGGTCGAACGCCTGGCCCAGGAAGTCAAGCACGAAGGCAAGATCGTGCAGTTCATGGCCAGCACCGTCTGCATGTGCTCGACCATGCAGCGCATCGATCCGCAGCACCTGGCGTGGACCCTGGAGAATCTGGTCGACGGCAAGGTGGTGA
>JAUYSD010000307.1 GCA_030696505.1 Sulfuritalea sp. | reverse complement strand
CATCGAGACCCTGGTCGGGGTGGAAGAAAACGTGAACTTCCCGCTGCCGAAGGAACTTCTCGCCGAATAGGCCGCAGTTGCCGTTCCGCCGGCGCCGACCGCGGCGGACTCAGTAGCGTTCGCGCAGGTAGATGTAGGGTGCTTTCGGCGAACCGAAGCGGAGCCGGGCGGTGGGGTTCTGATTCCAGGCGCCGGCGCTGGTCCAGCTACCCTCGAGCCAGGGCATCGCGGCGAGATCCAGGGTCAGGTCGACGCTGCCGACGGCCGAGGTGCAGCCCGGGTTAACACAGGGTTTGTTGAGGACGATGGTGGCTGTGCCGGTGGTCAGTGTCAGCGGGCTGGCCGTCATCCAGTTGCCGGTGGCGCCGGCACCGGTATTGGGGTCGGTGCCGGTGATGCGGAAGTTGGCATTGGCAAGCGGTGTGCCGGCAGTGCCATAGGCGAGACTGCCCATCGCTGCGGACACTCCCGTGCAGCTGTCGTCGGTGTTGGTGCGCCACTGGGTGCATGCGGCGCTGACCACGCTGGCGCAGTACATGGTGCGCGCCGTGACCCGCAGCGGCAGCAGTTCCGAGCCATAGGCATTGTCTAGGCGCAGGATGCCGAAGCGCTGCAGCGAGGTGCCGAGCGAAGCGGCGCTCGTCAGCGTCACGCCGTCCGAGTCGACGGGCAGGGTGGTCACCGTCACCGTGGTCGGCAACGCCGGATCGGTCGGCCGGCTTATCTCGTGCAGGGCGGTGACGGTGGTGCTGCCGGCAGTCCAGTTCGCGGCAGCCGGCGCGGTCGCGCTGGCGGTCAGGGCAGCGCCGGCCGGCTGGGATGGCGCCCAGGTGCTGACGGCAAAGCCGTAGCCGGGACTGGCGGCGGAGGCCGGCGCCGCACCCCAGACCAGCAGCGGGAGCTTGGCCCAGCTGCTGCTGCCGTCTCCGACGTAATTCTGGGTCGTGCCATTGCCCGCATTCTGGGCCGTCAGCGTGAACACCGTGGTGAATCCATCCTGGCCGAAATAGGTGAAGGGCGTTGGTCCGGTGGCGCAGGCCTGGGTCACGGTCGGCAAAGTGACGGCGAAATGGTCCGGAGTGAAGCGGCCGAAATAGGGCGAGGTGATCGTCCCGCCCGAGGTATTGGTGCCGCCGAAATAGCAGCCGTACTTGCCGTTGCCGTCCAGCACGTTCGGATCGGCCGGATCGACGGCGGTGCCGACCTTGGCGTCGATGAAGCATTCCGGCGTGGCCTTGCTGCGATCGACATCGGCAAAACTGCCGTCGTCATAGATGCCCCAGGGTGCCAAGCGGAAGCTGCCGACTTCCGAATAGCTGAATGTCGTGCCTTTGGAAATCCAGCCGGTGGCGAGCGTCGCCGGCGCGAAGCTGCCGCTGAGCACGCCGGTTTGCACGGCGCCGGCGTGGGCTTCGAGCCTGTTGCTGTTGACCAGCGCGGTACCGGTGTAACCATTGACCGAGGCGGCGTCGAGACCGAAGTTGGTGCCGGCCTTGATGGTCGGCGTACCGCTCATTCCGGTATTGCTCGCATCGGGCGAGCTCAGGCTGAAACTGGGCGGCCGGATGGCGAAGTTGTCGGACGAGCAGGCCGTCGTCGCGCCGCTGACCATGCGCACGCGCACGTCCCTGGCAGCATTCGCATAGTTGAAGGTGAAGGTTCGCCGTCCGGCATCCGCTCCGGTGAAGGTGTAGGGCGAGGCCGGCGCAGTGGGGTTGGCCAGCGAGGTCGTGCTGCAGGTGCCGGGGGCGACCCCGGTTTGATCGACCAGATCGACAGTGACCGCGCCCGTGAAGCCGGTGTTGATCACCCCGGCGGTCAGGGCCATCACATCGACGGTAAATGCCGTACCGGCCAGCTTGGTGTAGATCGGCGTGCTGGGATTGTTTCCCGTTTCCGCCGCGTCGAAGGCGCAGGCATTTGATGAGTAGGTGAGCGAGCAGTCGCCGCTGGTGGCACCGTTGTAGCAAATCGCGGTCATGCTGCTGGGCGCCGTCACGCTGCCGCCCAGGGTCACCGTGCCGGTGGTCGGCTTGCTCAATGTCACCTGCACCTGTCCGCTGCTGAAGGTGACCGGGTCGGTCGACCAGGTGGCGCCGGCGATGCCGGTCAGGTCCACGGTTACGCTGTTGGGATAGAGCGCGGTGCACGCAGCGTTGGCGCAGGCCTTGATGGTGACGGTTTCGGGCGCGCAGGTCAGGGCGCTGCCATCGTGAACGATGCGCACGTGGTCGAGCACCGGCGTCGCGATGGGCTGCGCCGTGCACACCGTGAGGTTGTCGATTTCATGGACGTTGGTCGCTCCTCCGGTCGTGGCGGTGAAGGAAATGACCCAGTTGGGGGGCACGGCGGCCTGGGTCAGAATCGCCGTGGCGTCGTAGGTCGGGATCACGTTGGCGTAGCTGGTCCCGGTGCCGGTAAGGTCGCGATCCACGGTGACGAAGGCACTGATGCCGTTGCTGTGATCCACCGTGACCCGGTAGCGGTGGGTGGCCACCGCTGCCGGTTGCGGACGCAATGCGAGCAGGACACCGCGGTTGTCATTGTTGCCGCCGGTGAAGGTGATCGGGCCGATGGCCCCTGCCGCGGCTTGCGTCGCGTAGTGGATGGCGACGGTTTCGTCGGCGCCTTGATTCGACTCGAAGCACAAGGACTCGTTCCAGGTCAGCCCGCCGGTCACCGAGGGGCTGAGACTGCAACTGTTATTGTTGTTGATGTGCCCGGCAAACAGCATCATCGCGTCGGGAGTCACGGTGGTCATCGACCCCGAGGTCACATTGCTGCTGTTGACAGTGTCGGCGTAATGGCTGGCGGCATAGGCCACGTCGAAGGGCGTCGTCGTATCGACGCC
>JAUYSD010000299.1 GCA_030696505.1 Sulfuritalea sp. | reverse complement strand
CAACTGGCGCAGGCGAATTTCGAGGATGTCCTCGGCCTGGATTTCGGTCAGGCCGAAGCGCGCGATCAGATCGGGCTTGGGCTCGTCGGATTCGCGGATGCAGTGAATCACTTCGTCGATGCGCAGGAAGACCGTCATGCGTCCTTCGAGGATATGTACGCGACGCAGTACCTCGGCCAGGCGGTGGCGGGTGCGGCGCTCGACCGTGGCGAAGCGGAAGGCGATCCACTCGTGGAGGATATTGAGCAAATTCTTCTGTTGCGGCCGTCCGTCCCTGCCGACCATCGTCAGGTTCACCGAGACGCTGGATTCGAGGCTGGTGTGCGCCAGCAGCACGGCCATGAATTCGTCCTGCGCGATGCGCGAGCTCTTGGGTTCGAGCATGATGCGCACCATTTGCTGGTCGCTGGATTCGTCGCGCACGCTGTCGAGCACGCCGAGCACCAGCGCCTTGAGGTTCTTCTGTTCCTGGCTGACGTCCTTCTTGCCGGCGCGCGGCTGCGGGTTGGTCAGGCCCTCGATCTCGGACAGCACCTGGGCCACCGAGACGCCGTGCGGCAGTTCGTAGACGATGACGCGCCACTGGCCGCGCGCGAGTTCTTCGATGCGCCAGCGCGCGCGCATGCGCAAGGACCCGCGGCCGTTGGCATAGGCATCGCGGATGTCGGCCGGGGTCGAGATGAGCTGGCCACCGCCGGGGAAATCCGGCCCCGGCAGCACCGCCAGAACTTCTTCGAGCACCGCCTCCGGTTTCCTGATCAGCAGGCGCGCGGCTTCGGCGACTTCGCGCAGGTTGTGGGGCGGGATTTCGGTGGCCATGCCGACCGCGATGCCCGAGGCGCCATTGAGCAGCACCACCGGCAGGCGCGCCGGCATCAGCTGCGGCTCGGTCATCGAACCGTCGTAGTTGGCGATGAAATCCACCGTGCCGCGATCGATCTCCCCCAGCAGCAGGTCGGCGAAGGGCGTCAGGCGGCACTCCGTGTAGCGCATCGCGGCGGCGCCGTCGCCGTCGCGCGAGCCGAAATTGCCCTGGCCGTCGACCAGCGGATAGCGCAGCGTGAAGTCCTGCGCCACGCGCACCATGGCGTCATAGACGCTGGTGTCGCCGTGCGGATGGTACTTGCCGATCACGTCGCCGACCACGCGCGCGCTCTTGACGTGCTTGGCGCTGGAGGCCAGGCGCATCTCGTTCATGGCATGGAGGATGCGGCGCTGCACCGGCTTGAGGCCGTCCTCGACCTGCGGCAGCGCGCGCGCCCGCACCACGCTCATGGCATAGGCGAGGTAGGCGCGCTCGGCATAGCCGGCCAGCGGCAGCGAACTGCCGTCGCCGTTGCCGGCGAAGAGAGTTGGCGCGGGCGGTACGGTGGGAGGCGGCGGGGTAGTCGAGCCTGCGTCGGCCACGGCGGCGTCGGCGGGTTTGGTGCTGTCGGGTTCGTCGAACAGGTCGGGGGTGTCGTTGTTCATCATGTGTGCGGGGCGCCGATCAGATGTCGGCTTCGATCAGGTGGCCCTTTTCTTCCATCCAGGCGCGGCGCGAGGAGGCTTCGCCCTTGCCCATCAGCAGGTTGAAAAGTTTCTGGGTGTCGGCGTCGGCTTCGGGCAGGTCGGAGACCGGCACCACACGGCGTGTGGCCAGCGCCATCGCGGTTTCGCGCAACTGGTCGGGATTCATTTCGCCGAGGCCTTTGAAGCGGCCGACCTCGACGGCGTCTTCGCGGATGCCTTCCTTGATCAGGCGGTCTTTGATCGCCACCAGTTCGCCCTCGTCCAGCGCATACAGGCGCCGCGCCGGGCGTTTCTTGCCCGAGGCCGGGACGTCGATGCGGTACAGCGGCGGCTGCGCGATGAAAATGTGGCCGTTGCGGATCAGTCCCGGAAAGTGGCGATAGAACAGCGTCAGCAGCAGGGTCTGGATATGGGCGCCATCGACGTCGGCGTCGGACATGATGACGACCTTGCCGTAGCGCAGGTTGGAGAAGTCGGGCACGGCGTCGGCTGTATGCGGATCGACGCCGAGGGCCACCGCGATGTCGTGGATTTCGTTGTTGGCGAACAGGCGCCCGGCTTCGACTTCCCAGGAATTGAGTACCTTGCCGCGCAAGGGCAGGATGGCCTGGGTTTCCTTGTTGCGCGCCATCTTGGCCGAGCCGCCGGCCGAATCGCCCTCGACCAGGAACAGTTCGTTTTCGCCGATGTCGGTCGACTCGCAGTCGGAGAGCTTGCCCGGCAGCACGGCGACGCCGGACTGCTTGCGCTTCTCGACCTTTTGCGCGTTCTTCTGCCGCGCCAGGGCCTGGCGGATCGAGATTTCGGCGATCGCCTTGCCGGCCTCGACATGCTGATTGAGCCAGATTTCGAAGGGATCGCGGATCATGCTCGACACCAGCTTGACGGCCTCGCGCGAATTGAGCTTTTCCTTGACCTGGCCCTGGAACTGCGGATCGAGGATGCGCGCCGAGAGGACGAAGGCCATGCGGCTGCAGACGTCGTCCTGCTGCAGCTTGACGCCGCGCGGCAAGAGGGCGCGATGCTCGATGAAGGACTTCACCGCCTCGAACGCGCCGGCGCGCAGGCCGGATTCGTGGGTTCCGCCGGCCACCGTCGGAATCAGATTGACGAAGGACTCGGAGGCGACCGGCTCGACATGCCAACCGATGGCCCAGGCCGCGCCTTCGCCCGCGGCGAAGTCGGCGTGGTCGGCGTCGGCGTATTTCTCGGCGGCATACAGCGGGGCGACCGCCTCGGCATTGCCG
>JAUYSD010000046.1 GCA_030696505.1 Sulfuritalea sp. | reverse complement strand
CCCAGCAAATCATCGGCGGTAAATTCCCCGGTGATGCGCGACAGGGCTTCCTGCGCCAGGCGCAGCTCTTCGGCGCACAGCTCGATCCGATCCAGTTGCCGTGTCGCCAGCGCCAACTTTTCAGCCGCAATGCCAAGCGCTTCGAGGTGCCGCTCACGCGCCAGCACCACGTCCTCGCCGTGCCCGCTCCAGCCGGCCACGCGCAACAACTCGTCATGCAACAGATTGATGCCCGCGCCGGTCTTGGCCGACAGGCGCAGATGCACACGACCGCCCTCGGCAAAGCGCTGCGCCGCCTCACCCGCCAGATCGCACTTGTTCTCCACCACGATACGCTCGATGCCGGGCGGCAGGCGCACCGCGATGGCGTGATCGGCCGGCGTTTCGCCGGCCCGCGCATCCAGCAACTGCAACACCACGTCGGCTCGCTCAATTTCGCGCCAGGCGCGCTCGATGCCGATCCGCTCCACCGGGTCGTCGGTGTCGCGCAGCCCCGCCGTGTCGATGATGTGCAACGGTATGCCTTCCACCTGGATGGTTTCGCGCACCGCGTCGCGCGTGGTGCCGGCGACCTCGGTGACGATCGCGCGCTCCTCGCCGGCCAGCCGATTCAACAGCGAGGACTTGCCGACATTCGGCATGCCGGCCAGCACCACCTGCAGGCCCGAGCGCAGCAGGCGTCCGGCGCGCGCGCGCGCCAGCAGGGCCGTCAGGTCGGCGCGAAAAGCCGCCAGGCGTTGCGCGGCATCGGTATCGCGCAGGATGTCGATTTCCTCTTCGGGGAAGTCCAGCGTCGCCTCCACCAGCATGCGCAACTCCGTCAGGCGCGCCACCAGTGCCCGCACCTCGTGCGAAAACTCGCCGGACAGCGAACGCAAAGCCGAACGCGCCGCCGCTGCAGTGCCGGCCTCGATCAGGTCCGCCACCGCTTCGGCCTGGACCAGGTCGAGCTTGTCGTTGAGGAAGGCGCGCTGCGAGAATTCGCCGGGCTCGGCGACCCGCGCTCCGAGCTCGAGACAGCGCGCAAGCAGCATCTGCAGCACTACCGGGCCGCCATGAGCCTGGAGCTCAAGCACATCCTCGCCGGTGAAGGAATGCGGTGCCGGAAAATACAGCAGGATGCCCTGGTCGATGGCAACGCCGTCAGCCCCCAGGAAGCGGCCCAGCGTGGCGTGGCGTGGGGCTGGCGGCTTGCCGATCAGAAGCTCGGCAAAGGGCAGCAGACCGGTCCCCGACACCCTTACCACACCGATGCCGCCGCGGCCGGGGGCTGTGGCGATGGCGGCGATGGTTCCGCTGCGGGACTTTCCCATCCGGCTCTCCTGGAGTCAGCGCAACGCGCCCCGACAAACTCTCCGGTCCCGCAGGACCGGAGTCTGGCCTATTTCTTTGCCCCGGCCTCGACCAGGCGGGTGATCTGCCACTGCTGCGCGATCGACAGAATGTTGTTCACGGTCCAGTACAACACCAGGCCGGCGGGGAAGAACAGGAACATGCCGGTGAACACGATGGGCATGAACAGCATGACCTTGGCCTGGATCGGATCGGGCGGCGTCGGATTGAGCTTGGTCTGGATGAACATGGTGGCGCCCATGATCAGCGGCAGCACATAGAACGGATCTTTCACCGACAGGTCGGTGATCCAGCCCAGCCAGGGCGCGTTGCGCATCTCGACGGTACCCAGCAGCACCCAGTACAGCGCGATGAAGACCGGAATCTGCACCAGCACCGGCAGGCAGCCGCCCAGCGGGTTGACCTTCTCCTTCTTGTACAGCGCCATCATTTCCTGGTTCAGGCGCTGCTTGTCGTCGCCATAGGTTTCCTTGAGCTTGACCAGCTTCGGCGTCAGCACGCGCATTTTTGCCATCGACTTGTAGCTGGCGGCGGAAAGCGGGAAGAACGCCAGCTTGAGCAGCATGGTGAGGCCGATGATCGACCAACCCCAGTTGCCGACCAGCTTGTAAATCGCCGCCAGAATCCAGAACAGCGGCGCCGCAATGACCGTCAGCCAGCCATAATCGACCACCAGATCCAGGCCTGGAGCGATTTTCTCGAGCTTGTCCTGCTCCTGCGGGCCGGCATACAGCGACACCGTGCTCTTGCCGTCGGCGGCAACCGGGAGAATCACGCCCGCCGAGTAAAGGTCTTCCCCGACCTTGCGCATGTAGAACTCGCGCGGCGTGCCGGCGGCCGGCAGCCAAGCCGCGACGAAGTAGTGCTGGACCATCGCCAGCCAGCCGTTGTCGGCCTTATGTGCGAACTTGGCCTTTTCCTTGAGGATGTCGGCGAATTCCACTTTCTGGAACTTCTCGGCGTCGGTAAACACCGCCGGACCGGTGAAGGTCACCACCCCCATCATCATCGAATTGCCTTGCCCCTCGGCCGGCTTGCCGTCGCGGGTGATCTGGTAATAGGCATGGGAGCCGGGCACCGCGCCTTCATGGCGCACCTCGATCTGGTAGCTGCCACGATGGAAGACGTAGGTCTTCGCCACCTTGCCGCCATTTGCCGCTGCCGCTTCCAGACGAAGTTCCAACTGCTGCTCGCCGTCCTTGAGCACGTGCTCTCCGGCTGCCAGCGTCCACGGGGTCTTGTGATTCGGCAAGCCCTCGCCGATCACGCCGGATTGAGCCAGATAGACGTGCTTGCCGCCATTGTCGAACAGCACGAAATGCTGCGACTTGTCTTCCGTCGCGGGATGACGAACCAGTTCAAGGCGCGTGATGTCACCGCCCTGCGACGAAATTTCCGCCAGATACAGATCGGTCCTGATCTTTGCGCTTGCCGCTCCCGGCACAACCGCCACGGCAGTGGTCGGAACCGAAGCGGGCACTGCTGCCGCGCCGCCAGGCGGCAAAGTTGGCGTTGGCACCACGCCGGCCGGCGCACCCGTCGTCGCTACCGTTGGCGGCGTCGCGGTAGCCAACTTGGGCTGACCTTGTTTTTGCCAGGCATCCCACAGCATGATCAGCGAGAAGCTGAACACCAATAGCAGCATCAATCGTCGGTTATCCATTACTGTCTCGGCAGTGATTCAGGTCAGAAATACGAAGCCTCGGCGGAAGCCAACGCGGCTTCCATCGGCAACAAGCACAGCGGCCACAACTGGAAAATCAGGGAGTCGGATCATACCCGCCCGGATGCCATGGGTGGCAACGCCCGACTCGTCGCACAGACAACCACAGGCCTCTGAATAATCCGTGGCGACGCAACGCCTCCATGGAATACTCCGAACAACTCGGGTAAAACCGGCAGCGATTGCCCAGCATCGGGCTGATCGCCAGCTGATAGGCGCGGATCAGCAACAACAGCGGTTGCACCAGCAAGGACCTCATGGCGACAGCGCCGGAAGGCGCCTCAGCAGGACTTCAATTTCCGCCCGCCAGGCTTTACGCTGCACATGGTCCGCGGCCCTTACGCCCACGAGTGGTCGTCTCAGGCGTAAAACCAGGTCGCGCGGCTGAATTTCAATCACCATCAAGCGGAAAGCTTCGCGTCCCTGGCGCTTGATCGCATTGCGCAATGAAGCAGCCCGCGCCAGTCGCTTCGGAACAATCAATCCGAGGCGCGCGCCGAACTGCTCGACGGCGCGGCTATAGTGCAAATCGAAACACTCGCCTCGCACTACCCCTCGCGCCGCCATCACGGCCGAAAATTCTTCGGGCCGATGCAGGCGTTGCCTGGAGCAAAACGAAGCCTGGTGTTCAGACCCCGAGACGATGACGGCCCTTGGCACGACGCGCCCGTATGACAGCACGGCCACCGCGGGTGCGCATGCGCACTAGGAAGCCGTGGGTGCGCTTACGGCGCACAACCGAAGGCTGGTAGGTGCGTTTCATGGCAATATCCCCTGAATTAAGAAAAACGGCGGATTACAGCCTTTCGCGGCCGATTTGTCAAGGGCAACAAGTTGCCAGGGCTGTGGATAACTATTGGCGAAACGGCTAGAATGCGTCTGCAGCCAACACAAACGGGCGGCACCACAAAAACATCGCAGTCCTACGATTTCATCCCGCCGTTTCTCGTCCCGAGCCTATCCGATCGCAATGAATGAATTCTGGTCCACCTGTCTGAACCGCTTCGAGCAGGAACTTCCTGCCCAGCAGTTCAACACCTGGATAAAGGGCTTGCGCCTGGAAGCCGACGAAGCCGGTCCCGGACATTTCCGCCTGATCGCCCCCAACCGTTTCGTCATGCAATGGGTGCGTGAGCGCTATCTATCCCAGATCGAAGCCTTGGGACTCGAGCACTATTCCGCTCCGATCAACATCAATCTGGCCGTCGCCGGAACCGTTGCCGATATCCCGATCGCCGCAGACAATGTCGAAGCCTTGCCGTCCAGCGAAGCCGTCGCTCCTGCCGTCGCGGCGCGAAGCGGTGATCCGGCCTATGAAAAGACCCGGCTCAATGCCGAGTTCACCTTCGATACCCTGGTCACCGGCCGCGCCAATGATCTGGCCCGTGCCGCCGCCCAACAGGTGGCGATGAATCCCGGGGTTTCCTATAACCCGCTGTTCATTTACGGCGGTGTCGGTCTGGGCAAGACCCACCTGATCCACGCCATCGGCAATTCGATCTACGCGGCCAATCCCACCATGGAAGTCCGTTATGTTCACGCCGAGGACTATTTCTCCGACGTGGTGCGCGCCTTTCAACAGAATTCGCGCGAAGCATTCAAGCGCTACTACCGTTCGCTGGACTTGCTGCTGATCGACGATATCCAGTTCTTCAACCGCAAGGACCGGACCCAGGAGGAGTTCTTCTACGCCTTCAACGCTCTGGTCGAGGCAAAAAAACAGATCATCATCACCTGCGATACCTATCCGAAGGATGTTCAGGGACTCGAAGAGCGCCTGGTGTCGCGGTTCGACTGGGGCCTCACGGTCGCCATCGAACCCCCGGAACTCGAAATGAGGATTGCCATCCTCAAGAAAAAAGCCGAGGCGGAACACATAAGCATTTCAGACGAGGTTTCCTTCCTGATCGCCAAGAATCTGAGATCCAATGTCAGGGAGCTCGAAGGCGCACTCAACCGCGTGGTGGCTTATGCCCGTTTTCACGGTCGCGACATCAATCTGGAAGTGGCGAAAGAGGCATTGCGCGACATCATCGGCGCCACCAATCGCCAGATATCGCTGGAACTGGTTCAAAAAACCGTTTCCGACTTTTATAAAATCAAAGTCGCCGACATGTACTCCCAGAAACGCACCCGGGCCATTGCCCGGCCCCGCCAGGTCGCCATGTGGCTCACCCGCGAACTGACGTCACACAGCCTCCCCGAGATCGGCGAAGCCTTCGGCGGACGCGATCACACCACGGTAATGCACGCCTGCCGCACCATCGTCGACTTGCGCGGCAAAGACAGCAGACTCAATAATGACCTGCATGTCCTGATGCAGACAATCAAGGGTTGAGCTGTGCGCAAGTGCACTGAACAAGACAATGAAACATTGTGGATAAACCCTGTTGCGAAGGACCAGGGCAAGATTCATCCACAATCGCGCACAAGCAGATCGTGTAGTTATCAACGCGTTTATCCACGTTATAATCAGCTGTATTAATTGAACAATAATCGCTTATCCACAGCAAAGAGCTGCCCTTATTAATCATAAGAGATCTATATATGCTCCTATTTAAAGGTCCACGCGATCAACTTCTTTCCCCGTTGCAATCGGTTTGCGGCATTGTCGAAAAACGCCATACGCTGCCGATTCTTTCCAACGTTCTGATGGAAAAGGATGGCGAAAAGCTGACTTTGCTGGCGACGGATATCGAGATTCAGATCACCACCAAGACCGCGACAGTCGGTGCCGACAAGGCAGGCATCACCGTCGGTGCCCGAAAGTTGCAGGATATCCTGCGCTCCCTGCCCGAGACTGCGGAAGTCAGCTTGGCGCTCGATGAGAAACGCTTGCAGTTGAAGGCCGGCAAGAGCCGCTTCAACCTGCAGACGTTGCCAGCCGAAGACTTTCCGCGCATGACCACGACCGAGGGCCAGGCGACACGCCTGTTGATCACCCAAAAGCAGATGAAACGCCTGCTCGCCCTGGTTCAGTACGCCATGGCGCAACAGGATATCCGTTACTACCTGAACGGCTTGCTCCTGGTGGCGAAGGGCAATGAACTGCGCATGGTGGCCACCGACGGCCATCGACTCGCCTATGCCGCCGAAACGCTTGCCGAAACTCCTGCGCCGATCGAAGTCATCCTGCCGCGCAAGACCATACTCGAACTGTCGCGCCAACTGGCGGACAACGACGATCCGCTCGAAATAGCCCTGACTTCGACCCAGGCGCGTTTCAGCTTTGGCAATATCGAGCTGGTTTCCAAGCTCATCGACGGCAAGTTTCCGGACTACGAGCGCGTCATTCCGCAACACCACAGCAAGCTGATCAAGCTCTCGCGCGACGCGCTGCTGCATTCCCTGTTGCGCGCAGCCATCCTGACCAATGAAAAGTTCCGCGGTGTGCGTCTGGTTCTGGCCGAGGGCAGCCTCAAGATCATTTCCAGCAATGCGGAACAGGAAGAAGCTCAGGAAGAAATCGAAATCGACTACAGCGGCGAAGCCCTGGATGTGGGTTTCAACGTGACCTACCTGCTCGACGTGTTGAACAACGTCAGCAACGAAATCATCGAACTGCATCTTGCCGACGCGAATTCGAGTGCACTTTTTGTATTGCCGGGCAACGAGACGTTCAAGTACGTCGTGATGCCGATGCGCATTTGACATAGAAACCAGAAAAGAACCCCATGACACCAAGCAACACCTCACCCGCCTACGACGAATCGAGCATCCAGCAGCTTGAAGGCCTCGAGGCTGTTCGCAAACGCCCGGGCATGTACATCGGCGACACCTCCGATGGCACCGGTCTGCATCACATGGTGTTCGAGGTTGTCGACAATGCGATCGACGAGGCGCTGGCGGGGCACTGCGACGATATCGTGGTCACCATACACACCGATAATTCGATTTCGGTCACCGACAACGGTCGCGGTATCCCGACCGGGATCAAGTTCGACGACAAGCATGAACCCAAGCGCTCGGCGGCCGAGATCGTGATGTGCGTGCTTCATGCCGGCGGCAAGTTCAATCAGAATTCGTACAAGGTTTCCGGCGGCCTGCATGGCGTCGGCGTTTCCTGCGTCAACGCCCTGTCGCAGTGGCTGCGCCTGATCATTCGTCGCGACGGCAAGAAGTACCTGATGGAATTCAACCGCGGCCACGCGGTCGATCGACTGGTGGAAATCCAGAACGGTGTCGAGGTATCGCCTCTGAAGGTCCTCGGTGAAACCGAGAAGCGCGGCACCGAAGTTCATTTCATGGCCGATGACGAAATCTTCGAAAACGTCGAATTTCACTACGACATCCTGGCCAAGCGTCTGCGCGAACTGTCCTTTCTCAATAACGGCGTCAAGATCAAGCTGATCGACCAGCGCAACGTCAAAGAGGAGGACTTTGCCTTCTCGGGAGGCGTCAAGGGCTTCGTCGAGTACATCAATCGCGCCAAGACCGTACTGCATCCCTCGGTATTCCATTCGTCCGGAGTCTCGGTGCAGAACGGCGTCAACATCGATGTCGAAGTCGCCATGCAATGGAATGACTCCTATGCCGAGCAGGTGCTGTGTTTCACCAACAATATTCCGCAATCGGACGGTGGCACCCATCTGACCGGCCTGCGCGCGGCGATGACCCGGGTCATCAACAAGTTCATCGAAGAAAACGAAATCGCCAAGAAGGCCAAGGTCGAGATTACCGGCGACGACATGCGCGAAGGCTTGGCCTGCGTACTTTCGGTAAAGATGCCCGACCCGAAATTCGCGTCGCAAACCAAGATGAAACTGGTTTCGTCCGAAGCCCGGCCGGCGATCGAGGAAGTGGTCGCGCAGAAACTTGCCGACTTCCTGCTCGAAAAGCCGCTCGATGCCAAGATCATCACCGGGAAGATAGTCGAGGCCGCCCGAGCACGCGAAGCCGCGCGCAAGGCGCGCGACATGACGCGGCGCAAGGGCGTGCTCGACGGCCTCGGCTTGCCGGGCAAGCTGGCCGACTGCCAGGAAAAGGATCCAGCGCTGTGCGAGATGTACATCGTCGAGGGCGATTCTGCCGGAGGCTCTGCCAAGCAGGGACGTGACCGAAAGTTCCAGGCCATCCTGCCGCTGCGCGGCAAGGTGCTCAACGTCGAAAAGGCGCGCTACGACAAACTGATATCCAGCGAGCAGATCGTCACCTTGGTAACCGCACTCGGCTGCGGCATCGGCACCGAAGACTTCGACATCGCCAAGCTGCGCTACCACCGCATCATCATCATGACCGATGCCGACGTCGATGGCGCGCACATCCGTACCCTGCTGCTGACCTTCTTCTACCGCCAGATGCCGGAGCTGGTGGAGCGCGGCTACATCTACATCGCCCAGCCGCCGCTGTACAAGATCAAGCACGGCAAGAGCGAGACCTACATCAAGGACGACCACGAACTCAACCAGCACCTGCTGCGCCTGGCGCTGGAAGGCACGCAGCTGACGCCGCGTGCCGATGCCGCGGTGGTCGAAGGCGAGGCGCTGGGCGCGCTTGCGCGTGCCTACCTGCTTTCCGAAGCGGTGATCCGTCGCGTTACGGATTTCATCGACGGCGAAGTCCTCCACGCTCTGCTGGCCCACGACATCGAGGTCGATACCTCGAGCGAAGCCGCTACGCGCGCCAGCGCGGAGCGCGTCAGCGCCCATCTTTCCAGCGCGGTCCGCATCGAATCGCGTTTCGACGAGAAACACGAGCGCTGGATGCTGGCGGTGATACGCATGCGCCACGGCAACTTGCGGGTCGGGCGCATCGACGAGGATTTCCTGCTTTCGGGCGACTACCTCCAGATTCGCCGTACCGCGCAGATGATCGCCGGGCTCATGGGCGAGGGTGCCGTGATTCGGCGCGGCGAGAAATCGCTGGCGGTAACCAGTTTTGCCGATGCCATGAAGTGGATGCTGAACGAAGTCGAGCGCGGCCTGGCCAAGCAGCGTTACAAAGGCCTGGGCGAGATGAACCCCGCGCAGCTTTGGGAAACCACCATGGACCCGACCGTGCGTCGCCTGCTGCGCGTACAGATCGACGACGCCATTGCCGCGGATGAAATCTTCACCACGCTGATGGGCGACGATGTCGAACCACGCCGGGCCTTTATCGAGTCGAACGCACTGTACGCCCGCAATATCGACGTTTAGTGGGCTGCACCTAAACGCGGAAGACGGGGAGTAGTAGGATTAATTCACTCCTCCTCTGATCCGCAAGGATTGGATTCACCCGATACAACGGTATCGGGTTTTTTTTGCCCGAGAAATTACGCCAAGCAATTGTTGCGCCGCAATAAATTTAGCTTGACAAGTTCGCCTCAATCAATAGAATGCGCGATTATTGCGGTGCACCAATACTACTTTTGGAGTATTCAACGAGTTCAGCGCACCCGCCGATCGCATTGAAGATGTCCCGGGAGATCACCATGTACAACGTATCCGAGCAACTCGCCAGCAGCAGCAAGGCAGGCGTCGAAACCTTCGTGACCATGGCCAATGCCACATTCGCCGGCTTCGAACGCCTGGCGGCATTGAATCTCAATACCGCCCGCAACCTGCTGGAAGACAGCCAGGTCTATGCCCGTGCCTTGCTCTCCGCCAAGGATTTGCAGGCTTTCGCCGCATTGCAGGGCACGCTGGCTCAGCCTGACCCGGATGCGACCGCAACCTATTCGCGCAGCGTGTATGAAATTGCCAGCCAAACTCAGGCGACCCTGTCCAAAGCGGTAGAAGTCCGGGTGGCGGAACTCAACGAGAGGCTCGGCATGGCCTTCGAAAAGGCGGCGCAGACGGCGCCGGCGGGTTCCGATCTGGCGCTGAACGCAATGCGCACGGCGCTTTCGGCGGCGAATTCGGCCTACGACAACATGGGCAAGGCCGCCAGGCAGGCGGCCGATCTGGCGGAAGCCAATCTTGCCGTTGCCGCCTCCCTTGCTGCCAGGAATCGCAAACAGGCGGCTTAAGAAGTCCTGCAACATTCTTTCCGGCCCTGACGGGCCGGCCTCAAGCCGGCGCACCTGCGTCCGGTGTTTCTTCCGCCCGGCAACAAGCCCCCTGCCCTTCCAAATCAGGAACCGCAGGATGCCGCCGTGGGGCTCAAGAGCCGCTGCAACAGCCAGTCACCCGCCATAGGGATTCGCTGGGTGTGCAGCAGCAACAGCAAAGGAGAAATCTTGTCTACAAGCATCGCCCACCGATATTTGATCGTCCGTGACACCAGCGCGGTCCTTAACTACCTGCATATCGATCTGGCGGTAGCCGCTGTCGTACTTAGTTTTGTCCTGATCGGCGGTCTGGCCAACAACCTTGGGTTCGGCCAATCGATAGCCGGGACCTTGCCCGACATCTCCGCGTCGACTGAGCCGGGACCGGCGCGGTCCGCGGTAGCGGCAAACCGGCCGCTGACGCCGACCATGGACGCAGTTCTCGGCTTCGTCGCACAGCGCTACCGTGTCGCTCCCGAACCGCTGCTGCCGGTTTTCGAAGCAGCCCAGGCCGCCGCCAGTGAACGCGGCATCGATCCCTTGCTGATCGTTGCCGTGATTGCGATCGAATCCGGCTTCAACCCCTTCGCCCAGAGCAACATGGGGGCGCAGGGACTGATGCAGATCATTCCCCGTTACCATCAGGACAAGGCGCCCAAGACTTCTGCGGGAAGTGCCTTCCTCGACCCGGTGAGCAACGTCAAGATGGGTGCCCACATTCTGCAGGAGTCGATCCGCCGGCAAGGCGGTCTGATGGAGGGCTTGCAGTACTACGCCGGCGCGAGCGACGACATCGAGCAGTCCTATGCCAACAAGGTGATCGCCGAAAAGCTGCGTCTTGAGCAGGCCGCGCGCCGCCGCGAAGCCGCAAGCACCTGAGACAACGTGGCGCCATCACCACGACCGCAAATGGCGGGGATTTGACCATGCTCAAGACATGGCTTGACTAAATGTCGTTGAATGCTTCGGTCTGTGTTTCAAAAGGGGATAGAAGGTGTCAACGTCCAACAGAGTTGTTGATCTGCCCTCGGTGAATTCCAGAACCTTCGCTCCCGGGCGCTCTTCCGCCGGCATGGCGTCGATCATCCGCCATGAACTGGTCGATGCCCAGGTCGAGGTGTTGCGGTTGTACCTGGAGAAGCAATCCACGGAACGCCTGCTCGAGTCGCTCGACCGGCTTATTGCTTGTACCCGGGCCAGCTTCAGGGAAGAGGAAGCGCTGATGCAAGCCTTTACCGCCACACCGGATATCGCGCATCGCGACTTGCACAATGCGGTGCTGGCCCAGCTTGAATTACTGCGTAGCCACGCGCTGGAGTTCGACAGGGGGCGTCTGCTGGCGCAGCTGATCCTGGTCGATCGTCAGCTCAACTCGCACATTTCGGACGCCGCGCAGATACCGCTGCGCCGGCCACGCGAGCAGTTGGCGGAGTGCGAAGCCATCGCGTCGATCGTCGCCGAAGGCCAGGCCCACCACTAGGAATTTCCGGTCGGGCGTCTTCCGCTGTGGACCGCCTGGTGACAGGCTCCTGCCGTTCGCGGCGCACCCTTGCGCGGGGATATCGACTGCCACCATAATGGCTGACCGATCATTTGATCGGTTCAGCTTATCGGGCAGAACGCACCGGAGGAGAACTGCAATGACCCGCTATTTGCTATCGTTTCTGACCGGGGCGCTGATTTCGCTCAACGCCGGCGCGAGTGACTCCTACCTCTGCGTCGCCGATCTCACCACCGGCTTTTCCTTTGACAGCGCCAAGAAAAAATGGGGCAGCGCGATGTTCCGCTCCGACAAGAAGCTCGTGGTGGCCAAGGCCAAACAGAAGCCTTATGCCTGGGAAGTCAAGGAAGTCGGCGACAGCAGGCCCGGCGCAACCTGCGCGCAGGACTTCAATGAAGCCGGCAACCTGTTTTGCAGCGGCGTTTTCGATCTTCGCTTCAACAGCCGCAAGTTGCGCTTCCTGTATGTCTATCCGATCGGCTACTGGAGCGACGACGACAAGGGTGGCCCATCCCGCGAAGGCGACAACACGCCGGCCCTGGCCATCGGCAAATGCAGCGTGATTTGAACTGACACCGCTCTGCCGGTCGGACGCGGCGATTGAGGATGTCGCGGGTGCATCCTTTATAATCGCGCATGACTCAAGTCCTCCCCGCCGCCCCCAGCCTCTCCCCGTCGTCCGCGCCTGAAGGCGCCACCCAGCCGCCGCAACTGGGCTTCGACCAGTTGCCGCTGGCCCCGGCCACGCTGATCAACCTGCAGCAACTGGGCTATCTGCGCATGACGCCGATACAGGCCGCCGCTTTGCCCCTGGCCCTGGCCGGCCAGGACCTGATCGCCCAGGCCAAGACCGGCAGCGGCAAGACGGCCGCCTTCGCCCTCTGCCTGCTGACCAAGCTGAATCCGCGGCGCTTTGCGGTGCAGGCTCTGGTGCTGTGTCCGACGCGCGAACTGGCCGACCAGGTGACCCAGGAAATCCGCCGCCTGGCGCGCGGCGCCGACAACATCAAGGTCCTGACCCTGTGCGGCGGCAGCACCATGCGACCGCAGATCTCCAGCCTGGAGCACGGCGCCCATGTCGTGGTCGGCACGCCGGGGCGCATCATGGATCACCTGCAGCGCGGCAGCCTCGACCTCGCGGCGCTCGACACGCTGGTGCTGGACGAGGCCGATCGCATGCTCGACATGGGCTTCTTCGACGACATCGTCACCGTCGCCAAGGCCTGTCCCAAGGCGCGACAGACCCTCCTGTTCTCCGCCACCTATCCCGAAGGCATCGCCAGCCTGAGCCGCCAGTTCCTGCGCCAGCCGCAGCAGATCACGCTGACCGAGCAGCATGAGGCCGGCAAGATCCGCCAGCGCTTCTACGAGGTGGCGCCCGAACAGAAACTGGCGGCCGTCGGTCTGCTGCTCAAGCACTACCGCCCGGTCAGCACCCTGGCCTTCTGCAACACCCGCCAGCAATGCCGCGAACTGCTGCAGGTGCTGCGCGCCGAGGGCTTCGTCGCCCTGGCCCTGCATGGTGAGCTGGAGCAGCGCGAGCGCGACCAGGTGCTGGTGCAGTTTGCCAACCGCAGCTGCTCGGTGCTGGTCGCCACCGACGTCGCCGCGCGCGGCCTCGACATCGACCAGCTGGAAGCCGTGATCAATGTCGACGTCACGCCCGACACCGAGGTGCATGTCCATCGCATCGGCCGCACCGGGCGCGTGGACCAGGCGGGCTGGGCCTTCAGCCTGGTCAGCGGCAACCAGATGGTGCGCGTGGACAACATCGAAAAGGCGCTCGGCCACGAAATCGAGTGGCATACCCTGAGCGAACTGCAGCCCGCGCCCGGCAAGCCGCTGCAGCCGCCGATGGCGACCCTGCAGATCCTCGGCGGGCGCAAGGAAAAGATCCGCCCCGGCGACGTGCTGGGCGCCCTGACCGGGGAAGCCGGCTTCAGCAAGGAGCAGATCGGCAAGATCAACGTCACCGATACCAGCACCTATGTCGCCGTCGCGCGCGGCATCGCACGCGAGGCCCAGCGCAAGCTGTCGGCCGGCACGCTCAAGGGCAAGCGGGTCAAGGTGCATCTGCTGCAGGATCGGGCGGACTGAGCGCGCCGTCATGAAGACCCCGAAAAGACTGCTGCCGCTGGTCAGCGAAGGCCTGGTCGACGAGGTGCTGCGGCAACTCATGAGCGGCAAGGAAGCGACGGTATATATCGTGCGCTGCGGCGAGGACATCCGCTGCGCCAAGGTGTACAAGGACGCCGAGCAGCGCAGTTTTCGCAAGAGCGTGTCCTACCAGGAAGGCCGCAAGACCAAGAACAGCCGCCAGGCGCGGGCCATGGCGAAGGGCTCGCGCTACGGGCGCCAGATGCAGGAAGAAGCCTGGCAAAGCGCCGAGGTCGATGCGCTGTATCGCCTCGCCGCCGCCGGGGTCAAGGTCCCGCAGCCCTACCTCTGCCACGAGGGGGTGCTGCTGATGGACCTGGTGACCGATGCCGACGGCCATCCGGCGCCGCGGCTCAATGACATCGAACTGTCCGTCGAGCAGGCGCTGGAATTCCATGCCGGGCTGCTCGGCGAGGTGGTGCGCATGCTCTGCGCCGGAATCATCCACGGCGACCTCTCCGAATACAACATTTTGGTCGGCGCCGAGGGCCCGGTCATCATCGACCTGCCGCAAGCCGTCGACGCCGCGGGCAACAGCAATGCCGGCGCCATGCTGGAGCGCGACGTGGCCAACCTCGCCGGCTACTTCGGCCGCTTCGCGCCCGAACTGCTCGACAGCCAATACGGCAAGGAGATCTGGCGCCTTTACGAGGCCGGCAGCCTGACGCTGGATAGCCGCCTGAGCGGCCGCATCGAGGCCGAGCAGCGCATCGCCGATGTCGACGCCGTGCTCGAAGAGGTCAAGCTGGCGCTGCTGGCCGAAGAGCGCCGGCGCCTGTATCAGGCCGCCTGAACGCCGTAGCGCCAGCGCCAACTCCTGAGGCCTGCCGTCATGACCGGTACCTCCGATCGCCACACCGAGATCATCGCCGCCACCCGCAACTGGCTGGAGCGCGCGGTCATCGGGCTCAATCTGTGCCCCTTCGCCAAGGCCGTGCACGTCAAGGGGCAGGTGCGCTACGTGGTCAGCGCGGCGCAGACGGACAATGCCCTGCTCGATGATCTCGAGCGCGAGCTGCGCTTCCTCGCCGACGCCGCACCGGAAGCGGTCGACACGAGCTTGCTGATCACGCCCGACGTCCTCGCCGATTTTGCGGCGTTCACCGATTTCCTCGATCTGGCCGAAGTGGTACTGCGCCACCAAGGCCTGGCCGGCGTCCTGCAGATTGCCAGCTTTCATCCCGACTACATCTTTGCCGATGCGCCCGCCGAGGACATTGCCAACTACACTAACCGCGCGCCCTATCCGACGCTGCACCTGATTCGCGAAGCCAGCCTGGCCCGCGCCACCGCGGCCTTTCCTGATGCCGCCGACATCTACCGGCGCAACATCGAAACCCTGCAAAGGCTGGGGATCGAAGGCTGGCGCGCGCTGGCTGTGGGCGCAGCGGCCAGGCCGAAGCCATAATTGCCGTCATGCACGCCGCATCCGCATTCACGCTGCGCGAGGACGAGGTCGAGATCAGCGCGATCCGCGCCCAGGGCGCGGGCGGGCAGAACGTCAACAAGGTGTCCAAAGCGGTGCATCAGCGCTTCGACATCCGCGCCTCCTCGCTGCCCGATGAGATCAAGACCCGCCTGCTGCAGTTCAAGGATCAGCGCATCAGCGCCGACGGCGTGGTGGTGATCAAGGCGCAGCAGTACCGCAGCCTGGAGCGCAACAGCTTCGCCGCCATGGCGCGCTTGCGCGAGCTGATCGCCGCCGCCGCCTTCGTCCCGCCGCCGCGCCGCGCCACCAAGCCGACCCGCGGTTCGCAGCAGCGCCGCGTCGACAGCAAGGTCCTGCGCGGCAAGCAGAAGGCCCTGCGCAGCCGCGTCGGCGACAGCTGATCGCGGCCGCGGGCTGCGGTTCAGGGCGCGGTCAGGTCCTCGACCAGTTGCCGCAAGGCCGTCACTTCGGCTTCGAGCGCGGCGACGCGCTGTTCCAGTTGCCCGATGCGGCCGCCCGCCGCCGACCCCGGCGTCGCGGCCTCCTCGGCGCCCGCCGGGTCGTCAGGCAGTTCGCCGCTGAACAAGTGGGCATAACGCGATTCGCGCTTGCCCGGCTCGCGCGCCAGGCGCTGCACGTAGGGGCCGTCCTCGCGCCGGACAAGCTGGTCGAGCACCGCCTCGACTTCCGTCACGTCGCCGAAGCGGCACAGCCGCGCCGTGTGGCTGCGCAGTTCACCCGGCGTCTGCGGGCCGCGCAGGAACAGTTCGCAGACGATGCCCAGTTCCTGCGGCGTGAACTTCAGCGTGCCGTAATTGGTATTGCAGAAGCGGTGCTGGAACTTCGGCACGCGGCTGCCGAAACCGCCATGTTCATTGACGAAGAACTTCTTCACCAGGCCGTCCACCACCTGCTGCACCGTGGCTTCGTCCAGGTCGAGCACAGGGTCGCGGTTGCTGCGCTGGTTGCAGGCGTTGGTCAGCGCGTTGAGCGACAGCGGATATTGCTCGGGCGTGGTGATTTCCTTCTCGATCAGGCAGCCGATGACGCGGGTTTCGTGCAGCGTCAGCTCGATGTTCATGTCATTACTCCGTGGCGCATGCCGCCATGGCCATCTGCGGATAGTCGGTATAGCCATGCGCGCCGGGGCTGTAGAAGGTCGCCGCGATCGGCTGGTTCAAGGCGGCGCCGGCCTTGATTCGCGCCGGCAGGTCGGGATTGGCCAGGAAGCCGGTACCGAAGGCCACCGCATCGACCTTGCCGGCGGCCACCGCGGCGGCCGCCTCGTCCGGCGTATAGCCCATGTTGGCCACCAGCACCCCCTTGTAGTTGGCCCGGATCGGTGTCATCACGTCGCCCTTTTGCAGGCCGAAGAAGTCGCTGCGCATGGCGTGCAGATAGGCCAGCTTGAAATCGTTGAGGCGGCCGGCGAGCCAGGTCGCGAGCCCGACCGGGTCGCTGTCGATCATGCTGTTGTAGCTGTTGAGCGGCGAAATGCGCAGGCCGACCCGATTGCTGCCCCAGACCGAGCTGACGGCCTCGATCACCTCGCACAGCAGCCGCGCCCGGTTTTCAAGCGAGCCGCCGTAAGGGCCGCCGCGTCGGTTGGCGCCGTCGCGCAGGAACTCATCGAGCAAATAGCCGTTGGCACCATGCACCTCGACCCCGTCGAAGCCCGCGGCCTTGGCGTTCGCGGCCGCCTTCCCGAATCCGGCGACGATGGCCGGCAGTTCATCGTCGCGCAGTTCGCGCGGCAGGACATAAGGCTGCTTGCCCTGCGGCGTATGCACTTCGTCGCCGGTGATGGCGATCGCGCTGGGCGCCACGGGTTGCGCGCCGTTGTTGAGCAGCGGATGGCAGGCCCGTCCGCCATGCCAGAGCTGCAGGAAGATGCGGCCGCCGGCCGCATGCACGGCATCGGTGGTCAGCTTCCAGCCGGCGACCTGGGCCGCGGAATGGATGCCGGGCTCGTGCCAGAAGGAGCTGTTGCCCTCGATCGCCATCGTGGCTTCGGCAACGATCAGTCCGGCGCTCGCGCGCTGTGCATAGTATTCGGCCATCAGGGCATTCGGCAGATGTTCGGCGCCGGCTCGGCAACGGGTCAGCGGTGCCATGAAAATGCGGTTCGGCACGGTGCTCGCGCCAAGCTGGAGTGGGCTGAACAAGTCGGTCATGGTTTGCGGTCTCGGCGTATGGAATGGACTGGATACTAGCGCAAGCGGCATCGGATGCCGCTAGACTCTGCGCATGGTCAAGCGCACTTATCCCCTGGCGAAAGTTTACGGGCTGCTCGAACCGGGGCCGGTGCTGCTGCTCACCACGGCGCATAAGGGGCACGCCAATGTCATGGCGATGTCCTGGCACACCATGATGGAGTTCGAGCCGCCGCTGGTGGGCTGCGTCGTCAGCAGCCGCGATTTCAGCTTCGCGGCGCTGCAGGCGACGCGTGAATGCGTGCTCAACATCCCGACCGTGGAACTGCAGGCCGCGGTGGTGGGCTGCGGCAACACCTCCGGCGTGCGCATCGACAAGTTCCAGCGCTTCGGCCTGACGCCCGTGCCGGCGGCGCTGGTCGCCGCGCCGCTGATCGCCGAGTGCTACGCCAACCTCGAATGCCGCGTGGTGGATACGCGGCTCGTGAACCGCTACAACTTCTTCGTCCTCGAAGTGCAGAAGGCCTGGCTCGATCCCGCCTGCAAGGACCCGCGCACCCTGCACCACCGCGGCCGCGGCTACTTCATGATCGCCGGCGAAACCGTCAAGCTCACGTCGAAAGCCAAGTAGGCGGCGTAGCGCCGACGCCGTCCCGCCAGGGGATACCGCTTTGCATAACTCTACAAAGCATCCGGCCTCAGGTCGGCCAGCACTTCGCGGAACTGCTCCAGCGCCGCTTCGAGGTCATCGACGATTTCCTGCGCAATGATTTCCGGCGCGGGCAGGTTGTCGGAATCGGCCAGCGCATCGTCGCGCAGCCAGAAGATGTCCAGGCTCGCCTTGTCGCGTGCCGCGAGTTCCTCGTAGTCGTAAGCGCGCCAGCGGCCTTCCGGATTCTCCGGCGACCAGATCGGCGTTCTTTCATTGCGCTTGGCTGGGTTGTAGAGCTCGACGAACTCCATCAGGTCGTCGACGCGCATCGGGTTGGTCTTCAGCGTGAAATGCTGGTTGGTGCGCAGATCGTAGATCCACAGCTTCTTCGTCCACGGCGTTTCCGAGGCCGGCTTCTTGTCGAAGAAAATCACGTTGGCCTTGACGC
>JAUYSD010000362.1 GCA_030696505.1 Sulfuritalea sp. | reverse complement strand
TTGAACAGCAGCAGCGGTATCGCCGCGACCAGCGCCAGGAAGCTGTCGCCCGGCGCGATGCCCCAGGGGAAAAACAGCGCCAGGCCGAGACAGGAATAGGCGTAGAGCTTGAGGCTGGCCGCCCATTCCAGCAGCGCCAGATGGCGGCCCGAATATTCGAGGATCATCGCCTCGTGGATCATGGTCAGTTCGAGATGGGTGGCCGGATTGTCCACCGGCACGCGGGCGTTCTCGGCGAAGGAGACGAAGGTGAAGGCGATGCCGGCAAAGGCCAGGCTGGGGTAGATCACCAGCTCGCGATGGGCCAGGGTCTCGACGATGGTGGCGACCGAAGTCGACTGGGCGATCATGGCCAGGGTGAAAATCACCATCAGCAACGCCGGCTCGGCAAGAAATCCAATCAGCATTTCACGGCGGCCGCCGAGGCTGCCGAAGGAAGTGCCGACATCCATCGCGGCGAGCGAAATGAAAATACGCGCCAGGCCGAACACGCCGACCAGGGCCAGGGCGTCTGCGGCCGGCGCCAGAGGCAGGTCGGTGGATAGCGTGGGAATGATGGCGCAGGCCAGCACCATGCAGCCGAAGACCACGAAGGGCGCGACCCGGAACAGGGACGAAGCGCCATGGGCCAGCACCACGTCCTTGTGAAACAGCTTCTGCAACATGTAGTAGGGCTGCAGCAGCGGCGGCGCGCTGCGGCTTTGCAGCCAGGCCCGGCATTGCCCGACCCAGCCCGACAGCAGCGGCGCCAGCGCCAGCGCCAGCAGGATCGCGAAGGCCTGGCCCAACAAGCCCGAAATACTGATCATGGCCGCGCCCTCAATCCCCTGCCCATCGGGCAGGGCTGACTAGTCGCCTCCCCCGCCAGGCGGGGGAGGTTGGGTGGGGGTGCCCAAATATGCGCCAGCGAGGCGCGGCCGATAGGACGCGCTTTGCTGATCATGGCCGCGCCACCAGAAGAAGCACCAGCAGCGTGATGAAGCTGTACATCAGATAGACGGCGATGCGCCCGCCCTGCAGGGTGACGATCAGCGTCGACAGCCGGGTGGCCAGCCGGGCCAGCGGCAGATAGAGCCAATACCAGAAATGATCCTCGACCTTGACGCTGTAATGCGGCGCGGTGTCGCGCGCGGTCGGGAAATGCCGCAGCATGCGGAACATCGGTTCGAAGATGCGACGAATCGGCTGGCTGAAGCCCTCGGCGGTGTCCTGCGCGCGCGGGCCCTGGAAGTAGTAACCGCAGTCCCATGCCGTGGTGCGGCGCACGCGGCCATGGTAGAGATAGCGCACCAGCCAGCGCCCGAGCAGCAGCGTCGAGGCGATGGTGACGAGGAAAATCATCGGCTCGTAGCTCGCGCGTTCGGGCGAAATCGGCGCCAGCATCCACCAGCCCTGCTCATTGAGCTTGTCGGCGAGGCCCGTGCCGAGCAACTGGCGCGTCGCGGCGTCGAGACGCAGGATCACCGTCGAGGGCAGGATGCCGAGCAGCAGCGTGATCAGCGCCAGCCACGCCAGGCCGGCTTTCTCCCAGTTGCCGGCATCGTGGGCGTCCTTCAGCCCGGGCTCGCGCATCTGGCCGAGGAAGATGATGCCGTAGAACTTGACCATGGCGAAGCCGGCCAGCGCGGCGACGAGGACCACCAGCGCCGCCGCCACCGGTACCACCATGTTGAGCCAGGGATGCGGCAGGCCGGGCGAAAACAGGAAGCTCTGCAGCAGCAGCCACTCGGACACGAAGCCCGACAGCGGCGGCAGTCCGGCGCTGGCGATCACGCCCGCCAAGGCCAGCCAGGCCACCCAGGGCATGCGATGGATCAAACCGCCGAGCTTGCCCAGGCTGCGCTCCTTGGTCGCGTGCAGCACCGAGCCGGTGCACAGGAACAGCAGGCTCTTGAAGGCCGAATGGGCCAGGCAGTGGTAGAGCACCGCCGTCATGGCCAGGGCCGCCAGCGACTCCATGCGGTAGGCATGGAAAATCAGGGTCAGGCCGATGCCGACGGCAATCAGGCCGATGTTCTCGATCGAGGAATAGGCCAGGAGCCGCTTCATGTCGCTTTGCACCGTGCTGTAGAGCACGCCGAACAGCGCCGTGACCAGGCCCACCGCCAGCGCCACCACGCCCCACCACCAGATCGTCGTGTGCAACAAGTCGAAGCTCACCCGCAGCAGGCCGTAGATGGCGGTCTTCAGCATCACGCCGCTCATCATGGCCGAGACCGGCGAGGGTGCCGCGGGATGCGCCTCGGGCAGCCAGACGTGCAGCGGCACCAGGCCGGCCTTGGCGCCGAAGCCCGCCAGCGCCAGCAGGAAGGCCGCCGAGGCCCAGAACGGCGACAGCTCCTGCGCGCGCATGCCGGCGAAGCTGTAGTCGCCGGCGCCGCCGGTCATCACGCCGAAGGAGAGCAGGATGGATATGGCGCCGATATGGGCGATCAGCAGATAGAGAAAACCGGCGCGGCGTATCTCGGCGTGCTGATGGTTGGTGGTGACCAGGAAGAAGGACGACAGCGCCATGCTCTCCCAGGCCACCATGAAGGCATAGGCGTCGTCGGCCAGCAGCACCAGCAGCATGCTGGCGAGAAAGACGTGGTATTCGAGACAGAGCACGCCGGGCGCGGTACCCTCGCCTTCCCTGAAGTAGCCGGCGGCGAAGATCGAAATGCCGACCGAGGCGAAACCCAGCAACAGGGCGAACACGGCGGACAGGTTGTCCAGGCGCAGGTGGAAGGGCAGGTCCGGCAGGCCGATGGCCAGCACCGCGGTCTGCGCCGGGCCGCCCAGCGCCGCCAGCGCCGTCAATCCCACCAGCATGGCGATCAGCGCGCCGAGCGGAAACAGGATCTTGCTGATGAAGCGCGTATTGCGCGGCGCCGCCAGCCCCAGCAACCCGACAACCAGCCAGGCGCAGGCGGCGATCAGGAGGGCGTCGATGGACAGCGGCGTGGGCATGGGTGGCAAGGGAAGCAAAGACATATTTTAGCAGCGCCGGCGAAGTTGGCGCGGGCAAAGTCGGCGCTTGCCGGCCCGCGAAGCGGATTCCCCGGCAGACAAAGTCTGCGACGGCAATGACGCCGACAAAATCTCTCCGTCATTTTCTCAGCAGCGTCGATGCATGCTCCCGGCCGGCCGCGGAAGCCGCCACGTAGGCCGCCTCGATGGCGAGGTCGGCGGTGGCGAAGATGTTTTCCCGGCCGATGTACTCGAACAGATGCGTGGCGTGCATGACGTCGATCACCTGCTTCTTGAGGCCGGAGAACAGCACCGTGATGCCGCTGGCGCGCAGGCGCTCGACCAGGTGGCGCACCACTTCCTCGCCGGAGGCATCGAGTTCGTTGATGCCGTCGCCGACCACCAGCAGGTAGGCCACCTGCGGGTTGCTGGCGACGGCTTCAAGCAGGGCGTCCTCGAAGTAGGACACATTGGCGAAGTAGAGACGGCCGTCGAAGCGCACGGCGACCACCACGCGCGATTCGGGCAACTGATTCACCTTCACGTCGCGCAGCGTGCCGTCGTGATAGCGGCCGAGGATGGCGACGCGCGGCGTCATGGTGCGATAGAGGTAGAGCAGGATGGCCAGCCCGGCGCCGAGCATGATGCCCTTGTCAAGGTGCGGGGCAAACGCCAGGGTGGCGACGAAGGTGACCACCGCGGCGATGCCGTCGTGCTTGTTGGCCTGCCAGGCATGCTTGATCGCGTCGAAGTTGATCAGGCCGATCACCGCCATGATGATCACGGCGGCGAGCACCGCCTGCGGCAGGTGGTAGAGCAGCGGCGTCAGGAACAGCAGGGTCAGCAGCACGAAGACCCCGGTGATGACCGAGGACATGCCGGACTTGGCCCCGGCGTTGATATTCACCGCGGAACGCGAGAAGGAGCCGGAAACCGGGAAGGACTGGGTCAGGCTGCCGACGATATTGGCCAGACCCTGGCCGATCAGCTCCTGGTTGGGGTCGATTTTTTGCCGGGTCTTGGCGGCGATGGCCTTGGCGATCGAGATCGCCTCCATGAAGCCGACCAGCGAAATCACGATGGCCGCCGAGAGCAGGCTGACGAAGGCTTCCCAGGAAAATTTCGGCAGGCTGACGGAAGGCAGGCCCTCAGGAATCCGGCCAACCACCTGGCCGCCGCCGGTCAAGGTGACTTTGCCGCCCGAACCATGGACGGTGCGGGTGATGCGCCAGCGATGGCCTTCGGTCTGCAGCCCCGCCGGCACCTTGCCCTGGGCGAAGTAGGTCGCCGGCTTGCCGTCGCCGGCGGGCACCTGCTCCAGCACGGTGGCGCGTATGGCGCGGCTGCGGCGGCGGTTTTCGTCCTCGCGATCCTTGAGCTGCAACTTGAGCAGTTCGATCTCGTAGCGCAGGCGGGCCACATCGTGAGCCGCTTCGCTGCCGGCCTTCTGCAGCTTCTTGAGTTCGGCATTGGCGGCGGCAAGCTGGTCGTTGATCTCCCTGATGCGCGCCTCGGTGCGCACGAATTCGCCGAGCAGGGTCTGCGCCTCGGGTTCGGCGATCTGCTCGATGCTCGCGCTGGCGCTGCGCTCGAAGCCGATCTGCCACGAGACCACGGTGGTCAGCGCGACGGCGATCAGTACGCCGGGCAGTTTCGGCGCTTTTTTGCGGATGACCCACATGATGGCGATCGCCGTGGCGCCCATGGCCAGGGTCGGCAGATGCGTGTCGCCGACCAGTTGCACGACGCCCCAGATGTCGCTGATGAAAGACTCCGAGCGCCCCATCGGCACGCCGATCAGCTTGTTCACCTGGGACAGGCCGATGATGATCGCCGCCGCATTGGTGAAGCCGACGATGACCGGGTGCGACAGGAAATTCACCACCACGCCGAGCTTGAAAACCCCCAGCGCGAGTTGGAAGATGCCGACCAGCAGGGCCAGCATGATCGCCAGCGCGACAAAAGCGTCCGAGCCCGGCGCCGCCAGCGGCGCCAGCGAGGACGCGGTGAGCAAGGAGGCGACCGCCACCGGCCCGGTGCCGAGCTGGCGCGACGAGCCCCACAGCGCCGCCACCATCACCGGCAGGAAGGCCGCATAGAGTCCGTAATAGGGCGGCAGACCGGCCAACTGGGCGTAGGCCATCGACTGCGGCACCAGCACCAGCGCCACGGTAAGGCCGGCGATGAAGTCGGCACGCAGCGTCGACCCGGAGTAGGGAAACCAGCTCAGGAAGGGCAGGAAGCGTTGCAGCAGCGGCGGAAAGCTCATATCCCGGGTAGATGCATGCGTCCGGGAGTGCAGCCCACACCCGTTCTTGACGCTCTCTTGACGAAGAGCCGGATATTAGCAGCGCCTATTACACCGGGGACAACAAGGTTTTTATTCCGCAATCAGGAGAGCGTATTCCGCCGTGTCGGACTTTGTCTGCCGGGGATTCAGCTGTGCTGGCTGGCGACCAAGGTCAGGGGAGCGATCTCGCGCAGCGCGGCAGCGAGTTCTGCATCCTCCAGCACCCGGGCCAGCAGCGCGGCGTCCTGCACCTCGAAGTTGCCCCGGCGCACGCACAGGTAGGCGTGGCCGCTGTCGCGATCGACGAATTCCAGCGTCGCCATGCGCCGCACGCATTCCCTGAGGAAGCCGGCATTCGCCGCGACCGTCAGGTCGGACGCGGCCGGATACAGCTCGGCCGGCGCGCCGGCATGGATGTCGATCTTCTGGTAGCGCTCGATGTCGATGAACGCGGCCGGATCGTAGATCACCATCCGCTCGCGGTCGCCGCTGGCGATGGTCTTGGGAAAGCTGCCGCGCGCCACGCGGTTGTCGAGGAAGACGTAACGGTAGTCGGGGCGCGGGCTGGCCAGCCACTTGAACAGGATCTTCGGCATGCCGCGGTAGGCCTCCACGCCGTGCGCCAGGAAATCCTCGACGGCCTTGTAGCGGCCGCGCTCCAGCGCCCGCTGCCAGCCGCGCAGAACGGTGGTCTCGGGCGGCGTGATGATGAAGTACATATACATGGTGTGCACGTAGCGCGCATAGGTGTCGTGCAGCACGCGCGCCACCTTCTCGGCGGTGAAGCTGTCGAAGCGGAAGCGGTCGACCAGCAGGTGCGGGATGGCATGCTCGCGATCGGCCTTGTCGCGGATGTAGCGATCGAGCTTGCCGTCGATCACCATCAATTCGCGGCTGGTCAGGTGGCCGGCATATTTGCGCGCCGGCCCGAGCGTTTCGTAGTCGAGCAGCTGGCGCCGCCAGACATCCGGGCTGATCGTGGCATAGCCGTCGGCTGCGATGCCCTGTTCGCGCAGGACCTGCTTGAGCATGGGCCGCAGTGAACTCTTGCCGGCGGCGGAGGCGCCCTTGAGGCTGATCAGCACCGGCGCCGCCTGCGTGGCGACGCGAACGTAGCCTTCCGCGTCGATCGCCGCGACGACCATCGGCGCGATCATCTGGCCGATCAGCTGGCTGCCCTGGCTGTTGCAGACGTGGCGCACGACCAGCTTCGCCAGCAGGTCCCGGTCCGCGCCGAGGCGGCCGCGCTTGCCGGCAATCGCGCCGAGCACCCGGTAGAGGCTCTTGTACACCGCGCGCCGCAGCGGATCGTCGGTGCCCAGGCCCAGTGTCTTGTAGCCCGCGACGATACGGTACTCGCGCTCGGCGGCCGGCTCGGACGGCGCGCGCGGGCGCTTGTCCCGGCGCCAACGGCCGAACCAGCCGCGCGCGGCTGCCGGCGCCGGCGGCAGGAACAGCGTTTCGGCGAGGATCTGGCTTACCAGCGCCGCGGTACGCTGGCTCAGTTCGGCATAGGCCTGCTCGATTTCGCCCATGTGCGGGACGACGTAGGCGTCGCGAATCCTGGTCGCGATGCGACGGAAATTGCGCCCGAAATCCTCTTCCTCCTCGCCCTCGGCGACGGCGACGTCGGCCGTGACGCGGATGATGATTTCATGCAGGGCCAGCCTTTGCGGGCGGAACACCGTGAGTTCCTCGTGCGGCAGGCCGGTCAGTGCGGCGAGTTCATCGATCTCGGCGCTGCCGGTGAGCACGCACTCCGGGCGGAAGATCGTCTCCAGCGTTGCGAACTCCCGCGGGATGCCGGTGCCGACGCCGGGATTCCAGGCGGAATATTCCATCGCGGCGCCGGTCTCGCCGCCCATCATCGCCCTCCCGGCGCAAAGAAATTCGCTCGTCGCATGTCCTGTCCCCGTTCGGCGCCCAGCATAGCGCATGGCTGATTCGGTCATGGCCGATCAAAACCCGTCCAAGAAGTCGGCGCTTGCAGCACGGCGCCAGCCTTGACGCTCCCTTCACGGTGCCCGTGATATTAGCAATCCTTAATAGACCCTGACGATAGGAGGACTTATCCAGGTCCGGGTCCTGCCAGCATCGCAACATCGGCCTTTTGCTGTGAGGGGAAATCATGAAGCTGCACCAAGCCCATTGGGGCAAGACCATCTTCTGGGGCGTCGCCACGGCGGCGCTCTACGCGGCGATGTTTGCGTGGTCCGACCTGCTCCTGCAACTGGCACATACCACGCCCGATGTCTGCATCGTCGATCAGGGCGGCACCACGATCTATTATCACAAGGCCGACACCGCTTCCTGCGCTGCCATGAACGGCCACATCGAACCCGGCGTCTGGTGGCATGTGCTGATCCCGATCCTGCTCGCTTTCGCGATTTCGATTGTCCATGGTGCCTTCACCGGCCTGTTCTGGGAGGCGATGGGCCTCAAACCGGCCGCCCGCGCCGAAGCGAAGGAGTAGCGCCGCCATGGAAGCCACCCAGTTCATCGAACTCAATGCCGCGACGGTGTTCCTGCTGGTGCTGATCGGCTTCATCGGCGGCATGGTCTCAGGCTTCATCGGCTCGGGCGGCGCCTTCGTGCTGACGCCGGCCATGATGGCGCTGGGCGCGCCGGCCATGGTCGCCGTAGCCTCCAACATCTGCCACAAATTCCCCAAGGCACTGGTGGGCGCCACCAAGCGTCACAAGTATGGCCAGGTGGACGTCAAGCTCGGCCTCATCCTCGGCCTCTTCGCCGAAGCCGGCATGCTCGCCGGCAAGCACCTGATGGTCGGCATCAGCCGCCAGTTCGGCAAGGTCGGCACCGACCTTTATGTCTCGACGATATTCATCGTGGTGCTGGCGGCAGTCGGCGGCTTCGTCCTGCGCGACTACCGCAAGCTGCGTCATGCGCCGCAGGACGAGGAACACGTGGTGCCGCCGCTGGCGCTGTGGGTGCGTTCGATCGTCATCCCCGGCACCATGATGCATTTCGACGCCCTGCAGGGCCGCGTCTCGCTGCTGTTCGTGATCCCGATCGGCTTCGCCACCGGCCTGCTGGCCTCGGCCATCGCCGTCGGCGGCTTCATCGGCGTGCCGGCCATGATCTACATCCTCGGCGTGCCGGCACTGCTGGCCTCGGGCACCGAACTGGTGATCGCCTTCGTCATGGGCCTGGGCGGCACCTTCCTCTACGGCCTCGAAGGCGCGGTCGACGTGCGTCTGTCGATGCTGATCCTGCTCGGCTCGCTGTTCGGCATCCAGCTCGGCGCGATCGGCACCACCTACGTCAAGGACTACCAGATCAAGCTGGTGATGGCGGTGATCATGCTCACCGTGCTGTTCTCGCGCATGTTCTACATCCCCGGCTACCTGTCCGAGCTGGGCATGATCGCGCCGCTCGACCATGGCAGCATCGCCACGCTCAAGACGCTCGGCGACAGCGTGCTGGCGGTGGCGCTGATCCTCGGCGCGGTGACCGTGCTGACCTCGCTCACCAAGGGCATCGCCGAACACCGCAAGGCCGACTTCGCGCGCCAACTGGCGGCGGGCATGGCCGCCTTCACGCCGGCCCAGGGCGGCCTCGAAAGCGGCGGCCGCTGGCGCCGCATCCTTCTCGCCACCGACGGCTCCGAATACAGCGAGGGCGCGATCCGCGTCGCTGCGGCACTGGCGCGGCGCAACGATGCCCGCCTGTTCATCGCCAGCATCGCCGTCTACAACCCCGAATACGCAACCACAGTACCGGGGCTGGAGCAGGTGGCGCTCGACCAGGCCGGGCGCAATGTCGCCGGCGCCGTGCAGGCGGCGGCCGGCATAGTCCACGAAGTGGTGATCGCCGAGGCCGAGGACCCCTATCGCGGCATCGTCGACGCCGCCAGCGAAGATCGCGCCGACCTGATCGTCATGGGCCGGCGCGGCAAACGCGGCCTGGCGCGGGCCATGGTCGGCGATGCCACGGCGCGCGTGATCGGCCATGCGCCGTGCAATGTGCTGGTGGCGCCGCGCGGCGCAGCCGAGTGGCATCAGGGCATCCTGGTCGCCACCGACGGCTCGCGCCATGGCGACGCCGCAGCACGCCTTGCCGGCCAGCTCGCGCTGGAATGGCAACTGCCGCTGACCGTGGTCTCCGCCGTGCTGCCCAGCCACAACGAACAACGTCGGCGCGAAGCCGTCACCGCCATCGACCGCGTCAAGGCCGGCCTCGTCAGATTGCCGGTGCAGGTGACCGGCATCGTCGCCGAAGGCCGCCCGGAACAGGTGATCCTCGACCAGGCGGGCAAGGCCGGCGCCGACCTGATCGTCATCGGCACCCACGGCCGCACCGGCCTCGACCGCCTGCTGATGGGCAGCGTCGCCGAGCGCGTGATCGGCTTCGCCGCCTGCCCGGTGCTGGCGGTCAAGCTCTGAGCGGATCGCATCGCCGTGCCGCCAACGCCAACTTTCCACCACTGCGGGATAATCCGGCCATGCCCACAGCAGCATTCCTCAACCATCCGCCGCAGAAAACTGCGCCCCTGAAAATCCTGGTGGTCGAGGACAACCCGGATCTCGCCGCCAACCTGGTCGATTACCTGGAGGCGCGCGGCCATCTGGTGGATGCGGCGGGCGACGGCCTGACCGGCCTGCATCTGGCCAGCAGCCAGAGTTTCGACGTGATCCTGCTCGACCTGATCCTGCCCGGCATGGACGGCATCGCGCTGTGCCGTCGTCTGCGCGAGGAAGTCGGCAAGGCAACGCCGATCCTGATGCTGACGGCGCGCGACACCCTCGACGACAAGATCGCCGGCCTCGAAGCCGGCGCCGACGATTACCTGGTCAAGCCCTTCGCCCTGCGCGAGGTGGCCGCGCGCATCCTGGCGCTGGCAAGACGCGCCCAGGCCAGCGTGGCGCAGGGCGAGTTGCGCGTGGCCGACCTGTGCTTCGACACCGCGACCTTGCGCGTCACCCGCGGCGGCCGCGACATCGCCCTGCCGCCGATCCCGCTGCGCATGCTCGAAACCCTGCTGCGCGCCTCGCCGCGCGTGCTCGGCCGCGAGGAACTGGAGCGCGCCATCTGGCACGACGCGCCGCCGGATTCCGACGCCCTACGCAGCCATCTGCACCTGCTGCGCGCCGCGATCGACAAGCCTTTCCGCCAACCCTTGCTGCACACCCTGCGCGGGCTCGGCTGGCAGATCGCCGCACCCGATCCAGCCGAACCGGCCGACGATGGCACGCCGCCGTAGTCTTCGCCTGCGCGTCGCCATGGCCTTCGCCGGCCTGGGCGCCGCGCTGAGCCTGCTGCTCAGCCTCGGCATCTGGTTCGCCACCCTCGACGTGTCGCAGCGGCTGATGGATCAGACGCTGACGGCCGAGCTGGAGGACTACATGGCGCGCCGCGCGCGCAATCCGAACTCGCTGCCGCCGGCCGCCGCCAGCCTGCGCGGCTACTCCATGGCCTCCGGCTCCTCGGGCGCCGACCTGCCGCCGTCCCTGCGCGCCCTGCCTGCGGGCCAGCACGAAATCGAACTCGACGGCATCCCGTATCGCGCGGCGGTCGCCGAACAGGACGGCAGCCGCTATGTGATCCTGTTCGACGAGGTGCGGCAGAAGCGCCGCCAGCAGCGCTTCCTCGGCTACCTGGTGGCCGGCGCGGTATTGATGACCCTGCTCGCCGCGGTGGGCGGCCTGTGGCTGGCCGGGCGCGTGATCGCACCGGTCACCGAACTGGCGCGGGCGGTGACCGACGCCGACCCGGAAAGTCCGCCGCGCCTGCCGGCCATTGCGGCGGCGGCCGCCCCGGGCGACGAGATCGACGAACTGGCGCATGCCTTCGAGCGCTACCTGGCGCGTCTGGCCGCCTTCGTCGAGCGCGAACGCAGTTTTGCCGCCGATGCCAGCCATGAACTGCGCACGCCGCTGGCGGTGATCCGCGGCGCCGCCGAGGTGCTCGCCGAAGACCCGGGGCTGGACTCAGGGCAGCGCGAACGCGTGGCGCGCATCGAACGCGCGGCCGAGGAAATGGCGCAACTGATCGCCGCACTGCTGCTGCTGGCGCGCGAGGACTACGCACCGCTCGACGAAACCTGCGATGCGACGCGCCTTGCCGCCGCCTGCATCGAGCGCTATCGCACGCTGGCGGCGTCGCGCGGCACGATGCTGAAACTCGACGCACCGGCGACGGTGGAACTCAAGGTGCCGCCGGCGCTGTTTGCCATCGTCATCGCCAACCTGGTGCACAACGCCGTGGCCCATACGCGCGATGGCGTCATCGCGGTCGCGCTCGACCCCGCGTCGCTGACCGTGCGGGACAGCGGCAGCGGCATCGGCGACGAAGCCCTCGCCCGCGTCTTCGAGCGCCACTACCGCGGACCCGAGAGCGCCGGCGCCGGCATCGGCCTGTTTCTCGTCAAACGCGTCTGCGACCGCCTCGGCTGGCAGGTCGCGCTGCAAAGCGATCTCGAAAAAGGCACTACGGTCACCCTGGACTTCACGACTTCTTGACGCTGCCTTCACGCAGCAGCGCCTAGCATGCTCAGTTGCTCCCGGCATCCTGCCGGCGTTGAGCCAACATTACGATCTGCTAATATTCATGGCTTCCGCCCTGCCACAGCCTCTCGGCGACGCGCCGACTCCCGCCAACATGAAACTGCCTGCCGGCCCGCTGGGCAAATTCTTCCCCTTCCTGCTGTGGTGGCCGCTGATCACCCGCCGTAGCCTCAAGGACGACTTGCTGGCCGGCTTCAGCGGCGCGCTGATCGTGCTGCCGCAGGGCGTCGCCTTCGCCACCATCGCCGGCCTGCCGCCACAATACGGCCTCTATGCGGCAATGATGCCGGCGGTGATCGGCGCGCTGTTCGGGTCGAGCTGGCACCTGGTGTCGGGGCCGACCACCGCGATTTCGATCGCCGTTTTCGCCGCGCTGTCGCACCAGGCCGAGCCGGGCTCGGCGCAGTACATCAATCTGGTGTTGACGCTGACCTTCCTCGTCGGCGTGTTCCAGCTGGTGCTGGGACTGGCGCGCATGGGTGCGCTGGTGAATTTCATTTCGCATACCGTGGTGATCGGCTTCACCGCCGGCGCGGCGATCCTGATCGCGGCGAGCCAGGTGCGAAATTTCTTCGGCATCGACATCCCGCGCGGCACGCCCTTCTACGAAATCATCCGGCAGCTGATCGTGCAGGCCGGCAACATCAATCCCTGGGTCGCCGGCGTCGGCGGCATTACGTTGGCCACCGGCATCCTCGCCCGGCGCTACCTGAAAAAAATTCCCTACATGATCGCGGCGATGATCGTCGGCAGCATCGTGGCGGAAATCCTCAACCTCTGGCAGGGCCAGGATTCCACCGGCATCAGGACCGTCGGCGCCCTGCCCGCCCAGTTGCCGCCGCTGTCGATGCCCGATTTCTCGCTCGACACCTTGCGCCATACCCTGGGCCCGGCACTGGTCATCACCATGCTGGCGCTGACCGAGGCAGTGTCGATCTCGCGCGCCATCGCGGTGCGCTCCGAACAGCGCATCGACGCCAACCAGGAATTCATCGGCCAGGGTCTGTCCAACCTGGTCGGGTCGTTTTTCTCGGCTTACGCATCGAGCGGTTCCTTCAACCGCAGCGGAGTGAACTACGAAGCCGGCGCGCGCACGCCGCTGGCCTCGATTTTCGCCACGGCCTTCCTGCTGCTGGTGCTGCTGCTGGTGGCGCCGCTTGCCGCCTACCTGCCCAATGCGGCAATGGGCGGCATCCTGTTCCTGGTGGCCTGGGGCCTGATCGACTTCCACCACATCACGCATATCTGGCACACCAGCAAGGCCGAATCGGTAATCCTCGCCGCGACCCTGGTCGGCACCCTGTTCAATCTCGAAGCCGGGATATTCATCGGCGTTTTCCTCTCGCTGGTGATGTATCTCTACCGCTCGTCGAAGCCCGAGATCGTGCCCCTGGTGCCGGCGCCGGAGGAAGGCGCCTACCATTTCGTGCGCGCCAAGGGACGGCCGGAATGCCCGCAAATGCGCATCGTGCGCATCAACGGTTCGGTGTATTTCGGCGCCGCCAGCTACGTGCAGCAGGCCTTGCAGCAAATCGACGAGGACAACCCGCAGCAGAAGTCGGTGCTGATCGCGGCCGCCAGCCTCAATACCATCGACATCGCCGGCGCCGAGATCCTGGCGCAGGAAGCGCGGCGGCGGCGGCGCCTGGGCGGCGGCCTGTATTTCTATCGGCTGAATCGGCAGAACTACGAGTTCCTGCGCCAGGGCGGCTACACCAAGGACATCGGCGAGGGCGCCTTCTTCCCGGTGATGACCGATGTCACCAGCGCGCTCTACTGGACCCTCGACCCGGATATCTGCCGCACATGCAAGACGCGCATCTTCAAGCCCTGCACCGGCAAGCTGCTGCCCGACGGCTTCCGCCGCCAGCGCCTGCTGCTGGCCACCGATGGCAGCGAATTCAGCCATGCGCCGCAGGAAATCGCCATCGCGCTGGCCAGGAGCTTCGGCGTCACGCTCGACGTGATGACCTCGGTGCCAACCACGGAAGATGATGAAATGGCCCGCGCCCGGCTCGCGGTGGCCGTGCGCGCGGCGCTGGTGGCCGGCGTCCATACCGAGGAGATCGTGCGCCACGGCAAGCAGGCGGTGAAGGAGGTGGTCGCCGCCGCAACGACGGCCGACACCAACATTGTGATCATCGGCCGCCGCCCGCCGCGCGGCGACCTCAAACAGCGCCTGCTGGGCGACATCGCCGAGCAGATCATCGATCAGGCGCACTGCCATGTGCTGATCGCCGGCTGGCAGTCGCAGATGTGGCGACAGCGCATCCTGGTCGCCAGCGACGGCTCGATGGACAGCGATCGCGTCGCCGAAATTGCCGGGCAGATCGCCAAGAGCACGCGCACCCCGCTGACCCTGATCGCCGCAGTGGCCAGCGGCAAGGATCGCGAAAACGCCGTCGACGACCTGGCGCAGAAGGCCGCCCGAATCCGCGTCGAAGGCGTCGAATGCGACAGCCTGATCGTCGAAGGCGCTCCGGAACAGGCCATCCCCGCCGCGGCGCAGAAACTCGGCGCCGACCTGGTGGTGATCGGCTATCAGCAGAGCCTGGGCCGCGGCATGGCCGACCAGATCATCGGTCGCCTCGATTGCGCCGTGCTGGTGGTGCGTTCCGGCGCCGAGGCGCCGAATATCGACAGCGCCGTGGCGAAACAGGCCTGACGCCGGGGCGCCATCCGCAGCGGCGAGGATCCGCAGCGGCGAGGAGAGCGTACTTTGCTCGACCGTCCTGCTGCGCAGGGGCTTCATCAGAGCGTACTTTGCTCGACCGCCTTGCTGCGCAGGGGCTTTATCAGCGCCAACTTTGCGGCGGCTGCGCCATAATCCGGCACTCCCCCACCACAGGACGCCCGCCATGGGACACCGCCTCTCAAAAATCTACACGCGCACCGGCGACGCCGGCACCACAGGCCTCGGCGACGGCTCGCGCACCGCCAAGAATTCCGCCCGCGTCGCCGCCATGGGCGACGTCGATGAACTCAATTCGCTGCTCGGCGTGATCCTCTGCGAAGACCTGCCGGCTGACATCCGCGAGCTGTTTACCGGCATCCAGCACGACCTGTTCGACCTCGGCGGCGAAATTTCGATACCCGGCGCGACGCTGCTCAAAGCCACGCAGCCGGCGCGCCTGGAAGCCGCGATCGACCGCTACAACGCCGATCTCGGCCCGCTCAAGGAATTCATCCTGCCGGGTGCAGGAGTTCCCCTTCCCCCCAGCCCCCTTCCCGAAGGAGGTGACGACGGTTCGCGGACTGCGTCCGCTCCGGGTGGTGAAACGCGCGGCTCGGGGCGGCTCAGCGCCGCGCGCGCCGCCGCCCTGACCCACCTCGCGCGTACCGTCTGCCGCCGCGCCGAACGCATGACGGTGGCGTTAGCCACCGAGGAAGCCGTCTCCGACGCCGGACGGCAATACCTGAATCGCCTGTCCGACCTGCTGTTCGTCCTCGGCCGCTGGCTCAACAAGGCCGCCGGCGGTGGCGACGTGTTGTGGCAGAAGGGCAAGAACGCCTGAGAGCGCGCGCCGCCGCTAGCCGGGAAGCGCAGGTTGCAGATCGAGCGTGCAGCGCACGATGCCGGCTTCTTCGGCTCGCCCGAAACTGAAGCCGAAGGCCTTGAGCAGGTTCAGCATCGGCTGGTTGTCGTACATCACGTCGCCGGTGAAACTGCGGATGCCGCGCGCGGCGGAATAGTCGATCATCTTGCGCAGCAGGCCGGAGCCCAGGCCCAGGCCCTTCAAGTCGGAGCGGATGATGATGGCAAATTCGGCGACATCGCTGTCCGGTGCGGCGACGGCGCGCACCACGCCGAGGGTTTCCGGCTTGCCGTCGGCGCCGGTGGCGCTGGCGATGAAGGCCATCTCGCGGTCGTAATCGATCTGCGTCAGCCTGGCCATGTCGCGGCGCGGAAGCTCCTTGACGTAATGGAAAAAGCGGTAGACCAGATCCTGCTCGCTCATCTGCGCGAGGAAGGCGTAGTGTGCCGCCTCGTCCTCCGGGCGTATCGGGCGGAACAGCACCGGCCGCCCGTTGCGCAGCGTGGCTGCTGCTTCGAGCGCCTGCGGGTAGGGCTGGATCGCCAGGCGGTAGGGGTTGATCGGGGCCGCCGATAACTGGATGTGGGCATCGACCACGGTCACGCCCAGGTGGTCGGCGAACAGCGGATTGATGTCGAGCTCGACGATCTGCGGCAAGTCGATCAGCAGTTGCGAGACCTTGGTCAGCACCAGGGCGATCGCCTCGCGATCCGCCGCCGGATAGCCGTGGTGGCTCTCCAGCAAGGCCGCAGCGCGGCTGCGGCCGATCAGGTCATGGGCCAGCGGCATGTTCAGCGGCGGCAATCCCACCGACATGTCGCGGTAGACTTCCACGGCGCGTCCGCCCTCGCCGAAAATGATCAGCGGGCCGAACAGCGGATCGCTGGCGACGCCGACGATCAGCTGCCGCGCCTGGCCGCGCGGGACCATGGCCTGGACGTTGAAACCGCCGATCGTCACCTCGGGGCACATCAGGCGCGCCCGCTCTATCATGCCGCGGGCGGCGGCTGCCACCGCCTCGGCGGTTTCCAGGTTGAGCGCCACGCCGCCGATGTCCCACTTGCGGCGCAGGTCGCGCGACATCACGGTCAGGGCCACCGGCAGGCCGATGCGCTGCGCGACCTGGGCCGCCTGCTGCGGATCGGCCGCCGGATGAGTCGGCACCACCGGGATGCCGTAAGCAACGAAGATGGCTTTCGATTCCGCCTCGGTGAGCCGGGTTCTGCCTTCTCCCAGCGCACCGTTCACGATGCTGCGCGCGCCCTCGACGTCGGGGCTGAAGCTGCTGGGAATCGACGGCGGCACCTGCATCAGCAGCTCGCGCGCCAAACGATGATTGTCGATGTGGAGAAAAGCCCGCGCTCCGTGTCCCGGCGTGGAGAAGGTCGGAATGCCGGCGTCGACGAAGCGCATGCGTTCGGCGGCGACGCTTTCGTCGCCGATCCAGCAGGTCAGCAGGTTGCAGGTGATGGTTTTCGCGGCCTTGATCACCGTCTCGGCGATGTCGCGGCTATCGGTGAGCGCATTCGGCGTGTGCATCACGAGTATCGCGTTCGCCGCGTTTTCCTCGCAGAGCGCCTTGAGCACCGCCGCATAGCGTTCGGCGCTGGCGTCCACGCGCATGTCGATGGGATTGCAGCCGTCCCAGCTCGGCGGCAGGATGCGCCGCAGCCGCGCCACGGTCTGCTCGCTGAGCGCGGGCATCGCATAGCCGCCGAGGTAGAGGCTGTCCTCGGCCATGATGCCGCCGCCGCCACCGTTGCTGATGGCCACCAGGCGGCTGCCGCTCATCGGCCGCGAACGCACCACGGTCTCCACGGCGCCGAACAGTTCATCGAGATGTTCGACGCGCAGGATGCCGGCGCGGCGCAGAACCGCGTCGAACACGTCGTCGCTGCTGATCAGGTTCGGCAGATCCAGGAACAGCGGATCGGAAATGCCCGGCAGGCGCTGGTGCGGCGCGCGGCCGGCCTTGATCGCCACCACCGGCTTGTTGCGCGCCGCCGCCCGCGCCGCAGCCATGAAGCTGCGCCGGTCGCGGATCGATTCGATGTAGAGCAGGATGGCCTGGGTATCCGGATCGCTGGCGAGAAAATCGAGGACTTCGCCGAAGCCGATATCCAGCGCGTCGCCCAGCGAGACGAAGTGGGAGAAGCCGACCTTCTTCGGCAGCGCCCAGTCGAGCACCATGGTGCCGACGGCATCGGACTGCGAAACGAAACCGAGCTTGCCCGGCTGCACCCGCATCTGGGAAAAGGTGGCGTTGATTCCCGACTTCGGCACCACGATGCCCAGCGTGCTGCCGCCCAGCAGGCGCACGCCGTGGCGACGCGCGACTTCGAGAATCACCTCGCCCAGCGGGCGCCCGTCGGCGCTGAGCGTGGTCGACAAGTAGCCCGCCATGATGATCGCGGCACGTGTACCGCGACGGCCGAGATCTTCGATCAAGGCGGGAATCGTCGCCGCCGGCGTGCAGATGATCGCCAGGTCGGGGGTCTGCGGCAGCGCCGCAACCGACGGGTAGGTCAGCACCCCGGCGACGGCCTCGCGCTTCGGGTTAACCGGCATGATGACGCCGCCGAATCCGCCGGCCAGCAGGTTGCGCATCAGCACGTTGCCGATCCGCTGCGGGCGCGCGCTGGCGCCGATCACGGCAATGCTTTGCGGATTGAACAGGCTTTGCAGGAAATGGAAACTCATGGCGAGACCATCATGACGGATTGGGAATGGGCCACCGGTGCCGGAGCGTACATGCTACGGCATCGTACCCGCTCGCCTTGCCATTCGACGTCCGCAAGCGGCAAAAGTGGCGACTGGGCCGCGGCGGCCGCCGCAATCCGGCGAGCTAAAGCCTACTTTTTTAGTATGGTTTTAAGTTTATGTTTTATAACTGATTTACATCAATTTCTCGGCGCTGTGAAAAATGCATAGTGGGCTCACCCTAACCCACAGGTACAACGCCATGCATGTTCATCTTTCCCCCGATTCGATCTATCCCTTCGACGCCCGCGGCATCGCCAAGCGTTTCCGCCATGCCGCGATTTTCGGTGCGCTCGACGCGCTGCGCGCCGGCGAGACCATGCGGTTCGTCAATGACCACGACCCGCTGCCGCTGCTCGACCAGCTGGTGCAGCGCTACGGCGATGCGGTGGAAATCACCTACCGCCAGCGCGAGCCGGGCAACATCGTGATCGACTTCATCAAGAAGCAATAAGACGGTGCAAACGCCGGCCTTCTACGCTCAGGTGCGCCGCCTGAGCGTGTATGACCCGCTCGCCGAGTTCCTCGGCGCGGCGGAAAATGGCCGCATCGAATACGCTTACCTCGATGCGGTCAAGCTGGCCGGCCACTCCTGCCCCACCGTGGCCTCCGCCTACTGGATGACGCTGAAGGCGCTGACCCATCTCTACCCGGACAGCTTGCCGGAGCGCGGCGGAATTCGCGTCGCATTCCGCCAGGATCAGTTGTCGGGAGTCACCGGCGTCATGGCCAATGTCATCACCCTGCTCACCGGCGCCACCCATGACACCGGCTTCAAGGGCCTCGGCGGACGTTTCGACCGGCGCCGGTTGCTGTATTTCTCAGCCGAGGTCAGGGAGGAAATCCGCTTTACCCGCATCGATACTGGCCAGGCCGTCGATATTGCGGCGCGCCTGCAGTCGGTGCCCTTCGCGCCGCAGACCATCGGGCTGATGCAGAAGTGCCTCGACGACAGCGCCACGCCGGAAGAAGCCGCCGAGTTCCGCGAATGCTGGCAGGCACGGGTGCGCGCAGTGCTGCTGGAGCATGGCGACGATCCCGAGGTATTTGTGCTGCGCCCGGTGACGCAGTGAAGCCAGGTGACCGGACTAGCGAATCCTTGAACGCCGGGCTTCCATGCAATCCATGAGTTGGGCACTGACGCTGCGCAGCCGCTGATTGAGCAGCATCAGCAGTTCCATCATCAGCTTGACGCCGATGCGCGGCTCTTCGGTGATGATGCGCGACAGGCTTTCGCGATCGAGCACGGCGACTTCGACCGTGTCGAGCGCGACGCAGCTGGCGAAGCGCGGCTCGCCGTCGATCAGCGACATTTCACCCAGCGTCTTGCCGGCGCCGGCGGTGGCCATGATCTGCGCCGAGCCACGGACATCCTTCTTGACGATCTCGACCGTGCCGTCGAGCACCAGCAGCATGAAATCGCCGCTGTCGCCTTCGTGGATGATCTCGGTGCCCAGCGGCGCGCGATAGCAGCGCATGTAGCGGGCGAGACCTTCCAGCTCATCCGGTTCGAAGTCCTCGAACAACTGGATGACCTCGATGATCTCGCGGATGCGGCCGACGAAGGGCACGGCATCGCCGAGATATTCGACGTTGGGGATGAGGTCGATCGCGCTCATGGCCGTGGCATTATAGCCCCGCCCAGCAGCGCCAGCACCAGCAGCAACCAGCCCGCCGTGGCCGCCAGCAGATGCGGGTCGGAAAGCAGTTCCTGCGCCGGATCGCCGCCGCCGCCGCGGGTATGCAGGCGCCACAGGTAGCGCAGCATGCCGTAGAGCACGAAGGGCACGGTCGCGATCAGGCCGCGCGTGCCGTGCAGGGCCACGGTTTCCGCGCTGACCGTATACAGGGCGTAGGAAATCACCGTGCCGGCCGCGGCGATGCCGATGAACTGGTCGAGCATCGGCGCCGTGTAGTGCTCCAGCACGCGCCGGTGGCCGGCGCTTTCCGCCAGCAGCGCGTTGAGCTCGGCGCGGCGCTTGGCGAAGCCGAGGAACAGCGTCAGCATCAGGCCGCACAACAGCAGCCATTGCGAAGGCGCGATATCAAGGCCCAGGGTGCCGGCCAGGATGCGCAGCATGAAACCCGAAGCGATGATGAATACGTCGAGGATCACGACGTGCTTGAGGCGGTAGCTGTAGGCGATGTTGAGCACGACGTAGGCGAGGAAGATCCAGGGCGCCGAACCGGCCCAGAGCCAGGCGATGCCGCCGCCGGCCAGCAGCAGCACGGCGGCCAGAACGGCGGCGGCAGCCACGCTGACGGTGCCTGCCGCCAGCGGCCGGTTCTTCTTTTTCGGATGCAGCCGATCCTGCTCGCGGTCGATCAGGTCGTTCATCACATACACGGCCGAGGCCAGCAGGCAGAACGCGGCGAAGGCGGCCAGCGCCTGGCCGAGCTTGACCGGATCGGTCCAGGCATGGCCGAACAGCAGACCGACGAAGACGAAGCCGTTCTTCAGCCACTGGTGGGGACGCAGCAAACGCAGCAAGGGCATCACCGGCGGCATGCTTCCCCCGGAAAGTATCGATCGCACATATAGCAGGCAGTTTGCGGCAGCCAGGCGGGAATCGCATAGTACTTCCGCCGCACCCCGGCCAGCACACCGTCGCGGTAGGCCGCATAGTCGAAGCCCGCGCCCTTGACGCGCCAGAAACGCGCGCCGCGGATCTCGAAGCTGTCGGCGCTGACCTCGCGGAAATACTTGCGGTAGTCGTCGAGATTCGGCGCCGATTTTCGCAGGATCAGGAAATTGCGACCCGCCAGCGCACGGAAATCCGTCACCAGATCGTCGTGACGCGCGTGGCTCGACGCCTCACCGAAGACCACCACGTACTGACGCAGGTTGTAGCCCAGGGTCACGGCGTTCGAATAGCCGTCCATCGCCAGCACCCAATCTTTCCTGTAGGGCTGCAGTTCGCGCGCCAGCGCCCGGTGCTCGAAAGTCAGCACGATGCCGTCATAGAGGCGGGTCTTCTGCCAGGTCTCCAGCGGCACGCGGGACACGATCAGGATCGCCGCGATGTGCAGCGTGGCGAAGCCGACGAAGAACAGCCCGAGCCGGTTCAGGCTGGCCGGCGCCAGGCGCAGCGTCAGCCAGATCAGCGCGAAGGGGACGAAGGACAGCAGCCAGTGCAGACCGATCTGCTTGACCAGCGCGAGGATCGCGAACAGCAGGAAGGGCAGCCAGGCCAGGGTCGTCAACGCCGGAAGGGACAAAGAGTTGGCGATGGCGACACGGCGCCCGCGGTCGCGCGAGCGCCACGCCAACCAGAGCACCGGCGGCCCCAGCACATAGATCAGCGTCACGGCATAGAGCAGCGGCGTCTTGATCGACCAGCCGGCATCGCCGTGGCGATTGACGAAGTTGAACATGTAGTTCGGCCAGCAGTTGGCGCTGTTCCACCAGGCCATCAGCGCCAGCGCCGGCAGCGTGCAGGCATAGGCGATGGCCAGTCCCGCCCAGGCGCCGGGCGTACGCCTGCGCAGCACATCAACCAGATAGGCAAAGCCGAGAATCGCCGCGAAGTACTTGGAGAGCACGGCGCCGGCCAGCAACAGCCCGGCGGCCAGATACCAGCGCGGCGCGTCGTCCTGCGACGCACGGACCCAGGCTAGGCCGGAGAGCACGCTGCAATAGATCAGCGGCGTGTCGGTGGTGATGAACACGTTCCAGACATTCACCGGTGCCAGCAGCACCAGAGTCGCCGCCCACAGCCTGCGCTCTTCTCCCAGCCCGGCGGCGACCAGACGCGGCAGCGTCCAGTAGATGGTGAGCGCCAGCAGCGCCGGCTGCAGGATCACCGGCAGGCGCAGCCACCATTCGGCGTCGCCGAACTGCAGCAGGGCTGCGAGCCACCAGCCGATCAGCGGCGGATGGTCGTAGAAGCCCCAGTCCGGTTTCCAGCCCCACCAGATGAAATAGGCCTCGTCGCCGGTGATCGGAAACGCCGCCGCCAGCCAGAAGCGGAAGGCCAGCGTGAGGACCAGCAGCGCGGCAAACAGGCGGCCGGTCATGATGCGGTTTACTTCTCGGCGAGGGCTACGCGGCGAGCCTTGACCGCGTCCGCGAGAATTTCCAGCGCGAGCTGCGTATCGTCCCAGCCGAGACAGGCATCGGTGACCGAGACGCCGTATTCGAGCGGCTTGCCCGGTGTCAGATCCTGGCGGCCTTCCTTGAGATGCGATTCGATCATGACGCCGAAAATGCGGTCCTCGCCGGCCGCCATCTGCGCCGCGATGTCGCGCGCGACGTCGATCTGGCGCTTGAACTGCTTGCTGCTGTTGGCATGCGAGAAATCGACCATGACGCGCGCGGCAAGGCCGGCCTTGCCCAGTTCGATGCAGGCCGCATCGACCGCGGCGGCATCGTAGTTCGGCGCCTTGCCGCCGCGCAGGATGACGTGGCAGTCCTCGTTGCCGTTGGTCGAGACGATGGCCGAGTGGCCGGCCTTGGTCACCGAAAGGAAATGATGCGGGCTGGCCGCGGCCTTGATCGCATCGACGGCGATGCGGATGTTGCCGTCGGTGCCGTTCTTGAAGCCGACCGGACACGAAAGGCCCGAGGCCAGCTCGCGATGCACCTGCGATTCCGTGGTGCGGGCGCCGATCGCGCCCCAGCTGATGAGGTCGGCCGTGTATTGCGGCGTGATGGTGTCGAGGAACTCGGTGCCGCAGGGCAGGCCGAGTTCGTTGATTTCCCACAGGAGCTTCCTCGCCAGACGCAGGCCGTCGTTGATGCGGAAGCTGCCGTCCATGCGCGGATCGTTGATCAGGCCCTTCCAGCCCACGGTGGTGCGCGGCTTCTCGAAATACACCCGCATCACGATCACCAGGTCGTCGGCGAAGCGATCTGCCTCCTGGCGCAGCCGGCGCGCGTACTCCATCGCCGCGTCGTAGTCGTGGATCGAGCAGGGGCCGACCACCACCACCAGCCGGGGATCGGCGCCGTGCAGCACGCGATGCACGGCCTGACGCGCCTGGTAGGTGGTTTCGGCCGCCGCGTCGCTGGTGGGAAACTCGCGCAGGATGTGGCCGGGAGGCGAGAGTTCCTTGATCTCGCGGATGCGTACGTCGTCGGTTATATGCTTCATGCTTGGGCCTGGATGCGGGCAAAAGCGTGATTCTACCGGACGCACTGCCCGCGACATGACCGCAGTCCGGCACCGCGCCGGCCCGATTCCCCAAGCACACACGACAGGGGTATGCTTTCGTCGCATCAAGAGGGAGGTAAACCATGTTCCAGGTACGCATCCACGGCCGCGGCGGCCAGGGGGTGGTGACCGCGGCGGAAATGCTTTCGGTCGCGGCTTTCGACGAGGGGCGCCACGCCCAGGCCTTTCCCAGTTTCGGCTCGGAGCGCATGGGCGCACCGGTGGTGGCCTTCTGCCGCATTTCCGACCGCGAGATCCGCCTGCGCGAGCCGATCATGGAGCCCGACGCGATCATCATCCAGGATCCGACCCTGCTGCACCAGGTCGACGTCTTCGCCGGCCTGAAGCAGGACGGCTACATCCTGATCAACACCAACAAGACCTTCGACCAACTGGGCCTTGGCGACATGATCCGCGACTGGCGCCAGGAGCGGCTATGCACGGTGCCGGCGATGGAGCTGGCGCTCAAGCATGTCGGCCGCCCGGTGCCCAATGTGCCGCTCCTGGGCGGCTTTGCCGCCATCGCCGGGGTGCTGAAGATCGAGTCGGTGATCAAGGCGATCAGTGAACGCTTTGCCGGCAAGGTCGCCGCGGGCAACATCGCCGCGGCCAAAGAGGCCTACGCTATCGTCATCGCCGAGATGGAAGCAGCGCGCAGAAAGGAAAACCAGCATGCTTAAACAGACTGAAGGCTCGCGCGCCGTCGCCGAGGCGGTGGCCCTGTGCCGCCCCGAGGTGATCTGCGCCTATCCGATTTCGCCGCAGACCCACATCGTCGAGGCACTGGGCGAAATGGTCAAGGACGGCTCGCTCGCGCCCTGCGAGTTCATCAACGTCGAATCGGAATTCGCCGCCATGTCGGTGGCAATCGGCGCCTCCGCCGCCGGCGCGCGCAGCTACACGGCAACGGCTTCGCAAGGCCTGCTCTACATGGCCGAGGCGGTGTACAACGCCTCCGGCCTCGGCCTGCCGATCGTCATGACCGTAGCCAACCGCTCCATCGGCGCGCCGATCAACATCTGGAACGACCACTCCGACGCCCTGTCGCAGCGCGACTCGGGCTGGCTGCAGCTGTTCGCCGAAACCAACCAGGAAGCGCTCGACCTGCACATCCAGGCCTTCCGCCTCGCCGAAGAACTCTCCTTGCCGGTGATGGTTTGCATGGACGGCTTCATCCTGACCCACGCCTACGAGCGCGTGGACATGCCGACCCAGGCCCAGGTCGATGCCTACCTGCCGACCTACGAACCGCGCCAGGTGCTCGATCCCGCCGACCCGGTGTCGATCGGCGCCATGGTCGGTCCCGAGGCTTTCATGGAAGTGCGCTACCTCGCCCATGCCAAGCAACTGCAGGCGCTGGAGCGCATCCCCGCCTTCGCCGCCGAGTTCAGGCAGATCTTCGGCCGCGACAGCGGCGGCCTGACCCACACCTACCGCACCGAGGATGCCGAGACCATCATCGTCGCCATGGGCTCGGTGCTCGGCACCATCAAGGACGTGGTGGACGAGATGCGCGAGGAAGGCCACAGGATCGGCGTGCTCGGCATCACGCTGTTCCGGCCCTTCCCGATCGCCCGCGTGCGCGAGGGCCTGCAGGGCGCGAAGCGCGTGGTGGTGCTGGAGAAGAGCATGGCGATCGGCCTCGGCGGCATCCTGTCGACCAACGTGCGCATGGCGCTGTCGGGCCTGCACATGCACGGCTATACCGTGATCGCCGGCCTCGGCGGCCGCGCCATCACCAAGAAATCGCTGCACGGCCTGTTCCGCGAGGCCGAGCAGGACGCGCTGGAGAGCGTGACCTTCCTCGACCTCGACTGGAACATGGTCAACAAGCAACTGGAGCGCGAGAAGGCGCACCGCCGTTCCGGCCCCGTCGCGGAAAATCTGCTGCGCGACGTCGGCGTCGTCGCCGCGCGCAACTATTAAGCAGGGAAACGATGTACCCGTTCCCCATCCCCCCCGGCCCCCCTTGGCAAGCAAGGGGGGTGACGGGTGTTCAGCCGCTTCGCGGCTTCCGGATCGTTGACTGGTCGCCTCCTTGGGGCGGCCCTGCGGAGGCGACACAATGAGTTTCCAACCCGTAAAGTTCTACCAGACCGGCACCTTCACCGTCGGCAACCGCCTGCTGCCGCCCGAAGAGCGCAGCGTGCAGGCCAGCGCCAAGCGCTACAACTCGATCAACTCCGGCCACCGCGCCTGCCAGGGCTGCGGCGAGGCGCTCGGCGCGCGTTATGCGATCGACGCCGCGATGGAGGCGGCCGACGGCCAGATCATCGCCGCCAACGCGACGGGCTGCCTCGAAGTTTTTTCGACGCCCTACCCCGAGACCTCCTGGCAGATTCCCTGGATTCACTCGCTGTTCGGCAACACCGCAGCGGTGGCCACCGGCGTCGCCGCCGCGCTCAAGGTCAAGGGCAAGCGCGATGTGCGCGTCGTCGCCCAGGGCGGCGACGGCGGCACCACCGACATCGGCTTCGGCTGCCTGTCCGGCATGTTCGAACGCAACGACGACGTGCTCTACATCTGTTACGACAACGGCGGCTACATGAACACGGGGGTGCAGCGCTCATCCGCCACGCCGCCGGCGGCGCGCACGGCGACCACCATGGCGGTCGGCCCCGAACCCGGCAACGTCTTCGGCCAGGGCAAGTTCGTCCCGGCGATTGCCATGGCCCACGACATTCCCTACGTCGCCACGGCCACCGTGGCCGACCTGCGCGACCTCGAAGCCAAGGTCAGCCGCGCCATGGAAATCCGCGGCGCGCGCTACATCCACATCCTGGTGCCCTGCCCGCTGGGCTGGGGCACGGCCTCGCACGACACCATCCGCATGGCGCGGCTGGCCAAGGAAACCGGCATCTTCCCGGTGTTCGAGGCCGAGCACGGCGAGATAAAGTCGGTGCTGACGATACGGCGGCCGCTACCGGTCGAGGAGTATCTGCGGCCGCAGAAGCGCTACGCCCACCTGTTCGGCAAGAACCCCGCGGTGGAAACCATCGCGCATATCCAGGCGCTGGCCGACAGAAATATCCGCAAGTACCGTCTGGAAGCCCGCCAAGGAAGCCATTGACATGGACAAGCCCTTCGCCATCACCCTCGATCCTGGTTCCTCGCTGGCCAACCACACCGGCTCCTGGCGTACCTTCCGCCCCGAGTATGTCGACCGCCTGCCGCCCTGCAATGTCGCCTGCCCGGCCGGCGAGAACATCCAGGCCTGGCTGTTCCATGCCGAAAGCGGCGATTACGAAGCCGCCTGGCGCTCGCTGGTGGAAAACAATCCGCTGCCGGCGATCATGGGCCGCGTCTGCTACCACCCCTGCGAGGGCGGCTGCAACCGCCAGCATGTCGATGCCGCGGTCGGCATCAATTCGGTCGAGCGCTTCCTCGGCGACGAGGCCAACAAGCAGGGCTGGAAGTTTGCCCCGCCCGCCGTCGCCACCGGCAAGCGCGTGCTGGTAGTCGGCTCAGGCCCGGCCGGACTGTCCGCCGCCTACCACCTGACGCGCATGGGTCACAAGGCGGTGATCCACGAGGCGGCGCCGCTGGCGGGCGGCATGATGCGCTTCGGCATCCCGAAATACCGCCTGCCGCGCGAGGTGCTCGATGCCGAGATCAAGCGCCTGGTCGAATTCGGCGTCGAAATCCAGTTGCAAACCAAGGTCAGCGACGTGCAGCAGGCGCTGCAGGACGGCTTCGATGCGGTCTTTCTCGGCGTCGGCGCCCACATCGCCAAGCGCGCCTACATCCCGGCCGGCGACGCCAACAAGGTGCTCGACGCGGTCGCCGTGCTGCGCGGCATGGAGGACCATGACGCGCCGATGCTGGGGCGCAAGGTGGTGGTGTATGGCGGCGGCAACACCGCGATCGACGTCGCGCGCACCGCCAAGCGCCTCGGCGCGGAAGAGGCGATCATCGTCTACCGCCGCACCCGCGACAAGATGCCGGCCCACGATTTCGAGGTCGAGGAGGCCTTGCAGGAAGGCATCTCGATCAAGTGGCTGTCGACCATCAAGGAAGCCGGCGAGTCGGACATCATGGTCGAGAAGATGGCGCTCGACGACAAGGGTTTCCCGCAGCCGACCGGCGAGTTCGAGCGCATCGAAGCCGACTCGGTGGTGCTCGCGCTGGGCCAGGATGCCGACCTCGCGCTGCTCGAAAACGTGCCGGGCCTGGTCGTCGAGGGCGGCATGATCCAGGTCGACGGCGGCATGATGACCGGCCACCCCGGCGTCTTCGCCGGCGGCGATATGGCCGGCAGCGAACGCACCGTGACCGTCGCCGTGGGTCACGGCAAGAAGGCCGCGCGCGCGATCGACGCCTGGCTGCGCGGCGCCGCATACGCGCCGGCGGAAAAGCACGAGGTCGCCACCATCGAGCGCATGAACCCGTGGTACTACTCGGATGCGCCGAAGACCATGCGCCCGGTGCTCGACATCATCCGCCGCCAATCCACCTTCGAGGAGGTGCTGGGCGGCCTCGACGAAAACAACGCGCTGTTCGAGGCGCGCCGCTGCATGTCCTGCGGCAACTGCTTCGAGTGCGACAACTGCTACGGCGTCTGCCCCGATAACGCCGTGATCAAGCTCGGTCCGGGCAAGCGCTTCCGGTTCAATTTCGACTACTGCAAGGGCTGCGGCATCTGCGCCACCGAGTGCCCCTGCGGGGCGATCCGCATGGTGGCCGAGGAGAACTGAGGGCGGAGTCGGCAGGACCACCGCCGTGGCTGGGCTACCATCCATGCGGTACCCTGCCATGGAGGCGAAGCGCGATGACCGGACAAACTGGAGAACTGGAACGGCTGCGCGCCTTCCTGGCTGGGCAGCCCGCGCTGGAATTGGCAATTCTCGTTGGCAGCCGCGCCGATAGCCGCGCGCGCAAGGGCAGCGACTGGGATATCGCGATTCAATGGCCGAACGGGCTGAGCCTGTTCGATACCCTCGCCCGTAGCGAAACCCTGCGCCGCGATCTGGCGGCCGTGTTGGGCGTGACCGAAGATTTCATCGACCTGATCGATCTGCCGAACGCCCGCCTCGCCATGCGGGCGGCGGTGGCCGAGGATGGCGTACCGCTCCAGGGCGAAGACAGCCTGGCCTGGAACCGCTTCCTGGCTCGCACCTGGCGCGAACTCGAGGACTACGAATATGGGAGCGCACGCGTGCGGCTTGACCTCTATCAGGCGGAAACCGCCTTTATCGCCCGCGAGCAGGGCGCCCTGCTCGACGAGGCGCGCAGCAAGCTGGTGGCTGGGGAAATCCTGTCGGGGCTGGAGCAGAACGGGGTGCTCCACGCTTTGCAGGTGCTGATCGGAAATGCCATCGGCAAAAGCAAGCAAATGCTCAAGGCCGGGGAGCCCGCTCCCGTATCCGCCTATGACGCCTTTGCCGCGCTGGCTCGCCGCGGCGGAATCCCCGCGGATGAATTGCCGGCATGGAATGCCGTGATCGGTCTGCGCAACCGTATCGTGCATGACTACATGAACATCGACATGGCGCGCGTGCTGGAGCTCGTGCAGCTCGGCCGCCACGAGTTCGTCACCGCGTTCCTGCTGGCCGATCCGCCGGTGGGTTGAAACAACTGGGCAAGCCTTTTACCCAGCTGCCGACTCAAGCCGAGCTATCGAGCTACCAGCGCAGGCCGTGAGCGAGTGGCGTGGAACGGCCAAAAGCAGCCGGTCGAAGTGTTCATTCCATTGGCGTGATGGCATGATGAAAGCAAGTAGGACTTTATCAACATACCC
>JAUYSD010000320.1 GCA_030696505.1 Sulfuritalea sp. | reverse complement strand
CAGCGGCAGTGTGGCGATCACGGCGACGCGGTCGTCGGGGTTGGTGACTTCTCTGAAATCGACACTGACGTCCTGGTGCTTCAGGTGGGCGACGGCGAAGGGCGCCTGACGCACGATGTAGGCCAGCTTGGTGGCGCAGTGGGCATACAGGCAGTTGCCGTTGCTGAGCAGGAAATTGAACTCGCCGTGGGCGGCGATTTCGCGCGTGATGCCGGCCAGGAAATCGAACATCGGGCGGCGCAGCGGCATGGCATGGCCGAATTCGCCGCGCAGGCGTTGCAGCAGGAAGCAGAAGGCCAGTTCGGAATCGGTGTCGCCGACCGGGACGAAGCTGCCGTCGAGGGTTGGTGCGAAGTCCTTGAGGTTGCCGTTGTGGGCGAAGAGCCAGTAGCGGCCCCACAGTTCGCGCTGGAAAGGATGCGTGTTCTCCAGTGCGACACGGCCCTGGGTCGCCTTGCGGATGTGGGCGATGACGTTCTTCGAATGGATCGGATAGTGGCGCACCAGTTCCGCCACGGCGGACTGCGCCGACGGCTCGACGTCGAGGAAGACGCGGCAGCCGGGCCCTTCGAAGAAGGCGATGCCCCAGCCGTCCTTATGCACATCGGTGAGCCCGCCGCGGGTGCGGAAGCCCTCGAAGGAAAAACAGATGTCGGTCGGCGTGTTGCCGTTCATGCCGAGCAGCTGACACATGATCAGCCTTCACCCCGGCCCTCTCCCCAGGGGAGAGGGTGACGGCGGTTCGCCGGCGGTGCCGGCTCCGGGTCATGGCTGCGCCGCCCTTGGGGCGGCCCTGCGGGCGGCGCGCTCCGGCGTTGCGCCATGTCGATCGCGGCATCGATCGCGGCGAACAGGCTGGTCGGCGAGGCCTGGCCGGTGCCGGCGAGGTCGAGCGCGGTACCGTGGTCGACCGAGGTGCGGATGATCGGCAGGCCGAGCGTGACGTTGATGCCCTCGTCGAAGGCCGCATACTTGAGTACCGCCAACCCCTGGTCGTGATACATCGCCAGTTGTGCGTCGGAACCGGCCAGCACATTTTTTGTGAACAGCGTATCCGCGGGCAAAGGGCCGATCAGATTCATGCCTTCGCCGCGCAGTTGGTCCAGCACCGGTGCGATCACCTCGATCTCCTCGCGGCCCATATGGCCGCCTTCGCCGGCATGCGGGTTGAGTCCGGCGACCAGGATGCGCGGCGCGGCGATGCCGAACTTGATTTGCATATCGGCGTGGAGAATGCGGATCGTGGTTTCCAGTTCCTTGCGCGTAATCGCGGCGGTGACGTCCTTCAAGGCCAGATGCGTGGTCGCCAGCGCCACGCGCAGGCCAGCGCCGGCCAGCATCATCACCACGCGCGGCGTCGCCGTGTGTTCGGCCAGGTATTCGGTATGGCCGCTGAAGGCGATGCCGGCGTCGTTGATGACGCCCTTGTGTACCGGGGCGGTGACCATCGCGGCATAGTCGCCGGCGACGCAGCCGGCCAGCGCAGCATCGAGGATATCCAGCACATAGCGCGCGTTGGCGGCGTCGAGCCGTCCCGCCAGCGCCAACTTTCGCAGCGGAACATGGCGGATCTCGATGCGTTCGACATCGAGACCAAGCTGTTGCGCGCGCGCGGCCAGCAGATCGCGGTCGCCCAGTACCACCAGCCGTGCCGGCCATGCGCGCTCGGCCAGCCGCAGGCAGATGTCGGGGCCGATTCCCGCCGGTTCGCCGGAGGTGACCGCAATCACCGGCGGCAGTGAACGACTAGCGTTCTTCGTTGCGGTATTCGACATAGGCGCGGTCGCGCATTTGCCGGACCCAGTCCTGATATGCCTCGTCGGCCTTGCGCTCGCGCAGCACCTGCCGCGCGCTGAGCCGCTGACGCTCGGCGGTGGCATCTTCGGTGCGACGCTCCAGCACCTGGATCAGGTGGAAGCCGAAAGGCGACTGCACCGGCTCGCTGATCTGGTTGATCTTCAGCGCGTCCATCGCCTTCTCGAAGTCGGGGACGGTGTCGCCTTGGTACAGCCAGCCCAGATCGCCGCCCTTGGTGGCGGACAGGTCGTTGGAATTGAGGCGCGCCAGTTCGACAAAATCGGCGCCGTTGTCGAGCCTTTCCTTGAGCACGACCAGTTTGCGCCGTGCCTCGGCTTCGGAGACGAGTTCGTTAACTTTGATCAGGATATGCCGGGCACGCGTCTGCTTCAGCGCCACGCCGGTCTTGACGCTGCTGCCACCCTGCTTGTCGATGAGCTTGACGATGTGGAAGCCGGCCGGGCTGCGCAGGATGTCGCTGACCTCGCCCGGTTTGAGCTTCCTGATGGCATCGGCGTAGAGCGCCGGCAGGCGGTCGAGCGGCCGGGCACCCATGAGGCCGCCGGTGAGCCCGTCGGGCGCATCGGAATAGCTGGCGGCCACCTTGGCAAAGCTTTCGCCGCGGCGCAACTGATCGAGTGCGGCCTGTGCGCGGGCGCCGATGCGCATCAACTGATCCGGCGTTGCCTGTTCCGGCACCCGCAGGATGATGTGCGCCGTCTGCACTTCGGCGTTGCCCATTTCGGCGCCCTGGTCGGGATTCGCCAGGTAGTTGTCGATCTCGCCGTCGGACACCACGATGCGACTTTCCACCTCGCGGTCGCGCAGGCGCGAGAGCACGATTTCCTCGCGGATTTCTTCGCGGAACTTGGACCAGACGATACCGTCCTTTTCCAGTGCGGCGCGGAAATCCTGCAATGACATGCGGTTGCCTTCGGCGATGCGCCGCATGGCGGCATCGAGTTCGATGTCGGAAATGCGCAGGCCGGTTTCCCGGGCGAACTGCAGTTGCACGCGATCGGTGATCATGCGTTCGAGCAACTGCTTTTCGAGCACCTCGCGCGGCGGCAGCTGCACGTTCTGTCCGCGCAGCTGGCGTTCCACGGTGGCCTGTCGGGCGCGCAGTTCAAAGGCGGTTATGGCCTCTTCGTTGACCACGGCAATGATGCGGTCGATCTCCAGCGGTTGCGCGCGCGCGGTCTGGGCGTGCGCTGGAACCAGGGATAGCCAGGGGAGCAGGCAAAGCAGCAGGATGCGGAAGATCATGGCGTGGTCAGTGGGGCGTCGGTGCCCTGCTGGTTGATCAGACCGTAGCCGGGCACGTTGCGTTTGAGGATATCGAGTGGGTTCGATCCGACGCGCGCGAAACCGTTCAACTCGAGCTGGAAGAACAGCGCGGTGTTCGATTGCTGGGTCTGCGTCGCCAGACGCTGCATGACGACGCGCCCGATCCAGCAGCCGCCATCGTATTCGAGGCCGGCGACGGATTCGATCATGCGCCGGTCCTTGGTCGAGTAGTTGAAGCGTCCCACGGCATGCCAGCCGCCGAACAAGGGCCATTGGCCGGAGATATCGATCTGGCCGAGGCCGACCTGGCCGGGTTGATCGCGGGTGTAGCGGTAGCCGGCATTCAACACCTTGCCGGCTTCGGGCTGGTAGCGTCCGCCGATGTTGATGCGCTCCATCTGGTTCAGCCGCGGGTTGTACTGGAGGCCGAGATCGGCATAGGTCTTGGGCAGGATGCGTCCGGAGAAAGAGCCGAGGAAATCGGTCTGGCGGTCGCTGCGCAGCACCTCGCCGGGCAGACCGACGTTCTGGGTGCTGAAATAGAAACGCTGGCCGAAGGCGGCGCGCATGGTTTCGGCGCCGGTCAAGGGGTCCAGCAGGCGGGATGTCAGCATCACCGTGGCCTGGTTCGCGTCGCCGATCCGGTCGCCGCCGCCATAACGGTTCTCGGCGAATATCTGCGCGAAATCGAATCCCGTTGCCGCCGTGTCGAACACCGGGATCTGGCTTTGGTCGCGCACCGGCACATACAGGTAGTAGAGGCGCGGTTCGAGCGTCTGTGTCAGGGCCGTGCCGAGCCAGTCGACGTCGCGTTCGAACGTCACCCCCGAGTCGACACTGAATATCGGCAGGCTGCGGTTGATCTTTTGCGGTGTTCCGGCAGCCTGGCGGTCCAGGTCGTAGCGCGTGGCATGCAGGCCGATCTTGGGCGTGATGCTCAGGATCTCGGTCTGCAAGGGCAGCGAGAGCTGCGGATACATGATGAAGCGCCGCCCCTCGACCTGCGTCGGACTGCGGAAGTTGACGTGCTCGCCGCTGAAGGCGAAATTCATGCCGAACGGCAGGTCGCTGCGATTGGCGCTGACCGTCACCTGCGGCAGGCGCCGGTAGGGCTCGATCACCGTCGGCAGGGAAGGATCCTGCAGGGTCTGATAGCTCTGTGCCAGCAGGTTGGCCGACCACCAGCCGCCACTGTAGCTGAGCGTGCCCTGGCGCAGCAGGTTGGTCTGGGAAATCAGGCTGGAACCGCTTGCCAGATCGCTGAAATAGGTACCGTCAGAGGCGCCGTTGAGATCCAGCGTTGCGCCGACGCCGTAGGCCAGGGTCTGGCGGTGGGCCAGCGAATAGGAATATCGCCGTGTGTGCACCAGCTTGTCGTTGGGCAGGTATTTTCCCTGCATCTCCCCACTGTAGTTCGGTTGCAGATAGCGGTACTCGCCGTTCCACAAGGTGCCGCGCTTGGCCATGATGCGCGGCGCAATCGTCGCATCCATGTTCGGCCCGAGGTTCCAGTAGAAGGGCTGAGTGAACTCGACGCCGCCGCTGCTGGTGGACCCGAAGGTGGGGGTCAGCAGTCCGCTCTTGCGCTCGTTGTTGAGCGAGAAACTCAACCAGGGCGAGTAGAGGATAGGCGTGCCTTTGAAGTACAGCGTGGCGTTGCGCGCCGTGCCCTGCTCGGTTTCGTAGTCGAGGCGCAAGTCGGTGGTGCGCGCAAACCAGTCGGGGTCCTTGCCGGCCGGCGGTGTGCAGGTACTGTAGGTGGCGTCGGTGAGGCGATACTTGCCTTCACCTGCGAACTCCATGCGTGCGGCCGAACCCTGGCCGGTAGTGAGATCCGCCGATGGGCGCGGCTCGGTGCCGGTCCATAGCGTGGCGGCCGATCCGGTCTTGATGCGGCGGATGCTGTATTCGGGCTGCTCGAAGTATCCCGTGCTGTCGTCCATCTTCATACGCATCTTGGGACCCTGCACGCGGTCGCCATCGCGCGAAAGACGCACGTTGCCGGCGGCTTCGACCTCGTCGGTTTCCTGCCAGTAGGTCAGGCGGTCGGCTTGCAGAATCGAATTGCGTTTGCGCAGTTCGACGTCGCCGTCGGCGACCACTTCGACATCCTTCTTGCCGGCGATCTGGTCGGCCGTGATGAAGGTCGGCAACAGTTCCCCTGCTTGCTTGATGTGGGGCAAGACCACTGTGGAAGCCTGCAGCCTGGGCTCCGGCAATTCCCCTGCGGCGACATGGGCCGAGTAGAGCGGCGGCAGGAGCGCGCGTTCGACAACCTGCGGCGGTTCCTGGGGCTTCTGAATTGCTTCCGGTTGCGTCGCGACCTGCGGTAGCGGCTGCGGCTCGGGCGGACGACGCGGCGCTTCGGCGACGGCCAGCGGTGCTGGAATGGGGGCCGGCGCTGGCGCGGGTGCGGCAGGGCTTGTCTTGGGACTGGTCGCAGCCGGCTGTGCCGCCGGGGCCACGCGGGCCGGCGCAGATGGCGGCGCGGATAGAGTCGCGCTGCGGGATTGCTCGGCGGTCAGATCGACAGGCTTCGTCGGCGCCGGCTCGACCGGCACCGCGGCGGGGACCCGAGGCTTTGCCGCGGCGACTGGTTCGGCACTGGCGGGCGCGGCCGGTGGCGGAGTGCCGGCACCGAGCAGGGCCGGACTGATGCGCAAGGGCGGCAATGGTTCCGCCGCCACGGAGCCCGCGGGAAGCGCCAGCACGACAAGCAGTGAAACGGGGCCGAATTGTCCGCGATGCGATTGAGACATGCCGTATCGGTAAGTTGGCGCAGCGGTGACGGAACCAGGCAGGCCCAAACTACGCGCACTGCATGCCGGAGTAGCCGTTGTCGGCCGATGCTAGAATCGCAAATTCTAACACTTCATGCCCGCGGAACGCGCTGCCCGATCAAGCTTTTGCGCCTTTCCCCGCATCTTGCCTATGGAACGTCAGGAACAGATCAGGACGTGGCTGGCCGCGATGTGGCCGGGGCACGGTTTCACGCTGACGCCGGCCTCGGCCGATGCCAGTTTTCGCCGTTATTT
>JAUYSD010000319.1 GCA_030696505.1 Sulfuritalea sp. | reverse complement strand
ACCGGCAGGCCCGTGGCTCCGTCAGGGTTTCACATTCCTCCGCCCCGGGCCTGCCGGTGACGGCCTCGTCGCCGTGTCGCCAGCGCCGACTCCCGGGAAATTCAATACACACCTGAAATTTGCGAAGGAAGAACTCCCGGGCGACGTAGCATTTCAAACGGTCAGAAAGTCAAATCACTCTGACCCCAATGGCACCCAATTTACTCCGACCCCTATAGTTCCGCGGTAACTACTCCACGTCCGCGATGATGTCATCCAACACATCATTGAGCCCGTAGAGTTTTTCTTTAATGATCGTGTACAACTCAGAGAATGAGGCTTTCGCTTCCTTAGTTCCTATCTCTTTAGCTCTGTATGTGACCATCGGAACTCCTTCCCAGTCCGGTCCCTCAAAAGAAGTCAAGTCATCCGGATTTGAGCAGCCAGGATAGAACCAGAGGAGATAATCGTCCTCACGTTTTGTCATCGACCACGTGTAGCGATTCTTGTACAAAAAGAAAAACTCACTTTCTCCTTGGACTACGTTCGTAATTTGTTGGGGATTGGCAATCATTGCGTTGACGGCTTGAACGATCTTACTCATGGAATTTCCCCGTGATTTACTCGACGTTACTCACTTGAATATTTCTTAACTGTTCTCGTACTTCGCTAACGATTGCGCGTTTTGACGGTTCAGAAAGCTTCTTCCCCTGCGCAAGGTTCTCGATTTTTGTAGCGAGCGTCGGTGCCATGACGCCCAAGCGTTCGTTACCACGAATTTGCCCAGCAATTTCATGCAGGATGTTTCGGATCTCCGGTAACTCCGTCGGCTCATTTGCGTTGTACTCGTTGAGCCTCTCCAATTTCTCTTTCAACTCGGAAAGCGTTGTTTGGAACGAGTAATTCAGCAATAGCTGGAGCGCCGCTGATAGCTTGGTTCGATTCGAGAAATAGAGGTAAATTGCAAGGCCAGAGGCTGCAATAGTAAAAAAATTCGCCACACCTGCCAGTGAGTCCAAGTATGGCTTAAGTTCCTCGATAGTCATAAGAGGGACACCTATAGGCTGCCTCAAAACAGTCGGCCAGCCTGAAGTCATTCGTGTTGCTCAATCAACCACGAGCATGGGTTTGAATCGCCATCGATTTGCTGATTATGCTTCGGTAATTCATTGTCGAGCAAGAAATATATTGCACTTCGACGGGATGGCGCTCTCAATTAGTTTGGATTCGCCACCCCACTAACTACATGCCCCGTCGGCACCAGCCTCGACGCCGGCTCGCAGTGTCGGGTCTGGTCGTCGAAGAAGAAGTCGGGTTCGAATTCGCTGAGGAAGCGCGACTTCTCCAGGCCGCCGAGGAACATGGCTTCGTCGACTTCGACCTTCCAATCCATCAGGGTGCGGATCGCGCGCTCATGCGCGGGGGCGCTGCGCGCGGTGACCAGCGCGGTGCGGATTTTCATCGGGCATCCGGCGCTGTCGGCGCGCAGGCGGTGTAGGGCTTCGAGCAGGGGCAGGAAGGGGCCGGGCGGCAGCGGGTGCAGCGCGTGGCTTTCCTCATGGTTCTGGAAGGCGGCGAGGCCCTGTTCCTGGAACACGCGCTCGGCTTCGTCGGAAAACAGCACGGCGTCGCCGTCGAAGGCGATGCGCACTTCCTGCGGGTGCTGCTCGGCCTCGGTCAGCGAGGCCGAATACACGCGCGCCGCGGGGAAGCCGCCTTCCAGCGCGGCGCGCACGTCGGCTTCGTTGGCGGACAGGAACAGGTTGGCGCCCAGCGGCTTGAGGTAGTGGAAGGGCGGCCGGCCGCGCGTGAATACGCCGCGTTCCAGTTGCATGCCGGCGGCGCTGGCGGAGCGGAAGATGCGCAGGCCGGAGACCGGGTCGTTGCGCGAGAGGATCACCACGGCCACGCGCTGGCGCTCGGGCGTGTTGAAGGCCAGCAGCTTCTGCACCAGCGGGAAGGCGACGCCGGGCCGCGCCGGCTGGTCCATGCGTGCCAGCTGCAGGCGCATGTAGGCGGAATCGTCCTGGTCCTCGAAGACGCGGTTTTCCTCCTCGAAATCGAACAGCGCGCGCGAGGAAAGCGCGACCACGAGCTGGCCTTCGAGGCTGGCGGGCATCCTGGATTACCGCCCGACCAAACCCACCATGGCAGCCTGCGCCTTCAGGCCGCTTCGAGGTGAATCAGCGGCATGTGATTGATTGCCAACTGGCTGATATCGGCACGTTGTGAGGCATGCTGCACGTCGATCCCGACCAGGGCTCCCGCCGCGTCGTAATCCAGCACCACTCCATCCACGACTTCGTCGGAGTCCACCGAAGGCCGTTCAGCCAGGTGGATATAGAGCGAATCGGTCGCCGCGTCGTAGTTGAGTTTCATGGCTTGAATCTCCTGTCGGGGAATGCATTGTGCAGCGTGACACCATCCGGCAGCGTTACGACACGCAGATGGCGTCCGAGTTCCTCAATCCAGGTCCAGTATCGCACGCGCCCGTCTTCTTGCTGGACTTCGCGTCTTACCGGATTCCGTAGTGCTTCGATACACCATTCCAAACGAATGTATGGCCGCTTTTCCATCACGTCGTTGCGGAAGTAGTCGGTCATCGGCTGCATGCGGTCATGTTGCCGGCCATGCTGTGCCGCGTCAAGCCAAACGGCGTGTCACCGGCGCCGACTGTCTTCAGTGTGACGGCCTATTCACCGCCTCCCTGGGGGCGCTTGGCCTTGCTGCCCGCCTTCGGCGCCGCGGCATACATCTGCGTCATCTTCGCCGCTTCGTCGGCGACGCGTTGCCTGAGGTCGGGCGGCGCCAGCACTTCGACGTCGGCGCCGAACTTGAGGATGTCCATGATCAGTTCGCGGTGGTCGGCGTAGGGGAATTCGAGCAGCCAGGAGCCGTCGGCGGCGTAGTCGCCCTTCTGCTTCGGATGCCAGGTTTCCTGCGCCACCCAGCGCGCGCGCTCGGGCGTGAAGCGCAGCCTGGCGTGCTGCAGGCGGCGCCCGGAGAAGATGCCGTAGCCGGGGCCGAGCACTTCGTCCATGCTGCGATGCGAGACTTCGCGCGCTTTCTTTTCGATCAGGTCGGCCTGGCGGATCGAGTCCAGCGCGAAGTTGCGGATGTCGTTGCGCAGGTGGCACCAGGCGTCGAGGTACCAGTTCTCGCGGTAATACACCAGGCGCTGCGGCGAGACTTCGCGCTCGGTGGTCTCGCCGCTGCCGCGGGCGAAATAGGTGATGGCCAGACGCTTCCTGCGCAAGAGCGCGGCGCCGACCTTCTCGAAATGCGCGAGCTTGAGCTCGCGTTTGCCCAGGCCCACGATCAGCACGCGGCGGCGGATTTCCTCGGCGGTGTTCTCTGCCGTGCCGAGCAGGCTGTTCAAGCGCGCGATCAGCGGCTGGATGTGCGGGGTGAGGATGCCGCCGGGATCGAGGTCGGTCAGCAGGTGCTGCATGGTCAACAGCGCATGGACCTCGCCCGAGTTGAACCAGAGGCCGGGCAGTTCGTACTGGGCGCCGGCCTCGGCATGCGGCGTGTCGAAGCGGTAGCCGCCGCCAGTTCCGCCATCCCGGTCCCAGACGATCGGCGCGTTGAGCCGGTTGCGCATGTATTCGAGGTCGCGCTTCAAGGTGGCGCGCGAGACTTCCAGCGCCGCCATGAGATCGACGAAGGGCACCAGCTTGCGGTCGTGGATCATCTGGTCGATCTTGTAGAAGCGCTCAGTGCGATCCATGGCGGCTTTCCGAAATGAACTGATGGAAGTGGTCGAGGCGGCGCGGGTGGATCACGCCAGCGGCGACGGCCTCCTTGATCGCGCAGCCGGGTTCGGCGTCGTGCTGGCAATCGCGGAAGCGGCACTGGCCGAGGAAGGGGCGAAACTCGGCGAAGCCGAATTCGATCTGCTGGGCGGTGAGGTGCTTGAGGCCGAATTCCTGCAGGCCGGGGCTGTCGATCAGGGTGCCGCCCGGGCATTTGTCTTGCGGCAGTTTGTAGAGGCGGGCATAGGTGGTGGTGTGCTTGCCGGAATCCAGCGCGGTCGAAAGTTCGCGCGTGGGCGCGGCGGCGCCGGGCACCAGGGCATTGGTCAGGGTCGACTTGCCCATGCCGGATTGACCGACCAGCACCGAGCTTTCGCCCACCAGCAGCGGCATGAGCGGCGAGGCGTCGAGCTTGGCCGAGAGTTCGACGACGCGGCAGCCGAGCGCGATGAAGGGCGCCAGGAGCTTCCTCGCTCCGGGCAGTGCCGCGGTCAGGTCGCTCTTGTTGAGGACGATGGTGGTGATGAGGCCTTCATTCTCGGCGGCGACCAGGGCGCGGGAGAGCAGCATGTCGGAGAAGGACGGATCGGTGGCGACCACCAGCAGCAATTGCGTGGCGTTGGCGGCGATCAGTTTCTGGCGGTAGAGATCGCTGCGGTAGAGCAGGCTGCGGCGCTGGGCGTGGCCGGTGATCTGGCCGTCGGGGGTGAGTTCGACTTCGTCGCCGACGGCGAAGGGGCTTTTCTTGCCGCGCGGATAACCGGTGGCAAGTGTGCCGTCGGCTAGCTCGATTTCGTAGTGCCGGCCGAAGGCGGCGACGATGCTACCGTGCCTGTTTTTTGAACCGCTCAATGCGCGTTACAGGCTGAGCAGCGCATCGATCTTGGCCGCGCAGATGAAGTCGTTTTCGCTCAAGCCGCCGATCGCGTGCGTGGTGTAGCTGACGGTGCACTGGCCCCAGCCGACGGCGAGATCGGGGTGATGGTCCTCACGGTGCGAGATCCAGGCCGTGGCGTTCACGAAGGCCATGGTCTCGTAGTAGTTCTTGAACTTGTAGGTCTTGCTGATGACGGTGCCCTCGCGCTGCCAGCCCGGCAGCGTGGCCAGCAGTTGCGCGGCTTCGTCGTCGGTGAGTGGCGGCACGCCGCCTTCGCAGGGCTTGCATTTGCCCTTGGACAGATCGCAGACTTGGTTCATGGCTGGCTCCTTTTTACGTCCCGGAGGGACCGGGTGTTTGCAGCCGTGCAATGCGCTGGCTGGCGGGTGGGTGGGAATCGTGGAACAGCGAGTGCAGCGGGTCGGGCGTGAGGGTCGCCGCGTTGTCGCGATAGAGCCTGACCAGGGCGCTGATCAGGTCGCCGGCGGCGGTCTGTTTGGCGGCGTAGGCGTCGGCCTCGTATTCGTGCTTGCGCGACAGGCCGGAAGTCAGCGGTGCCAGCGGAAAGAGGAACACCGGCAGCACCATGGAGAACAGCAGCAGGCCAATCGCCGTACCGCCATCACCAACTCCCAGGCCGGCGAAGAACCAGGGCTGATCGATGAGCTGGCCGAGCAGCCAGAGAAAGGCCAGGCTCAACACGGCGGAGAGCGCGATGCGCTTGATGACGTGGCGATGTTTGAAGTGTCCGAGTTCATGCGCCAGCACGGCCTCGATTTCCTCGGTGCTGAGTTTGTCCAGCAGGGTGTCGAAAAACACAATGCGCTTGGCGCGGCCGAAGCCGGTGAAATAGGCATTGCCGTGCGCCGAGCGCTTCGAGCCATCCATCACGAAGAGGCCCGAGGAGGCGAAGCCGCAGCGCGTCAGCAGGGCTTCGATGCGGGCTTTCAGCGAGGCGTCTTCGAGCGGCGTGAATTTGTTGAACAGCGGCGCGATCACGGTCGGGTAGAGGAACAGCACCAGCAGGTTGGTGGCGAGCCAGACCAGCCAGACATACAGCCACCAGTAACTGCCCATGACGTCCATCAGCCACAGCACGGCGAAAAGCAGCGGGCCGCCGATCAGCACGGTGAGCGCGGCGCCCTTGGCCAGGTCGGCGAACCACAGCGGCCAGGTCAGCTTGTTGAAGCCGAAGCGCGCCTCGATGCGGAAGGTGCGGTAGAGGCTGGCCGGCAGGCCGATGACGAAGCCGAGCAGGCTGACGCAGGCGAACAGGGCCAGGCCGTGCAGGTAGCCGTCGCCGAGCCAGGCGCGCATGGCCTGGTCGAGCAGGGCGAGGCCGCCGCCGAGGGTCAGCGCCAGCAGCACGATTGCATCGACGGCGATTTCCAGCAGGCCGAGGCGCACCTTGGCCACCGTGTAGTCGGCGGCCTTGCGGTGATCGGCGAGGTCTATGCGATCGGCGAAGTTGTCCGGCACGCGCTCGCGATGCGCGCGGACATGGCGCAGGTGGCGGATGTCGAGCCAGAGGCGCAGGGCCGTCGACAGGGCGAGGGCGGCGAGAAAGACCAGCGTGAAGTGATATGGGGTCATGAGAGGTGGCCCGCTGTGCGAAAATGCGCCGACACAGGAACAGGCATTGGAAAATTATGGCACAGGATCAGAACGCGCTCGTCTGGCTGGACATGGAAATGACCGGTCTCAACCCCGACAGCGATCGCATCATAGAGTTGGCGCTGGTTGTCACCAACTCGAATCTCGACATCGTGGCCGAGGCGCCGACCTGGGTGGTGCATCAGACCGATGCCGTGCTGGACGCGATGGACGAGTGGAATACCAACACCCACGGCCGCTCCGGCCTGATCCAGCGGGTCAAGGATTCGATTCTCGGCGAAGCCGAGGTCGAGGCGCAGGCGCTGGAGTTCATGCGGCGCCACGTGCCGCGGCTGGCGACGCCGATGTGCGGCAATTCGATTTGCCAGGACCGGCGCTTCATGGCGCGCTACATGCCCAAGCTCGAGGACTGGTTCCACTACCGGAACCTCGATGTGTCGACGCTCAAGGAATTGTGCAAGCGCTGGAAGCCGGAAGTGGCGAAGGGCCTCAAGAAACATGGCAAGCACGAGGCGCTGGCGGACATCCTCGAATCGATCGAGGAACTCAAGTACTACCGCGAGCATTTCCTGAAAGTGTAAGGGGCGCAGGACGCTCATTCGGCGCGGCGGTAGAGCCGCAGGCGTTCGCCCTTGTCGCCGGGGCGCGAGGTTTCGACGAGCAGGGCCCAGCCCGGCAGGTTTTTCTCGGCGCCCGGCACGGTCTGCACGATCAGGCGCCGGCAGCCTGCGGCGCGGCTGCCGCCGACCGTGCGGATGCCATTGAAGTAGT
>JAUYSD010000278.1 GCA_030696505.1 Sulfuritalea sp. | reverse complement strand
GGTCGGGTCGGCTTGCCACAAGTAGTAGCTGCCGGTGCCGTCCTTCATCTGGCGCACAATGCCGAGAGTCGTATCGTTCATGATGAACGTGGCATTTTGGCGATAGCGCGGCTTCAGCGCCGTAACCAAATTGACGATCTTGTCAGCTGGCGCCACGGAGGCAAAGGCGGCCGACTTCCCGGAAGGGATGTACCCGACCTTGCCCCATTCGAATGAGGCGTTCGCCACCGTGTCGTAAGTAAGGATGCCGCGCGCCGTGCCGACGCCATTGCCGGTGATAAATTCGGCGCCTGCGCCCTCAGCGAACCCGATAGCTGCTTCTTCGGCCAGGTCGGCGGTCAGATCGACGAACGCGTCTTCCAACGTTTCGTTATTGACCCAGGGCTCCACCTCTGCCGTGAAGATGTCGACGGAGACCTTGCTGTATTTTGGCTCGGTCGTCTCGCCGCCAGTCGAACCGTCCGCAACACGGCGCATCGCCATGCCGGCGGTCTTGACCAACTTTTCCCACTTGGCGCTGCCGGCGTTGACGATGCTCGCGAGGCGATACATTGGCGAAACCGTCGGCGCGATGCGGTCAATGATTCGATCAATTTCTGGCAGCACCAGGAATCCGCCGTCCGCGTCGACGCCGCTGCTCATGGCTTTGGCCTGAAGGTCGCCCAGGCCGGCGGCGTCGCCCCTGCGCAGATAGTTGTCGAAAGCTTTTTTGTGTTCGACGTTTTCGCTGGACGAAGACGACTCAGACCCGCTGAGAAACGGGCGGCCTGACTTCTTCTCGAAGTCCCGGAGGTCACCCTCCAGCGCCGCGAACCTCGCGTCATATCGCTTTACGAACCCATCGATCGCCGTGCCTTGCTTCTGGATCAAGTCCAGGACTTCTGCGTTTTCATTCATGATGCTGTCCTTTGTCAGTGCCGCGCCAATCGCAGCGTGGGCGCAGCGTCGCAAAGGGAATTCACGCTTTAGGGCATGACGGGAATGTCGCTTTCTTCGCCGTGGTGAAAACATTTCGGAGGCGGCCGAATGTGATCTGCTGGCGGCCTCGCTTCGGATCGTGGAAAGTCAATTGCTGCCAGGTGCGGCTTAGGCGCTCGATGGGTTCGCCGCGACCATCGCCGGCGGCCCGACGAGCCGCGGCCAGGTCAAGCTCGGCGAGCAGGTTCGCGAACGTGATCGGCGGCGCCATGTTCGCCACGATGCCGACGACATAGCTATGCAGGTAGCCCGGTCGCTTGCCGACGTGTTGCCGTTGGAACTTCACGCCCAGGCGCACGAGCAGGAGCAGTTCGTCACGCTCCGGCCCATGCGGCACGAGGCGCGCAAGCGTTCCGGTCGCGGTATCAGCCACCACGTTTCCCGAAACGAAGCGCGACTTCAGTATTCGCAGCCGCACGGCTCCAGCCCTCGCCGCGGAGCTTCCGTTCGAGCTGGCGCTTTTCGTTTGCGACGCACGCCCTCGCGTGTGCCTTCGTGCCCGGAATTTTGGCAGCGACTCGTCTCGCCCACTTGCTGAAGTCTGGAGTCATTGCGGCGGCCTCCCGCTTTCGTCGCGTTCGGCCATGATGTCTTCAAGCATTGCCGCGTCGCGTCGAATGAGCAGGCAGCTACGCGAGGCGGTGAGCATTCCCCGGCAGAATGACAGCAATGCAAGATGCGCTTCGTCTGCGGTCAGGTTTTTAATGGCCGCGCTCAGTTCGACCGTGTTGTCACTCGTCCATGACGGCGACCTCGTTTGATGAAGCAAGCCCGCGATTTTTTCCGATGCGATAGTCATGATGTGGTTTCCTTTTCGGTGATTGAGGCGGTTTCGACAGGCAGATTCGCGCGCCAGGCAGCAAGGTCGTCCTCGGCCTGAACGGCCAGGGCCTGAACTGCGGCGGCGTCGGCCAGCCTGTGCGCCTTCGCGCCTGCCATTGCTGCGGCACTCGATGCGAGCCCCATCTGAATCAGGTCGCGCGCCAGCGAAACGGCGAGATAAAGCGGCAATTCGTTCATCGGGGTGTTCCTTTCGTGATTCGGGTTTTTGATCCCAGCCGGTGAAGCTCCGCACGGACTTGCCAGGGGGTCCATCCGCCGAACATCAACGACTCCCGAAGCCACAAGATTGCGGCGGCTGCATTCGGCGGCGACTTGGTCGCTGGCGAGATATGGGGCGCCAGCATTGCGTGATGCAGGCGGGATAATGTCTTCATCGGGAGGCCTCGCTGTTGAGTTTTCCGGGGGCGGGTGATGTGCTGGTATCGCCGGCAGGTTGTTCGCGCGCCAGCGGCCCGATTTGCCCGGCTGCCAGCAGTTCGGCGGCAAGCTGGTCGCGGTACGGCCAGGCAATCGGCAGCCATCGTACGAGGTCGTCGGGCGAGCCCAGCAGTCGAAGCCGGCCGGCGGCGGTCGCCACCAGCTCGACGCCATCAGCAGCGGCCAGAGAGATAAGTTCGGCGGCGGTCACTGAAGGCACCCCGCGGTTTCGAGGTTTGGCAGTTGATCGCCAAGGGAAAAAACGTCCTTCCCGCTTTCCCACGATTCCCACGGTGCCCATTTATGGGAATCGTGGGAAGCCCGGATGTTTTCCCACGATTCCCACGCGCCCTTTAGGGCGTGGGATAGTGGGAAGCGGGTCGGAATCTGTTTTATGTAGTCCATAAAAAGCCGTCCTCTAGGTGAATCATTCCTTTGGCGCATAGGTTTGTGAGCGCCAGCCGGGCTCGTTCGGTGCGGCGTTTCGGCTCTACGGCCAGCCGCGCCCCAATCAACGGCAGCGCCGATTCCACCAGCAGGCACGGGCGCCCATGCGGCAGGCTAGCCGGTGCGTCCGCGGGCCTTCCGTCGCCGGCTTTGCGCAGTGCCTCGCCGATGGCGTCCCAGGCAATTTTCAGATTGCCGGCCTTTGGCGGTAGAGCGCGCCGGACTGATTCGGCTGTGTGCTGCTCCGGCTTGACGATGCAGGATGTAATCGGCTCGCCGTCCTCGTCGGTGCCAAGCTCGACAATTTCCAGCTTGAACGGGTGCGCGTCGCCGTCGGCGCCGTCTTTTGACTTGGCGAGGATCCATTCCCGGCGGTCGCCATCGCGGCGGACTTCAATCGCGGCATCGAGGGCGGCGTGCAGGCTGGAATGCCCGCGTAGGCCTTTGCTGGAATCCTTCCCAGAATGGTGAACCAGCAGCACCAGCCCGCCGACAAGTCGCTGCAACTCCTTCGATGCGCCCAGAATCGCGCCCATGCTCTTTGAATCGTTTTCGTCAGCACCAGGTGCGGCGCGGTTCAGGGTGTCTAGCACAACAACGCCAGCCCCGCCAGCGGCCTGAATTGCATCGGCAAGGGCGTGAATGTCGCCACGCTCCAGCAAGCTGAACGGCTGCGTCAGGTAGCGAATCCCGCCGGCAGTTTTCCCGTGTCGGATGCGGTATGCTGCCACGCGGCCCGCAATGCCGGCCTCGCCTTCGAGCGCGACATATACGACGGGGCAGGCTTTGGCGCGATGCTCGAACCAATCAGCACCAGCGGCCAGGGCTTGCGCCATGTCCAGCACCAAAAACGATTTGCCGGAACCGCTTGCGCCAAACAGCGCGGCCAGGCCACATTCCGGCAGAATGCCCTTGATGCGCCAGCGCAGCGGCGGCAGGGCGGCGAGGTCGGCATCCGTCAGCAACTTGTAGCGGCTCGGCGGGTTCAATGCCGTTTGAATCCGGCGCTTGACTGCCGAAATGCCATCCGACGCGGCGAGGTCGTTGAAGTCGCCAGCGGCGCGGTCATCAGCGAATAGCGGCAGGATCAAGCCGGAAGGCTCACAAGCGGCTTTCGCGGCCTCGCCATACCTCAGGCCCGCCCCGTGTTCATCGAGGTCGCCAGCGACGACTATGGGCGATCTAGGGAACCGTGCGCGGAGGTCGGCGGCGACGTTTTTCAGGTTTGAACCGGAAAAGGCGCAAGCGACTGTTATCCCGCTCGCATTGTGCAAGCTTGCGCCGGTCGCCCATCCTTCGCAGATCAACAGCGGCGAACCGTCGGCAGGCTTGCCCAGATAAAGCCGGCCTCCCGCCATCTTGCCGCCAGGCATGAAACGCTTGCCCCCTTTGGGGTCGATAAATTGCAGACTCTGAATGCTTCCGGCCTCGTCATAAACGGGCAAGGCCAGCGCGCCATCTGCATCGAGGCGTGCGCCAGTCGGTGCGATGCCCTTCCGCTTGCAGTAGGGGTGCTCCGTGAGGGGCGGCAGTTCGCTAAAAATCTTCGCGGCGCGTGCGGCGGCCTTGGCGTGCTGTTGCGTGCGCTCGGCCTCGGCTTCGCGGCGGACAGCGTCAGCCTTGGCGCGGGCGGCGGCGCGTTGCTCTGCGGTCGGCGGCGGGGCGTCGGTTTTGGCCTGTTGCCAGGTAAAGTTTTCGCCGCTGCGCCAGTCGCCAAAAACAGCGCCGACGGTATCAGGGAAAACCTTGCACCAGCCGGCGAGGTCGTCGGCGCGGTCGCCAGTTGAAAAGCGGGACAACTTGCCAGGCGTCGGCGGCTTGTCGGGAAATGGCAAGCCGGCCAGCGCGAAGGCAGCGGGCAACGTCGGCGCGAAAATTAGATTCTCGGCTGTCATGACGCCACGAGCCAAAAACGCAACACGCGCACGCCACGATCAGAAAAGCGGCTCGGCACGGTTTCCCATCGCTGGATCAGCTTGGCGCCGTATGTCGCGCGGATAATTGCGACGGTTGAATTCAGGCAGTGTTCGCCGAATTGCTCGGCCTCGAAGCGGTTCAAGCCTTCGGGGCGCGACCGTAGTAGGCCGATGATGCGGTCTATCTTCGTGGTAACCTTGCGGCCGGTGCTGTTAGCTGTGCCGACTTCGCCAGGTGCCCGCCTGGCGAAGTCATTTGTGGGCGGCGGTAGGGCATTCATTTCGAGTCGCCGGCCAGCAGCGCCCGAAGGTCAGCCACGCGCCAGGCCAAACGGCCATTGATGCGGATTGGCCTGATAGGGCCATTTTCGAGACAAGCCCATTTTCGCAAGGTCTGCGCGGCTCGATTGATCGCGACTGCGGCATCGTGCGTCGGCAGTGTGTCGCGCCCCTTGGCGACTGCGGCCAGCTCGGGGAAGTGCTCGGAAAGTTCGGGAACCATCATTCCTCCTTCGGGAGAAATGCGCCTTGGCGGGATTGCCTGTGTCGACGCGTTGATGGTTCCACTTCACTGTCGGGAAAATTTCCCAGCAAGGAAGAATTAAAAAGCCAGAAACCCTTACGGGCACTGGCTTTCCGTTTGATTGGTAGTCCGGGGAATTCCTCCGTTTTGACACTTCCCGGAAATCCCGGATTCCCCGGCGCTAGGTCATCGTTTATTTCGTCCGGTGTTCCACTTCTTGCCTTGTAGTGCCTCGCGAAGGATATTCCCGGCGGTCAGCTTCCCGTTCGGGCCACGAATCGCTCGTTCATCGGCTATCGGGGCCACTCGGTCGGCTATGTCAGAAACGCTCGACCATGCGCCAATGTCGATGTCCTTTGCATGAAGCTCGTCGGCAATTTGCCGGCACTTCGTTTGCCAGTCGTCGCCACCGTCCGCCGCATCGCCAGCGACGACTTTTGCCGGAGCGGGCGCATCAACGGGCAGCAGCGAATGCGGATCGCGCAACACCAGTTCATGGCCGTCAATCGCATGGTCTAGGACTTTGCGCCATTGGTGGCTCGCCTCTGCCCCAAGTACGCCTCTTGCATAGTCCGCGCTGGGGTCGGCGATGATGTCCGCCGCCAGCGCCTGGTCTGCAATTGACTTGCGCACCAGATCGGGCGCGGCGGCCAGTCTCCCGACGGCGTCCCTATCGGATAGCCCGCCGCACGAATTCGCAACGACCGCAATCAATGCCTCGGCTTGGACGTAATCAAGATCGGCCAGCAGTGAATCAACGGGAAAAACGAGGCCCTTCGACTTTGCCCATGCGAGCAAGGTCGGCACATGCAAGACCGCTGTTCCGAATTCGCGGCTGCAAAGTTCATGATGGAAAAGTGTTTTCATTTCGCACCCTTCAAGATATGCGCCCTCAATAATGGAGCCCCCGTCAGGCCGGTGAAG
>JAUYSD010000255.1 GCA_030696505.1 Sulfuritalea sp. | reverse complement strand
GTTGCGTCGCTGGCGAAATGCAAGTGGGAGGAGATCAAGCCGCAGGTGGACCATGTCATCTTCCCGGCCAAGGGTAAAACAGCCTCCAAACGCATCATCCTGCTGGCCAAGGGCCGCCTGGTGAATCTGGGCTGCGGCACGGGGCACCCGAGCTACGTGATGTCGTCGTCCTTCGCCAACCAGACCATTGCCCAGATCGAGCTGTTCACGCGCAATGCCGACTACCCGGTGGGCGTCTACACGCTGCCCAAGCATCTCGACGAAAAAGTGGCGCGCCTGCAGTTGAAGAAACTGAATGCGCAACTTTCCGAGCTGACCGACCAGCAGGCGGCCTACATCGGCGTGCCCAAGAACGGGCCCTACAAGGCTGACCAGTACCGCTACTAAGCCCGCAACCGCCCGCCCAAGGAGACTCGCATGCGCCTGATTGCCGTCTGGCTGATCAATGCAGCGGCGCTGCTGGCGCTGCCTTACCTGCTGCCCTCGATACATGTCGCCGGTTTTGCCACGGCGCTGGGGGTGGCGGTGGTGCTGGGACTGATCAACACCCTGATCCGGCCGCTACTGCTGCTGCTGACGCTGCCGGTCACGCTGCTGACCCTGGGGCTGTTCATCTTCGTCATCAACGGCATGATGTTCCTGCTGGCGGCGTGGTTGCTCGACGGCTTCGTGGTGGACGGATTCCTCGCCGGCATCATCGGCTCGACGCTCTACAGCGTGATTTCCTGGCTGCTGGCGCGTTTGCTGCTGAGCTCGCCGCGATCCTGAACGCAGTGCATAAGCACCCTCCTGGAACCCAGCATGAGTCTTGAACTATCCATCGAGTTTTTCCCGCCGCAGACCAGCGAGGGCATGGAGAAGCTGCGCGCGACGCGGACGCGGCTCGCGCCGCTGAAGCCCGAGTTCTTCTCCGTCACCTACGGCGCCGGCGGCTCGACGCGCGAAAACACATTGGCGACGGTGATGGAAATCGCCGCCGAAGGCCACCAGGCCGCGCCGCACTTGTCCTGCATCGGCTCCACGCGCGAGGGCATCCGCGAGATGCTGGCCATCTTCACCCAGCGCGACATCCGCCGCATCGTCGCCCTGCGCGGCGACCTGCCCTCGGGCATGGCCGACGCCGGCGAATTTCGTTATGCCAACGAGCTGGTGGCGTTCATTCGTGCCGAGACCGGGGACAGGTTTCACATCGAGGTGGCGGCCTATCCGGAATGGCATCCGCAGGCGAAGAGCCCGCGTGAGGATCTGTTGAACTTCAAGCGCAAGGTCGAAGCCGGTGCGAATTCGGCGATTACCCAGTATTTCTACAACACCGATGCCTACGAGCATTTCGTCACCGAAGCGCGGGCGCTGGGCGTAACGGTGCCGATCGTGCCGGGCATCATGCCGATCGCCAGCTTCTCCAAGCTGGCGCGCTTTTCCGACGCCTGCGGCGCCGAGATTCCGCGCTGGATGCGGCGCAAGTTCGAGAGCTTCGGCGACGATGCGGAATCGATCCGGGCCTTTGGTCTCGATGTGGTGACCGAGCTGTGCCAGCGCCTCATCGAACGCGGCGCGCCGGGTCTGCATTTCTATTCGATGAACCAGGCCGGCTTGACGCTGGAGCTTTGCCGCCGTCTGGAACTGCTCGACCGCTAGACGCGAACCTCGAGCAGGTGGCGCAAGGCCGCCCGCAGCCGCCCTGCCGGCACCGGCTGCTTGAGCAGCGCGAAGCCGGCATTGCGCGCCGCAGTCTGCGCTTCGTCGCTGACATCCGCGCTGACCAGCAGCACGGCCATGCCCTCGAATTCCCGGCGCAGTTCCTGTGCCAACTCGATACCGCTGCCGCGGCCCGGCAGTCGCAGATTGCATATCGTCAGATCCGGCGGCGGATCGCTCTCGCGGCAGCGGCTCAGCGCCTCCTCGCGGTCGGCCGCCAGCAACACCCGACCGCCCCAGCTGACGATCGCCTGTTGCATGCCCGCCCGTACCAGCGCATCCCGCTCCACCACCAGGACCGTTCCCCTGATTCGCGCCGGATCGACCACGCCTTCCGACAAGGCGCTTTCCGTTGACGGCAGTTCGCGGGGCAAACCCGCTGGCACCACGGGCAATTCGATCCAGAACACCGAACCGCGCCCCGGGCGCGAACGGACACCCAGCGGAATGCCCAGCAAGCCGGCCAGGCGCCGGCAGATCGCCAGGCCCAGCCCGAGACCCTTGGCGCGATCGCGCTCGGGATTCGCCAGTTGCACGTACTCCTCGAAAATGCCCTCGCGTGCGTGTTCCGGAATGCCTGCACCGGTATCCCAGACCTCGACCACCAGCACGTCGCGGCGACGGCGGCTACTCACCAGTACGCCTCCGGTGCGGGTGTAGCGCAAGGCATTGCCGACCAGATTGAGCAGAATGCGCTCGACGATCTTTTCGTCGCTGCGCACCCAGAACTGCGTCGGCCGCAGCTTGAGCCGCAAACCCTTTTGCGCCGCCAGCAGCGAAAGATCCTGGCCCAGGCGATCCAGCACATGGCTCAGGGGAAAGCAGCCGATGCTCGGCACCACGTTGCCGCCGTCGAGGCGTGAAATGTCGAGGATGGCATCGAGCAGATTCTGCAGGGCGTCAACGGCCGACTGGATGTGCGCAACCAGTTCCGGCTCCTGCCTGGCCGCCTTGGATTGCGCCAGGGCGGAAACGAAGAGGCCCAGTGCGTGCAGGGGCTGGCGCAGGTCGTGGCTGGCGGCAGCCAGAAAGTGCGATTTGGCGATGGTGGCGTGCTCCGCCGCGTCCTTTGCCTGCCGCAAGTCGGCAGTGGCTTCGGCCACCCGGGCGCGCAACTCGTCCTGCGTCACGCCGATGCGTTCGGCCATGGCATTGATGCCGGCCGCCAGGGAGTGCAGGGCGCCGGCGGAACGGGTCGCCATGCGCGCCGTCAGGTCCCCGGCGCCGATACGCCCGACGACCTCGCTGGCCTCCAGCAGCGGATTTGTCATGCCGCGTGCGATGCGTTGCGCCAGCCAGCCGCCGAGCACGGATCCAAGCAAGGCAATCAAGCCGCCGATGGCGATCAGCCGTTCGCTCTTGCCCGATACCTCGCGCAGGGACAATTCGACCACGACGTAGCCAAGCAGTTGCTGCGACACCTCGGGTGCCGCCGTGGTGCCGCCGTAGATGTCATCCACGGGTAGACTGCTGCGCATCACCGGCTCGACGAACAGCAGCACGTCCGGACGCAGACGTGCGCCGTCGATGCGCGCCAGTGCGGGCCATATGGATTGATTCAACGCGCCGCTAAGTGCCATGACTGCACCGCGCGCATCGACGATCGCCGCACCGCGCACATCCGGATCGATGTGCAGTGCCGACTCGGTCAACACCGAAAGGGCGCCGCGCTGACCGGAAAATATGCCGAACTCCGCGGCACCGGCCATCTGTCGCGAAATCGCCGTGCCGCGCGTCTGCAACCCCTGCTCCAGATCGTCGATGGCGCGCAGCAAAAACACCGTCGTCAAAAGCACCGCCACCAGTGTGGTCGGCAGCAGCGCCGACAGCAGCATGCGGGTGCGCAAGCTCATCTTCATGGCCGTTCCTTATGGCGCAATTGTTGCCCGATCAGTGATTCGTCCAGGGCGAAACCCAGTGAGCGGGCGACATCCTGGTTGACCGCGACGACAAACTCGCGCGGCCACTGCGGTGCCGGCAAAGCCTTGCCCGTCAGTGCCAGGCGCAGCGATTCGCCACCACGGACACCGACCTGGGCCGGCGTCGAATACAGGGCCAGCAGGGCGCCCGCCTTGACATAGGCCGGAGAAAAGCCGAGCAGCGGCACCTGCCGCCGATAGGTAGCCGTCAATATGTTGGCGGCCGTCTGGCTGTTGAACACGGCCGGGTCGGGCAGCGCAAGCAGGACATCGGCATTGGGCAGCACCGATTGCAGGGCCTCGAACAGGCCATCCGGCTCCACCGGCGCCGCCGCCAGTTCGAAGCCGCGCTCCTTGGCCGCTTTCTCAAGTGCCGGCAGGTGGCCCTTGGACTCCGCGCCGACCAGCATGGCGACCTTGCGCACGTTGGGCAAGGCCAGCCGGATCAGCTCCAGTTGCCGCCATGGCGGCTGATCGAGGAACACCGCCGAAACCGATCCGGCACGCAGGCGCGCCGGATCGACCATGCGCTCGAATGCCAGGCGCGGCACCAGGATCGACAGCAGCGGGGGCGGCGTCGTGTCACGGGCAAACAGGTCTTGCATGCCGCGTTGAGCCGCCGTGCCGATGGCGACGACCCATTGCGGCTCCGGCACCGCGCTGGTGAAGCTGCTCCAGTGCGCCACGCGCCAGTCGATGCGTCCCGGCAGTGCCTGCTCGACTTCCACCTGCAGCGCCCGCGCCGCTTCGGCGTGTACGCCGCCGGTGGCGGACAAGGCCACCCAGACGGGAATCGTCGCGGCGGCCCATGCCGATCCATATGTCATTAGACATAGGCAAGCGGTGGCAAGGGCGGTGAGAACCCGACGACGCATTGCTCAGAAATCCAGCCGTAACGTGGCGAAAGTGCGGCGCGGGAAGTATCTCCCCGGATCACCTTCCTGATAGCTGCCGGTTGCCGAGTGTGTTACCACAGCCGCTTCGGCCTGAGTTCCGCCGATCTTGAAGCGGCGCGCCAAGCGCAGATCGACCCGCGGTTGGGTGTCGAGCACGTCGTTCTTGCCTCCCCAGGTCATCGCGCCGTAGGTGAGATAGGACAGCCCAAACTCGAAACCGGCCGGCAGGGATTCGAACCAGACCAAGCCGGAGGTGTGCGAGGGCGCGCTCAGTTCGTCGCTGATGTGCGTATCGCCGGTGGCCCAGGCGCGAATCTTGAGCACCGTGTGATTGAACAATAGCTGGGTTTCCGGACGCGGCTTCCAGCGCAACTGCGTCTCCCAACCGCGCTTGCGATAGCGGTCCTTGTTCACCACGTCGTTCGGATAGCCACCGAAATAGCGGGCGATGCTGCTGCCGCTTTCCTCGAAGCCGCGCAAGTCGACTGTCAGGCCGAGCTGCCGGAACTCGCCGACGTAGCCGATCTCGTTGGCCACTAGGCGCTCGGGTTTGATCCCGCCACTGGCGAGCACCAGTGAGCCGGGCAGGCTGGGTGTCTGCCAGTTCCCGCGCAATTCGAACATAGTGGGCATGCGGTAGGCTTGGGTGGAGCCAAAACGCAGGGTGTGTCCGGGCAGGACATGGTAATTGAGGCTCAGACGCGGCGCCGTATGCGGACCGACGACACTATGGTCTTCCCACATCGCGCCGGCATTTAAAATCCATTTCTCGCCCAGCCGCCACTCGACGTTGCCGAACACGCGGCGCAGTTCGGCGGTCAGCGCAGTCTGCTCCTTGAAAAGATCGGGCGAGCGGATTTCCTCATGGCGCAATTGGCCGCCCCATACCAGGCGCAGACCCGGCAATATCCGGGTCGTATGCTCGGCCTCCAGAGACAATCGTCGTCCCGTCCCATCGGCACGATAGGGACGCGGCACGCCCAAGAGTGTGAAGTAATAGACCTGATCCACGAACTTCTCTTCGTCGAAGCTGCCGTTGAAACGGACATCGTTGTCGGCGTCTACGTTGTGCCGCCATTGCCCCTGGACGAACACATTGCGCCAGTTTTCACTGCGCAGCATGTCGCTCGCACCCCACTGATGGCGAACCGAACCCGCAGTCAACATGACGTCGTCCGCCGCCGATGGTCGCAAATCGGCGCGGAGATGAAACTGATCAACCCGCTTGTCGTCGATAACATCGTCGAATCCGCTATCGCCCGAGCGCGCCGCCGTCAAGCGCACGGCAAGGCGCTCGTCGCCCCAGGCCGCGCGTACGCTGCGATCGGCAATGCCCTTCTCGCCCAGCGCCAGCGACGTGGAAAATCTTGGCACATCGGTGGCGGCCCGCGTTACGACATTGACCACCCCGGAAAACGCATTGGCGCCGTAAGCCGCGGAGTTCGACCCGCGCAATACCTCGATGCGCTCGATGTCATCGAGCACCATACCCATCATCGGGTGGCTGACATTGCCGGCCAGTAGGCCGGAATAGATCGAACGGCCATCGACAAACACCTGCAGGCGCCGATTCAATGCATCGAAATCGCCGTGATAATTGGCTATCGGATTTGCGCCATTGATGTGGCCGATCACGAAGCCCGGAACGAAACGCAACAAGTCGGTCAGATCGCGCGCACCGGAACGCCGGATCGTATCGCGATCAATCACCGTCACCGCACCCGGCACCTCGTTGAGCGGCTGCGCCAGGCGACTGACCGAGAGCACCACCGGCAGTTCGTCGAAGTAGTCCTTCTCGGAAACCTCCTGCGCCCCAGCGCTGCTGGACAGCAGCGCGAGAGTTGGCGCTGAGAGGACGGCAAAAAGTCGACGGCTGAGCATGGTTATCCCATTATAGACAGATAGATAGGCTCAGCGGCGGCTAACCGTGGCCACGCCGGCTATGACCAATGCGACACCGGCCATCTGCGCGGTCGAGAAGCCTTCATCGAGCAGCAACCAGGCGAAGACGATGGTCAGTAGCGGCCCCACCATGCCCACCAGCACGGCCTTTCCGCTGCCGATGCGGCGAATCGCCGCCGATTGGGCGAATACCGGCAGCACCGTGCAGAACATGCCCATCGCAGCGCCCAGCGCATAGACTGGCCAAGGCTGCACCAGGGCCGTCAGCGGCTGCGTCGCCAGAAAGTGGCCGCCGATGGCCGCCGTCGACACCAGCATGGCCAGGGCGGTGAAGCGTGCCGCACCGAGTTTCGCAATCATCCCGGCGCTGCCCGACAGGTAGAGCGCATAACTCACCGACGAGGCGAAGACGAAGCCGCCGCCGATCCAGACCGCGGCGGTGTCGCCGGAAAAGTGCAGGTCGTGCGCGAACGCGGCGGCAATCCCGGTGTAGCACAGCCCCAATGCGACAGCCTCGCGGCGGCTGATGGCGCGGCCGTGCAGGACGACACCGAACAGCAGGGTCAGTGTCGGATAGGTGAACAGGATCAGCCGTTCCAGGCCCGCCGAAATGTACTTGAGCCCGAGGAAATCCAGAATGCTGGCGCCGTAATAGCCTAGCGTGCCCAGCAGCACGACCGCCAGCCAGTCGCGCAGCGTCATGCCCGGGGCATTGCGCGAAGCGAAAAAACCGACCCAGAGGAATACCGGCAGCGCGAAGGCCATGCGCAGCGCCAGCAGCGTCACGGCATCGACGCCGTAGGGATAGGCCAGCTTGACCAGGATCGCCTTGAAGGAAAAGCCGAAGGCCGCAATGACTGCGAATAGCACTCCAGCGCGATGTACGGCGGGCAAGCCGGCCGCGAGCGTCACCGGCGACGGCCGCCGATGATCGAGCCCAGCACGCCGCGCACGATCTCGCGGCCCAGCGAGGAGCCGATGGCGCGCACGGTGCTGCTCACGGCGGCTTCGACCACGGTCTGCCGGCCGCGCGAGCCGCTGCGGGCACCGCCGCCGAGCATGCCGCCCAGCGCGTCGCCGATGCCGCCGAGAAATCCGCCGCCGGCTTGCGGCGCCGCAGTCGCCGTCTCGTCAGCGCCAACTCTCTGGCCGACGTCGCCCTTGAGTTTTTCGTAGGCCGATTCGCGGTCGAGCAGCTTTTCGTAATGCCCGGCGATCGGCGAGGCCGCGATCGCGGCGCGACGCTCGTCGGCGGTCATCGGCTCAATGCGCGAAACCGGCGGCAGCACCATGGCGCGCTCGACCACGGTCGGCCGGCCGTGCTCGTCGAGGAAGGAGACCAGCGCCTCGCCGACGCCGAGTTCGGTGATCACGGTCGCCGCATCGAAGGCCGGATTGGCGCGCAGGGTGTCGGCCGCCGCCTTGACCGCCTTCTGGTCGCGCGGCGTGAAGGCGCGCAGCGCGTGCTGGACGCGGTTGCCCAGTTGGCCGAGCACGGCATCGGGAATGTCGAGCGGGTTCTGCGTCACGAAATACACGCCGACGCCCTTGGAACGAATCAGGCGCACCACCTGCTCGACCTTCTCCAGCAGGGCTGGCGGCGCATCATTGAACAGCAGATGCGCCTCGTCGAAGAAGAAGGCCAGCTTGGGCTTGGGCAGGTCGCCGGCCTCGGGCAGTTGCTCGAACAGTTCGGCCAGCAGCCAGAGCAGGAAGCAGCCGTAGAGGCGCGGCGAGTTCATCAGTTGGTCGGCCGCCAGCACGTTGATCACGCCGCGGCCATCCTGGGTTTGCATGAGATCTTCGATGTCGAGCATGGGCTCGCCGAAGAAGCTGTCACCGCCCTGCTCTTCCAGGGTCAGCAGGCCGCGCTGGACCGCACCGATCGAGGCGGCCGAGACATTGCCGTAGCGGGTCTTGTATTCGGCCGCGTTTTCGCCGACGTGCTGCACCATGGCCCGCAGATCCTTGAGGTCGAGCAGCAGCAGACCCTGGTCGTCGGCCACGCGGAACACGATCTGCAGCACCCCGGCCTGGGTATCGTTGAGATTGAGCAGGCGCCCGAGCAAGAGCGGCCCCATGTCGGAAATCGTGGCGCGCACCGGATGCCCCGCGGCGCCGAACACGTCCCAGAACACCACCGGGCTGGCCTGCGGCTGCCAGTCCTTGATGCCAAGGCGATCCAGCCGCGCCTGAAACTTTTCGGAGGCGACTCCCGCAACGCCAAGACCTGACAGGTCTCCCTTGGCGTCGGCGAGGAATACCGGCACGCCGGCCCTGGACAACTGCTCGGCCATGACCTGCAGCGTCACCGTCTTGCCGGTGCCGGTGGCGCCGGTGATCAGGCCGTGGCGGTTGGCAAGCTGCGACAACAGAACAAGTTCGGTCTCGCCGCTCTTGGCGATGGTCAGGGCTTGGCTCATGGCGGGGATTCCCGGGATGCTAAAATTTGCGATTCTAATAGGCAATCCGCGGCGAGCCCGCGCAAACAGGGAAACCACTATGGCCGGACATTCCAAATGGGCCAACATCCAGCATCGCAAGGGGCGCCAGGACGCCAAGCGGGGCAAGGTGTTCACCAAGCTGATCAAGGAAATTACCGTCGCCGCGAAGATGGGCGGCGGCGATGTCAGCGCCAACCCGCGACTGCGGCTGGCGATCGAGAAAGCCAAGGGCCAGAGCCTGCCGAAGGACAACATCGATAACGCCATCAAGCGCGGCACCGGCCAGCTCGAAGGCGTGAACTATGAAGAAATCCGCTATGAAGGCTATGGCATCGGTGGCGCCGCCATCATCGTGGACACCATGACCGACAACCGCGTGCGCACCGTGGCCGAAGTGCGCCACGCTTTCAGCAAGCACGGCG
>JAUYSD010000206.1 GCA_030696505.1 Sulfuritalea sp. | reverse complement strand
TCGACAAGGACAACGTGATCCGCAACGCCGTGTCCACGGGCACCATGTGGCGCGGCCTCGAAGTGATCCTCAAGGGTCGCGATCCGCGCGACGCCTGGGCCTTCACCGAGCGCATCTGCGGCGTATGCACGGGGACACATGCGCTGACCTCGGTGCGCGCGGTGGAAGACGCGTTGAGCATCAAGATTCCGGAGAACGCCAACACCATCCGCAACCTGATGCAGTTGAACCTGCAGGTGCATGACCATCTGGTGCATTTCTACCACCTGCATGCGCTGGACTGGGTGGATGTGGTTTCGGCGCTGAAGGCCGACCCGAAGCGGACCTCGGAGCTGGCCCAATCGATTTCCAACTGGCCGCTGTCGTCGCCGGGCTATTTCCGCGACCTGCAGAATCGCCTCAAGAAGTTCGTCGAATCCGGCCAGCTCGGCCCCTTCGCCAATGCTTACTGGGGCAACCCGGCCTACAAGCTGCCGCCCGAGGCCAATCTGATGGCGGTCGCGCATTACCTCGAAGCCCTGGATTTCCAGAAGGAGATCGTCAAGGTCCACACCATTTTCGGCGGCAAGAATCCGCATCCGAACTGGCTGGTGGGCGGCGTGCCCTGCGCCATCAATGTCCACGACACGGGTGCGGTGGGCGCGCTGAACATGGAACGGCTGAACCTGGTCAAGAGCATCATCGACCGCAGCAAGGAGTTCGTCGAGCAGGTATATATCCCCGACCTGCTGGCCATCGCCTCGTTCTACAAGGGCTGGCTCTACGGCGGCGGGCTTTCGTCGCAGGCGCTGCTGAGCTACGGCGACCTGCCGGAGCGGGCCAACGACACCTCGCCGGGCAACTTGATGCTGCCGCGCGGCGCGATCATCGGCGGCAAGCTGGACAAGATCCATGAAGTCGACCTCAAGGACCCGGAACAGGTGCAGGAGTTCGTCACCCACTCCTGGTACAAGTATGGCGACGAATCCAAGGGCCTGCATCCCTTCGACGGCGTCACCGAGCCCAACTACAAGCCGGAAGGCCCGAACTTCAAGGGCACCCGGACCAAGATCGAGAACCTCGACGAGTCGGCCAAGTATTCCTGGATCAAGGCGCCGCGCTGGCGCGGCAATGCGATGGAGGTGGGGCCCCTGGCGCGCATGGTGCTGGCCTACGTGCAGCCCAAGCAGTATCCGTTCATCAAGGAAACCATCGACGGCGTGCTGAAGCAGCTCGACGTTCCGGTCACCGCGCTGTTCTCGACCCTGGGCCGCACCGCGGCGCGCGGCATTGAGTGCCTGTACTGCGCCGACCTGCAGGTCAAGCAGTTCGACAAGCTGATGGCCAACATCAAGGCCGGCGACACGGCCACGGCCAACGTCGAGAAGTGGGACCCGAGCACCTGGCCCAAGGAAGCCAAGGGCGCCGGCTTCACCGAGGCGCCGCGCGGCGCGCTGGGCCACTGGATCAGGATCAAGGACGGCAAGATCGAGAACTACCAGTGCGTGGTGCCCACCACCTGGAACGGCAGTCCGCGCGATGCCAAGGGCCAGATCGGCGCCTACGAGGCGAGCCTGATGAACACGCCGCTGGCGAAAGCCGATGAGCCGCTGGAGATCCTGCGCACCATCCACTCCTTCGATCCCTGCCTGGCCTGCTCGACCCACGTGATGAGTCCCGACGGTCAGGAAATGGCCAAAGTCAAGGTCCGCTAAGCGCTTGCGAGGAGAATGCCATGAACCTGAACGCAGCCGCCGCCAGTCTCGAAAACGATCCGCAAACCGCCGCCGGCAAGACGGTGTATGTGTATGAAGGCCCGGTGCGCCTGTGGCACTGGATCAATGCCCTGTGCATCCTGGTGCTGGCGGGCAGCGGCTACCTGATCGCCAGCCCCTTGCCCAGCGTAACCGGCGAGGCTTCGGCCAACTTTCTGATGGGCTACATCCGCTTTGCCCACTTCGCCGCCGCCTACATCTTCGCCGTCGGCTTCCTGGTGCGCATTTATTGGGCCATGGTCGGCAACCATCATGCGCGGCAGCTTTTCATGCTGCCCATCACCGACATGAAGTGGTGGGCCGGCCTGATCCGCGAACTGCGCTGGTATTTGTTCCTCGAAAAGCAGCCCTACAAGTACGTCGGCCACAACCCGCTGGGGCACCTGTTCATGTTCCTCTTCGCCACCGTCGCGGCGATCCTGATGATCTGCACCGGCTTCGCGCTCTACGGCGAAGGCATGGGCCTCGGCAGTTGGCAGGAGCGCCTGTTCGGCTGGGTGATCCCGCTGCTCGGCGGCAGCCAGGCCACGCACAGTTGGCACCACCTCGGCATGTGGGGCATCGTGAGCTTCGTCATCCTGCATGTGTATGCCGCGGTGCGCGAAGACATCATGAGCCGCCAGACCATGATCAGCACCATGTTCAGCGGCCAGCGGACGTTCAGGGAATAAGCGCGAATGAGCGCCATGGACGATCTGCGCTGCGAAGTGCTGCTGCTCGGCATCGGCAACCTGCTCTGGGCCGACGAGGGTTTCGGCGTGCGCTGCGTCGAGCAGTTCGCCGCCGAATGGGAATTGCCGGCAGCGGTGACGGCGCTGGACGGCGGCACCCAGGGGCTCTACCTGCTGCCCTATGTGCAGGGCGCGCGGCGGCTGATCGTGTTCGATGCGATCGACTACGGCCTGCCGCCGGGCACCCTGAAGCGCGTCGAGGGCGACCAGGTGCCGCGCTTCATGGGTGCCAAGAAAATGAGCCTGCACCAGACCGGCTTTCAGGAAGTCATCGCGGCGGCGGACCTGACCGGCCAGTTGCCCGAACAACTGCTGCTGATTGGCGTCCAGCCGGAAGAACTCGACGATTACGGCGGCAGCCTGCGGCCGGCGGTCAAGGCGCGGCTGCACGAGGCGGTGGCGATGGCCGTGGCGCAACTGCGCGATTGGGGTTTCGCCATCGAGCGGCGGGCGATGAAAGTTGGCGCTGGCGACACGGCGCTGGGGATGTCAGCCTACGAGGCGGGGCGTCCCTCGGCCGAGTCTGCGAGCCGTCTTGGTGACTCTCGGTTTTTTGGATGCGTAGGATGAAAAGCGCCACGGTGTTTTGGCTAGCGCGGGATCGGGACGGCGGGGCATTCTGCTTCGCTCATGTCACCCGGCGCCGGCCTTCGGCCGCCGCCTCCTTCTTTACTTCGCTGCGCAGAACGCCCCGCCATCCCGATCGGGTAGCGGTGTTGCATTTTTGCGGTTGTATACCGCAGACCTATCCCGCCAAGGATGGGGGGTATCCGGGTCCGGGAAGTAAAGGGGGAGGAGCGGGCGCAGCCCGCGACGGAGGACATGGACGGACCCGGATACCCGCCGTCCTTGGCGTGGCGGTGAGTTACGTAAAACCGCGGAGCATTTGCTGACATGTGCCTGGCGCTACCAATGCAAGTCATCCGCATGGAAGGCAGCACCGCGCTCTGCGAGGGGCGCAACGGTATCGAGCGCATGGATACGATGCTTACCGGCCCCCTCGAACCGGGGCAGTGGATTCTCGGTTTCCTCGGTGCCGCGCGCGAGGTGATCGATGCCGAGCGCGCCGCCCAGGTCGAGGAAGCACTGGTCGCCCTCGAATCCATCCTGCACGGTGGCGGCAACAACGACGAATTGATCCATGCGGCCTTTGCCGACCTGATCGAGCGCGAGCCGCAATTGCCGGAATTCCTCCGGCCGAACCTCATTCAAGGAACACAGCCATGAGCCTGTCTCCCGGTATCGAGCGCCTTAACGAACGTCTGGCCATTCTTCATACACGCCATGGCTACAGCCTGCTGGATCTGGATAGCTATACCGCTTTCGCAAAAGCGCCCGGTCCGGCGCTGATCCTGTTCACCGAAGACCCGGCCAAGGTTCCCGAGACCTGGGACCTTACCGTGATCCTGCCCGAAGCCGTGACCCGGACGAATGCCGACTTTCGCGTCGGGGTCCTGGCGCCTGCCGACGCCCGCAGCCTTGCCGCGCGCTACGGCATCCGCATCTGGCCGGCCCTGCTGTGCCTGCGCGACGGCGAGTATCTCGGCACGATCGAAGGGCTGAAGGACTGGGGCGCCTATGTCCGGCGGCTGCCCGAACTGCTCGCCGCAGCACCGTCGCGTCCGCCCGGCATCGGCATCCCGGTGCTGGACGCCAATGCCGCGGCCGGTTTTGCCACTGAGTGCCACTGAACGCCACCCGAGGAGCCAGGTCATGATGACTTTTCCCATCCCCGTCGTCTCCTACAAGCCGAGCATCGGTCCCGGCTCGCAGCCGCTGGAAGATGAAGTCCTGATCACGCTGGACGTGCCCAACGACGTGCACGCCTTCCGGCCGCCGCTGGTCGAACTCGACGCACCGCCGGAAGTCGCGGCGGCGGCGCTGGATTTCCTGCGGCAACTGCTGGCCGCCTTGCGCGCGACGCCGTTTTCCGCGACGCAGGCGGTGAGATTCTCGCTGCTCGATTTCGCGCCGGCGGTGCGCGACGAGATCAACGAACTGCTTGGCGAAGGCGAAGTCAGCATACTCACGGCCGGCGCTCTGCGTGCCCAGGAAACCGCCTTCACCGGCATCTGGCGCATCCGCGGCGAGGGCATCGACGACGTCGAAGCCAGCGCCTTTCCGCTGGCCCTGCGCGAACTGGCAATGGCGCGCCAGCTTCCCCTCACGCCGGCGCCGGTGCCGCCCGCCGAGCTGATGAATGCGCCGGCACTGCATCATGAGATTTGCAGCCTGTCGGCACAGTGGAGCGCAGGGCGCGCCGCCCATGTCATCAACCTCTCGCTGCTGCCGGCGACACCCGACGACCTGGCCTGGCTCGACCAGCAACTGGGCCGTATTTCGTTTTCGATACTCTCGCGTGGTTTCGGCAACTGCCGCATCACCGCGACGGCGCTGCCCTATGTCTGGTGGGTGCAGTACTTCAACAACATGGAAAAACTGATCCTGAATTCGATCGAGATCGTCGATCTGCCGGCGGTCGCACTCGCCGCGGCCGAGGACCTCGCGGAAACCATCGTCCGCCTGGACGAATGGATAGCCTCGATCGAGAGCGCGCTGGTTCAGCCGTCATGAAGTTTCCCGCCGGCTCCTTCGAGCGCAGCGGCCGCGAGGTCGTCGCCGATCCGCTGGCGCGGTTCGAATGCGGCGTTTGCTGGCAGGTCTACGATCCGGCCGAAGGCGACCCGATCGGCCAGATTCCGGCCGGGACAGCATTCACCGAGTTGCCGGACAACTGGGTCTGTCCCGGCTGCGAGGCGGTGCGGGATCGCTTCCTGCTGCTCGACGACAGTGCCGGCTGAGGCTGCCCTCGCTGCCTCGTTCGAACGCATTGCCGGCACGCGCATGGCCGGCCTGGCCTTGAACAACCCCGCCTTGCGGGTGCAGTGCGTCGGCTTCCGGGCGCTCGACGAATGCCACCGGATCGGCGTCCTGATCACGCCCTGGACGATCAACCTGGTGATGGTCGGCGATCGATTTTCGCGCGAGCTGCATCTGGCGCCCGATGCCCGCAGAAGCTGGGATTTTCCGTCGGGCAGCTACGACTTCATGGGCGGCGAAGAAGCGGAGTGCGGCGCCTATCAGTTCTGTTCGCTGTTCTCGCCGGCTTTCGAGTTTCCCGACCAGGGCAGCGCGGTGGCGACGGCGCACGAAATCATGGCCGGGCTGTTTGTCGAAACAGCGGACTGCGCGGCGGAACGAGTCGAGGCGGCACGCATTGCGGGACGCTCGCCGATGCAGCTTCCGATCAACCGCAGAGCCTTCCTGCAAGGTATGCTTGGCGCCCGGAAAAGTTAAACTCCAGCCATGCACGAAATGTCTTTAGCCGAGGGGGTTCTGCAACTGATCGAGGACGCCGCGCGACAGCAGGAATTTGCCAAAGTGACGGCGGTCTGGCTGGAGATCGGCGCCTTGTCCGGCGTCGAGGTCGAGGCCATGAAGTTTTGCTTCGATGCGGTGATGCGGGACAGCATCGCCGACGGCGCGCGACTGGAGATACTCGCCACGCCAGGAACGGGCTGGTGCATGCAATGTTCGATGTCGGTGCCGATGAAGGAAGTGTTCGGCGAATGTCCGCAATGCGGCAGCTACCAGATGCAGGTCACGGGCGGCACCGAAATGCGGGTCAAGGAACTCGAAGTAGCGTAGCGATCGGAGACGGGAAATGTGTACGACATGCGGTTGCGGTGCCGGCGAAGTGAAAATCGATGGCGACGATGCCCACCACGAGCACGAGCACGTGCATGCCGACGGCACGCGGCACAGCCATGAGCATGTGCCGGGCGCGGCGCACGAACACCGGCACAGCTATGCTCCCGCGCATTCGCACGCGCCGGGCCTCGGCGCGAAGCGCATGGTGCAGATCGAACAGGACATCCTGTCCAAGAACAACGCCTATGCGACGCAGAACCGCCAGCGCCTGGCGGCGCGCGGCATATTCACGCTGAACCTGGTGTCCAGCCCCGGCTCGGGCAAGACCACGCTGCTGTGCAAGACCATCGAGCTGCTCGGGGGGCGCCAGTCGGTCACGGTGATCGAGGGCGACCAGCAGACCAGCCAGGATGCCGAACGCATCCGCGCCACGGGCGCGCCGGCGATCCAGATCAACACCGGCAAGGGCTGCCATCTCGACGCGCACATGGTCGGCCATGCCATGGAAAAGCTCGAACTGCCGGCCGATTCGCTGCTGATGATCGAGAACGTCGGCAATCTGGTTTGCCCGGCGGCCTTCGATCTGGGCGAGGCGCACAAGGTGGTGATCCTCTCCGTCACCGAAGGCGAGGACAAGCCGATCAAGTACCCCGACATGTTCCGCGCTGCGACGCTGATGCTGATGAACAAGTGCGATCTGCTGCCCTATCTGAGCTTCAAGGTCGATGCGGCGATCGAATTCGCCCGGCGTGTCAATCCGACGATCGAGGTGATCGAGGTTTCGGCGACCACGGGGCAGGGCATGGACGACTGGCTGGCGTGGATCGATCGCCAGGCAGCCGTGGCGCGCCGGGCAGCATGAGTCTTCAGGCGGTCGCCGCACCGGCCTGCGTCGAGCATCGGCTCCAGTTGGCGCGATCGGCGCCGCCCCTGCTGTCCATGGGCGCCTGGTTCAAGAACACGGTCTGTCTGGCGCAGGGCGATCAAGCCTGGGTCTCGCACACGGTCGGCGACCTGTTCCAGGCCGAGGCCTGCCTGGCCCATGAAGCGACGGCGCGCGAGCTTTTGCAGGCGCTGGCCGCCGCGGGCGGGAAGCCGGTGGCCATCGCTCATGACCTGCATCCCGATCTGCATTCGACGCGCTTCGCGGTGCAACTCGCGGCCGAACTCGGCATCGAGGCCATAGGGGTCCAGCATCACCATGCCCATATCGCGGCGATCGCCGCCGAACATGGCGTCGAGGGGCCGTTGCTGGGGCTGGCGCTCGACGGCGTCGGCCTCGGCACCGACGGCCAGGCCTGGGGCGGCGAACTGCTGCGCGTCGACGGCGCCGATTTCGAGCGCCTCGGCCACCTGCGTCCGCTGGCCTTGCCCGGCGGCGACCGCGCCGCGCGCGATCCCTGGCGCATGGCGGCGGCCGCGCTGTTCGATCTCGGCCGCGGCGATGAAATCGCCTCGCGCTTCGCCGACCAACCCGGCGCCGAAATCGTCGCGGCAATGCTGGCCAAGGGTCTCAACAGCCCGCGCACGTCGAGCATGGGCCGCGTCTTCGACGCCGCGGCCGGCCTGCTGGGCATCTGCCCGCGCATGGAATTCGAGGCCCAGGCCGCGATCGCCCTCGAACAGAATGCGACGGCCTACATCGAGACGCACGGCTGGCCGGCGCCATTGGATGGCGGCTGGCAGATCGACGACAGGGGCCAGTTGGACCTGTTGCCGCTGCTCGGCGCCTTGTCCACCGAACCGGACACCGGCTACGGCGCTGCGCTGTTCCACGCCACGCTGGTGGCGGCACTGCTGCAGTGGGTCGCGCGTGCATCCGAAGTGAGCGGCATAGCCCGCCTGGCCTGCGGCGGCGGCTGCTTCTTCAACAAACTGCTGCGCACTGGGCTGGTCGAGAAAGTTCCCGCGACTGGCCTCGAACTCCTGATGCCGAAACGCCTGTTGCCCGGCGATACGGCGATTTCCCTGGGCCAGGCCTGGGTTGCGATTCACCAACTGGATCACTGATATGTGCCTCGCAATCCCCGTCAGGGTGATAGAAGTCGGCGCTGACGACACGGCGATCGTCGATCTCGGCGGCGTCAAGAAGGAAATCTCCCTGGCGCTGCTGGCCGATGTGCAGGTCGGCGATTACGTGATCCTGCACGTCGGCTACGCGCTGACCAGGCTCGATCCCGAGGAAGCCGAGAAGACCCTGGCGCTGTTTGCCGAACTGAACCAGACCGGACTTTCCGCTGCGTGAAATACATCGACGAATTCCGCGACGGCGAACTGGCGAAGAACCTCGCGCTGAGCATAGGCGCCGAGGTTCAGGCCGGGCGCAGCTACAGCTTCATGGAATTCTGCGGCGGGCATACCCACGCGATTTCGCGCTACGGTTTGAGCGACCTGCTGCCGCCGGCGGTACGCATGGTGCACGGCCCCGGCTGCCCGGTCTGCGTGCTGCCGATCGGCCGCGTGGACATGGCGATCGACCTGGCGCTGAACCATGGCGTGATCCTATGCACCTACGGCGACACCTTGCGCATCCCGGCCTCCGAAGGCCTGTCGCTGATGAAGGCCAAAGCGCGCGGCGGCGACATCCGCATGGTCTACTCGACCATCGATGCGCTGCAGATCGCGCGCGACAATCCGGCACGCGAGGTGGTGTTCTTCGCCATCGGCTTCGAGACCACGACGCCGCCCACGGCGGTCGCGATCCAGCAGGCCGACAAGCAGAATCTTCCGAATTTCAGCGTGCTCTGCTGCCACGTGCTGACGCCGTCCGCCATCAGCAACATCCTCGAATCGCCCGAAGTGCGGCAATGGGGCACGGTGCCGCTGGACGGCTTCATCGGCCCGGCGCATGTGTCCACTGTGATCGGCAGCCGGCCCTACGAATTCTTCGCCGAGGAATACAGGAAGCCCGTCGTCATCGCCGGCTTCGAGCCGCTGGATGTGATGCAGGCCATCCTGATGCTGGTGCGCCAGGTCAATGAAGGCCGCGCCGAAGTCGAGAACGAGTTCTCGCGCGCCGTCACGCGCGACGGCAATCTCAAGGCGCAGGACCGCGTCGCCGAGGTCTTCGAACTGCGCCGCGAATTCGAGTGGCGCGGGCTGTCGGTGGTGCCTTATTCGGCGCTGAAAATCCGCCGCCAGTACGCCGCATTCGACGCCGAGCGGCGCTTCGATCTCGACTACAAATCTGTGCCCGACAACAAGGCCTGCGATTGCGGCGCGATCCTGCGCGGGGTCAAGAAGCCGCAGGACTGCAAGCTGTTCGGCACCGTGTGTACGCCGGAGAACCCGATCGGCTCCTGCATGGTCAGTTCCGAAGGCGCCTGCGCCGCGCATTACAGCTATGGACGTTACAAGGACATGCATTAAATGGCAGAAGCTCAGGGAAAAATTCGGCGCGGCTATGTGCGGCCGCTCGATCTCAAGCAGGGCCGCGTCGACCTGACCCACGGCTCGGGCGGGCGCTCGATGGTGCAGCTGATTTCCGAGCTGTTCGCCAGGCATCTGGGCAACGAATACCTGGGCCAGGGCAACGACGGCGCCGTGTTGCCAGCGCCAACTCTTGCGGGACGCCCGGGACGCATCGTGATGTCCACCGACTGCCATGTGGTTTCGCCCTTGTTCTTCCCCGGCGGCGACATCGGCTGTCTCTCGGTGCATGGCACGGTCAATGACGTCGCGGTGATGGGCGCGACGCCGCTGTATCTGGCTGCCGGCTTCGTGCTCGAAGAAGGCTTCCCGCTGGCCGATCTGGCGCGCATTGTCGAATCCATGGCCCATGCCGCGAAGGATGCCGGCGTGCCGGTGGTCACCGGCGACACCAAGGTGGTCGAGCGCGGCAAGGGCGACGGCGTCTTCATCACCACCACCGGCGTCGGCGTGCTGCCGGATGGGCTGGAACTGGGCGGTGCGCGGGCGCGGCCGGGCGACGCGGTGATCGTCTCGGGTTCGCTCGGCGACCACGGCGTGGCGATCATGAGCAAGCGCGAGAACCTCAGCTTCGATGCGCCGATCGAATCCGACACGGCGGCCTTGAACGGCCTGATCGCCGCGATGCTGGCTACCGGTGCCGACCTGCGCTGCCTGCGCGACCCGACGCGCGGCGGCCTCGCCGCGACGTTGAATGAAATCGCCGGCCAGTCCGGCGTCGGCATGATGCTCCACGAGAAGGCGATCCCGGTGAAGCCGGTGGTCGCCGCGGCCTGCGAGTTCCTTGGCCTCGACCCGCTCTATGTCGCCAACGAGGGCAAGCTGATCGCGATCTGCGCCGCGGCCGACGCCGGACGCGTGCTGAACGCCATGCGCGCCCATCCGCTGGGACGCGAGGCGGCGCAGATCGGCGAAGTCATTGCCGACGATCATCACTTCGTCCAGCTCACCACCTCCTTCGGCGGCCGCCGCATCGTCGATTGGCTGGCGGGCGACCAACTGCCGAGGATATGCTGAGACGCCGATGCGCATCCTGCTCCTGACCCACGCCTTCAACAGCCTGACGCAGCGCCTCGGCGCCGAGCTGCAGCGGCGCGGGCACGAGATTTCGATCGAGTTCGACATCGCCGACAGCGTTGCCGAAGAGGCCGTCGCACTGTTCAAGCCGGCGCTGATCGTCGCACCTTATTTGCGCCGGGCGATACCCGAGTCGATCTGGCGCCGCCATGTCTGCCTCGTCGTTCATCCCGGCATCGTCGGCGACCGCGGGCCCTCGGCGCTGGACTGGGCGCTGCAGACACAGGAAGCCGAGTGGGGCGTCACCGTGTTGCAAGCCGAGGCCGAGATGGACGCCGGGCCGGTCTGGGCCCGCGCCGTGTTCCCGCTGCGCCAGGCCAGGAAGGCCAGCATCTACCGCAACGAAGTCACCCAGGCCGCCACACTGGCCGTGCTGCAGGCCGTCGAGCGCTTTGCCGCGGGCGATTTCGTGCCGACGCCGCTGGCTGCCTGCCGCGATGTGCATGGCAGCCTGCGGCCACTGATGCGGCAAGCCGATCGTGCGATCGACTGGCAGCGCAACGACACGGCGACCGTGCTGGGGAAGATCCATGCCGCCGACGGCTTTCCCGGTGTCGCCGACTCGCTGTTCGGCCGCGCCTGCCATATCTTCGACGCCTGGCCCGAATCGACTCTGCGCGGCGCGGCCGGAACCGCGCCGGGCGAATTGATCGCGCGGCGCGAGACCGCCGTGCTGCGGCGGACCACGGACGGCGCGGTGTGGATCGGCCATGTCAAGCGCGCGGATGGGATCAAGCTGCCGGCGACGCTGGCCTTTGCCGCCGAGTCGTCCCTGCTGCCCGAGACCACGCTCGACGGCTGGTGGCGGACAGGCCATGAAACCTGGCAGGACATCGCCTACGAGGAATCCGGCAGTGACGAAAATGCGGTCGGCTTCCTGCATTTCGAGTTCTACAACGGCGCCATGTCGACCGCGCAATGCGAGCGCCTGCGCGCCGCGCTGGCCTGGGCCAGGCAGCGGCCGGTGCGGGTGCTGGTCCTGCAAGGCGGCGCCGACTTCTGGTCCAATGGCATCCATCTCAACGTGATCGAGGCTGCGGATTCACCGGCCGACGAATCCTGGAACAATATCAATGCGATGAACGACCTGGCGCTGGAACTGATCGAAGCCGACGGCCAGATCACGGTCGCCGCGCTGGCCGGCAACACCGGCGCGGGCGGCTGTTTCCTGGCGCGGGCGGCCGACCTGGTCTGGGTGCGCGAAGGCGTCATGCTCAATCCGCATTACAAGAACATGGGCAATCTCTACGGCTCGGAATACTGGAGCTACCTGCTGCCGCGCCGGGTGGGGGAAGACGGCGCGCGCGACATCATGCGCAACCGCCAGCCGCTGACGGCGCAGGCGGCGCTGAGCAGCGGCTTCAGCGATGCCTGCCTGGCCGGCGACGCCCATGCCTTCCGCATCGACGTGGCGCGGCGCGCGGCCGAGATCGCCGCGGCTCCCGATTTCGCGGCACGCCTGACGGCCAAACGCGAGCGGCGCGCCGCGGACGAAGCCGCCAGGCCGCTGGCTGTCTATCGCGCAGAAGAACTCGCCCACATGCGGCGCAACTTCTACGGCTTCGACCCGAGCTACCACGTCGCGCGCCACCACTTCGTGCGCAAGTCGCTCGCCTCATGGACGCCGCGCCATCTCGCGCGCCACCGCGACCTCGGCTGGAAGGTGCCGGCGTGAAGGCCCGCACCCCCTTGACGGTGCTGGTGGTCGACGACGAGCTGCGTTCGCTGGAAACCCTGCGCCGCACGCTCGAAGAGGATTTCACGGTGCTCACCGCGCCCTCGGCGGAAGAGGGCGAAGCCATCATGAGCCGCGAGTTCGTCCATATCGTGCTCTCCGACCAGCGTATGCCGGGCACCCAGGGCGTCGAGTTCCTGCGCCGCGTGCGCGCCCAGTGGCCCGACACCGTGCGCCTGATCCTCTCCGGCTACACCGATGCCGAGGACATTATTTCGGGCATCAACGAGGCCGGCATCTGGCAATACCTGCTGAAGCCCTGGCATCCCGACCAGTTGCTGCTGACCCTGAAGAGTGCGGCCGAGCTGTGGCGTTTGCAGCAGGAGAACCAGCGCCTGTCGCTGGAACTGCGCGACAGCCCGGAACAACTGGTGAAGCAGGTCGCCAGCCGGCGCAGCAAGGTCCGCGCGCGCTCCGGCTTCGATCGCCTGACGCGTGCGCCCGACAGCCCGCTGAACGGCATCTGCGAACTGGCGCAGCGCATCGCCGGGCATGAGCTCTCGGTGCTGGTCACCGGCGAATCGGGTACCGGCAAGGAGTTGCTGGCGCGGGCGATCCACTATGCCAGCGAGCGCGCCGAGCGGCCCTTCGTGGTCGAGAACTGCGGCGCCATGCCCGACACCCTGCTCGAAGGCGAGTTGTTCGGCCACAAGCGCGGCGCCTTCACCGGCGCCCACGAGGACCGCATCGGCCTGTTCCAGCAGGCCGACGGTGGCACGTTGTTTCTCGACGAGATCGGCGACACCTCGCCGGCCTTCCAGGTCAAGCTGCTGCGCGCGCTGCAGGAAGGCGAAGTGCGTCCGGTCGGCAGCCCGCGTCCGGTCGCGGTCGATGTGCGCATCATCGCGGCGACCAACCGCGACCTCGAAGCCGACGTCGCCAGCGGCCGCTTCCGCCAGGATCTCTATTACCGCATCGCCGGCATCACCCTGCACATGCCGCCGCTGCGCGAGCGCCCGCAGGACATTGCACCGATCATCGGCGCCATGTTGAAAGAGTCGGCGCTTGCCGGCTCGCGCAGCGAAATCCCCGGCAGACAGAGTCCAGGACCGAAATTCTCCGACGAGGCGATGCAGGCCCTGGTCGCCCATCGCTGGCCGGGCAATGTGCGCGAGCTGCAGAACGAGGTCTTGCGCGCGCTGGCGCTGGGTGACGGCGACCTGCTCGATGCCGGGCTGTTTTCGCCGCGCGTGGGTCGCAAGGCGGCGGCCGGCAGGCCGCCGGCCGCCGGTTTCGATCCCGCCGGCGCGACGCTCAAGGAACTGCTCGACCAGGTCGAGGCCCAGGTGATAGACGCGGCCCTGCGCCGCCATCGCGGCAACAAGACGCGTGTCGCCGAGGAACTCGGCCTGACCCGCGTCGGGCTGCGCATGAAACTTGCGCGCCTGGGCCTCGACGAAGGCTCGCCATGAACCTGCTCTGGCTCCAGTCCGGCGGCTGCGGCGGCTGCACCCTGTCCTGGCTGGGTGGCGAACACGGGCCGCTGTTCCGTGTGTTGGCCGATGAAGGTATCGAACTGCTGTGGCATCCGAGCCTTTCCGAAGCCGGCGTCGATGAAGCGCGCGATCTGATCGCACAATGCGCCGACGGCCGCACCGCGGTCGACGTGCTCTGCATCGAAGGCTCGCTGCTGCGCGGGCCGCGCGGCACCGGCGGCTTCCACCGCTTCGGCGGCGGCGCGCAGCCGATGATCGACTGGGTGCGGCAGATCGCCGCGCGGGCGAAGCACGTCGTCGCCATCGGCAGTTGTTCCTCCTGGGGCGGCATCACGGCGGCGGGTATCAACCCGACCGATGCCTGCGGCCTGCAATACGACGGCGAGGCCGCGGGCGGCCTGCTCGGACCGGATTTTCGCGATGCCACGGGCTTGCCGGTGGTCAATGTCGCCGGTTGTCCGCCGCATCCCGACTGGATCACCGAAACCCTGGCGGCGCTGGCACATGGCCGCCTGCGGGCCGAGCATCTCGACGACTACGGCCGGCCGCGCTTTTATGCCGATCAACTGGTGCATCACGGCTGTCCGCGCAACGAATACTACGAATTCAAGGCCAGCGCCACCAAGCATTCGGACCAGGGTTGCCTGATGGAGGAGATGGGCTGCAAGGGCACCCAGGCCCATGCCGACTGTAACCAGCGCCTGTGGAACGGCGAGGGTTCCTGCCTGCGCGGCGGCTATGCCTGCATCAACTGCACCAATCCGGGTTTCGAGGAACCCGGCCACGCTTTCGAGACCACGCCCAAGGTCGCCGGGATTCCGCTCGGCTTGCCCTCCGACATGCCCAAGGCATGGTTCATCGCGCTGGCCGCGTTGTCCAAGTCGGCGACGCCGGCGCGCGTGCGCGAAAACGCCACGGCCGACCATCCGCTGCGCGCGCCCTCGGTCAAGCGCGGCAAAAAATGAGCACGCGCAGAATTGTTGGTCCCTTCAACCGCGTCGAGGGCGATCTCGAAATCAGCCTCGACATCGAGCAGGGCAAGGTCGCTGCGGCCTACGTCAATTCGCCGCTGTACCGCGGGTTCGAGCAGATTCTGCAGGGCAAGCTGCCGGCCGATGCGCTGGTGCTGGTGCCGCGCATCTGCGGCATCTGCTCGGTGGCCCAGTCGGCCGCCGCCGCGCTGGCGCTGGCCGACGCCGCCGGCATAGCGCCTCCGCCCAACGGACGGCTGGCCGCCAACCTGACGCTGGCGACCGAGAACATGGCCGACCACCTGACGCATTTCTACCTGTTCTTCATGCCCGACTTCGCCCGCGCCGACTATGCCGGCCGCGCCTGGCATGCGGCGACGGTCGAGCGCTTTCGCGCCACCGTCGGCAGCGCGCCGAACCAGATGCTGCCGGCGCGTGCCAGCTTCATGGGGATGATGGGACTGCTCGCCGGCAAATGGCCGCACACCCTGGCCGTGCAGCCGGGCGGTTCGACGCGCCCGCTGCAAAGCTCGGAGATTTACCGCCTGCATCGCAGCCTGCGCGAGTTCCGGGGCTTCCTCGAAAGCGTGACCTTCGGCGCCCGGCTCGAAGATGTCGCCGCCATCGCCAGTCGCGCCGAACTCGACAACTGGCGGGGGCAGGGCGGCGGCGACCTGCGTTTCTTCCTTGCCATCGCCGAGGATCTCGACCTGTGGCGGCTCGGACGCGCCACGGACCGTTTCATGAGCTACGGCGCCTATCAGGAGGAAGGCCGGCGCCTGTTCCCGGCCGGACTCTGGCACGACGGCGCGGCCGCGCTCGATATCGCCGCGATCGATGAAGACATCAGTCATGCCTGGTACGCCGCCGCCGGCCTGCCGCAGCGTCCGGCCGCCGGCAGCACGCTGCCGGTGACGGAAAAGGAGGGCGCCTATTCCTGGTGCAAGGCGCCGCGCCTGGCCGGGCAGGTGGTCGAGACCGGCGCCCTGGCACGCCAGGTGGTGGCGGGGCATCCGCTGGCGCGCGACATGGTCGCCACGGGCGGCGGCAGCGTCGCCGCGCGCGTCGTGGCGCGCCTGCTGGAACTGGCGCTGGTGCTGCCCGCCATGGAGCGCTGGCTCACCGAACTGGCGCCCGGCGAGCCCTGGTGCATCGCGCCCCGGCTCGCCGACGAAACCTCAGGCATCGGCCTCATCGAAGCCGCGCGCGGATCGCTGGGCCACTGGCTCACGGTGCGCCGCGGCCGCATCCACAACTACCAGATCATTGCGCCGACCACCTGGAACTTCTCGCCGCGCGACGCGTCCGGCCAGCCCGGCGCCCTGGAACAGGCGCTGGCGGGCCTGCCGGCGGATGCCACGGCGCCGCTGCCGGCGGCCATACATCACGTGGTGCGCAGCTTCGATCCCTGCATGGTGTGCACGGTGCACTGATCCGGTCAAGAGTTGGCGCTGGCGCCACGGCGCTCGATCAAAGATGGGCGCGATTGACCGGAACCTCGCTGCGCAACTGCTCCAGCGCCAGCAGCAGCTCGTCGCGCCGCGCATGCAGGTTGGGCAACTGGGCGCAGGCGGCGCTGCGATCGTGGCGCGCCAGGTGGTCGATGCGGCGGCCGGTGGCATGTACCGCTTCGTGGGCCCGCACCAGTTGCGCAAATGCCGGATAGTGGCCGTAGCGGTCATGGCCCATGGCGTCCAGCCAGTGGCCGAAACGGCAATTGTGCGGGTCCAGCGGCGGCAGCGGCGGCGCCTCGCCGGCCGGCGCCCTGATCGACTCGCTGAGTTGCTGGATCCAGCGCAGGTGGTCGACCTCGACGGTCAGCAGGGGCAGATCCTGGCGCGGCCAGAGCGGGACATTTTTCCATTCGTCGGGCTGTCGCCATGCGGCGATCCATGCCGGCAGATCCTCGGCCGGCATCGGCCGCGCGATGGCATAGCCCTGCGCCAGTTCGCAGCCGAGCTGAAGCAGCAGTTCGCCATGGCGGATGGTTTCGACGCCCTCGGCCACGACGCGGCGGCGGAAGGCGGCGGCCAGCCCGACGATGCTGTCGACGATCGACAGGTCGTCGGGATCTTCGAGCATGTCCTGGACGAAGGACTGGTCGATTTTCAGCGTGTCGACCTGCAGTTGCTTGAGATAGGTCAGCGAGGAATAGCCGGTGCCGAAGTCGTCGATGGTGAATCCGACGCCGAGCGCATTGCAGGCTTCGATGACCTGGGTGACCTTGCCGAGGTCCTTCAGCGTCGCGGTTTCGAGGATTTCCAGTTCGACGTTGCGCGGCTCCACGCCGGGGTGCCGCGCCAGTGCGTCGCGCAGGGTGGCGACGAAATCGCCCGATTGCAACTGGTCGGCAGCGACGTTGACGCCGATGACCAGGTGCAGGCCGGCCTGCGCCCACTCTTCGGCCAGACTCAGGCTGTTGTTCAGCACCCAGTCGCCGATCGGGCCGTGCAGCCGGACCAGGTCGACCTGCGGCAGGAATTCCGCCGGATCGAGCAGGCCGCGCTCGGGATGCTGCCAGCGGATCAGGGCTTCGGCGCCGACCACCTGGCCGCTGCGCATATTGACCTTGGGCTGGAAGTACAGCCTGAGCTGATTCCTGGCGATGGCGTCGAGGATGCTGCGCTGCGATTCGCGGCGGCTTGCCGAACGCCGGTCGTGTTCCGCATCGAACAGGGTGTAGCGGTTCCTGCCGCTTTGCTTGGCCAGGTACATGGCCTGGTCGGCATGGCGAATCAGCGTGTCGGCGTCGGCGCCGTCGAGCGGAAACAGCGTGACGCCCATGCTGGCGGAGACGCGGGCTTCTCCCTCCTTGAGCATGAAGGGTTGGTTCAGGGCGCTGCGGACGCGTTCCAGCGCCACCTCGCATTCGTCGAAATGCGCGAGGTTGCCCAGCAGCACGACGAACTCGTCGCCCCCCAGCCGGCTTACCGTATCGCCGGCGCGGACATTGGCCAACAGGCGTTGCGCCGCCTCGATCAGCAGGCTGTCACCGGCGGCATGCCCCCAGGTGTCGTTGATCGGCTTGAAATCGTCGAGGTCGAGATAGCAGACTGCGAGCAGGCGATCGGCACGCTGCGCCTGGGCGATCGCGCGCTGCAGGCGGTCGGACAGCATGCGGCGATTGGGCAGGCCGGTCAGCGCGTCGAAATAGGCCATCTGTTCCAGCCGGTCCTGGGATTCCCTGAGCGCACTGATGTCGCTCGACAGGCCGATGTAATGGCGAACTCGGCCCTGCTTGTCGCGAATCGCGGAAATGCTGGTCTGCTGCACGTAGAGCGAGCCGTCCTTGCGCCGGTTGATCATTTCGCCGCGCCAGACGCCGTGGTCGAGCAGGGCCTGCCACATTGCGCGATAAAAGTCCGCGGGCTGCCGGCCCGAGGCGAGAAAGCGCGGATTGCGTCCCAGCACTTCCTCGCGCGAATAGCCGGTCAGGGCGAGAAAGGTCGCGTTGGCATCGACGATGTCCCCTTGGGGATTGGTGATCATGATGCCTTCCTGCGCATGCTCGAAAACCCCGGCGGCAAGCCGCAGGTGATCCTGGCTGCGGCGCAGGGCCAAGTTGCTGCGGGCGATCGCCCACAGCGCCGCCAGCAGCAGCGAGACGAAGGCCGCAGCGCCGAGCACGATGGTCCGGCCATAGCGCGCCATGATGTCGCTCAGCTTGACCGGCAGGTCGGCATAAGGGCCGAGCCGGAATTGGAGCAGGAGATCGTGCACCGACTGGTAGTTCTGCGGCAGGGTCCAGCCGTAGATGCCGGCCGCGACGGCCGCCGCATCCTCGGGCCGCATGCTCAGCAAGGCGATCAGCAGGTCGCGCGCGAGTTCCTCGGAAACATGCTCGGCCTTGGCGAAGGCCCAGTGCGGATAGAGCTGGGTGCTGTGCCAGTAGGGAAAATTCGGCGTCTGGCGGGCGCCGATGACGCGCAGTTGGCCCAGGTCGAGCTTGTCCGCCGCGGCCAGCGATTCGACCAGGTCGGAGCGCACGAAGCCGGCGTCGGTGCGCCCGCTCAGCACGCTTTCGACCACCTTGTCCTGGGATTGCAATTCGAGGATTTCAGCCAGGTCGCTGCCGAGGTCAAGTCCGGCCGCCTGGGCTTCGCGCAGATGCACCTGCCAGCCGCCGAAGCCGTGCACGTCGGGTACCGCAAGGCGCTTGCCGCGCAGATCGGCGTAGGTCTTCAGGTCGCTGCGCTCGGCACGGGCGATCGCCACGCCGCCGAAGCGATCCACCGGGCCCTGGGGGCCGGCGACGCGCATCGTGGCGATGCGGGAAAGCCGGCCGCCGGCTTCGAGTCCGACGTAATGGCCGGTGTTGGTGATCACCAGGTCGATGCGGCGCGCGTTCAGCGCCGGGCCGAACTCGGCCAGGGTCAGCGGCACGATCTGGAAGCGGTGCGGCGCCAGCTTCTGCGTCAGGAAGTCGGCGTGCGCCTGCCATTCGGCGAGGGCTTTTTCCTGGCCGCGATATGCCAGTATGCCGATGCGCAGCGTCGCTTCCGGCGCTGCGCTGCCGACGGGTTCCGCCGCCGACAGCAAGCCCGGCAGCAGGAGGCAGCAACTCAGCGCCAGCCAACGCAGGGCGGCGATCGTGGAATCGAAAAGGGACATGCCTGCAATGCTACC
>JAUYSD010000166.1 GCA_030696505.1 Sulfuritalea sp. | reverse complement strand
CGCGACGGCCCCCGGCAGCAGACAGCGCAGCCGCGCCATCGCCGCCGACATCGAGCACCGCCTGTCCTGCACCAAACTGACTTCCGCCATCCCCCGCACCGCCTCCACCAGCACCCTCGCCGCCCGAGGCACGCGATAGCTCTCGCCCGCGGACAGGAACAAATCCCCCGTCGCGCCGCCGGCGGTGATCCACACCGTGCCGGATTCGACGCGCAACTCGCGATACCGCTGCGCATCCACCCGCAGCGGCCGGTCCGGTTGCAGCAGCAGTTGTTCGTCGGCATCCATGGCGCGGCCTCCCTGGGGTTGATGCCACCATGCTAGGCAGCGCCGCGCCGCCGATACAGATGCACGGCGGCGAAATTGTGACCGTGACAGTTCTTCCAAAACCCGGCTGTGCCGTTCGATAATGCGGACAACTGTACGGGTCGCCCGGCAGCGGCCGGAGTCACAATGCGCCGACGATGCTTTACGAAAACCTCGCCAACGAATTCGCCCGCCTGATCGGCGACGGCCAGATGCGGCCGGGCGACCGCCTGCCTTCCGTGCGCCATCTGGCGAGCCAGCGCAAGCTGTCGATCTCGACCGTGGTGCAGGCGCTGCGCACGCTGGAAAGCCGCGGCATGGTCGAGGCGCGGCCGCAGTCCGGCTATTACGTGCGACGCCGGCCGCTGCGCATGATCGAGGCGGCGACCGCGCCCGCAGGCGCGCTTCCGGGGCAGTGCGGGCAGCCGGTGGCGGTGGGCGTCAGCCGCCGCCTGGTCGATGTGTTGCGCATCAACGAAGCGCCGGAGATGGTGCCCTTCGGCTCGGCGCTGCCGGCACCCGAGCTGCTGCTGGCGCCGCGCCTGAACCGGCTTTACGCCAGCATCGCGCGGCGCCAGCCGCAACTGTTGTCGACCAGCAGCCACAGCGGGCTCAACGAGGCGCCGCTGTTGCGCGCGATCACGCGGCGCGCGCTGGAATGGGGCTGCCCGCTGGCGGCCGAGGAAGTGGTGGTGACCAATTCCTGCACCGAGGCGATGGCGCTGTGCCTGCGCGCGGTGACCAGGCCCGGCGACACGGTGGCGGTGGAATCGCCGACTTATTACGTGATGCTGCAACTCCTGGAGGCGATGGGCCTGCGCGCACTGGAAATCCCGACCCATCCGGTCAGCGGCGTGTCGGTGGACGCCTTGGAACTGGCGACGCGCCAGCCGCCGGAAGCGGGCGGCGTCGCGGCCTGCCTGTTGATCCCCAACGGCGCCAACCCGCTGGGCAGCGTGATGCCGGACGCCGCCAAAGCGGCATTGGCCAAGCTGCTGGCGGCGCGCAATGTTCCGCTGATCGAGGACGACATCTACGGCGACATCTGCTTTTCCGGGGCGCGGCCGCGGCCGATCCACGCCTTCGACGGCAGCGGCAACACCCTGCTGTGCACTTCGTTCTCGAAGACCGTCAGCCCCGGCCTGCGCGTCGGCTTCATCGCCGCCGGGCGGCGCGCGGCGGACATCGTGCTGCAGAAGACCTTGAACTCCGGCAAGACCAATCCGCTGACCCAGCACGTGATCGCCGAGCTGATGGATACACGCGGCTTCGACGTGCATCTGCGCACGCTGCGGCGGCGCTTTGCCGAGCAGATCGCGCGCACCCGCGACGCCGTGGCGCGCCATTTCCCGGCGGAAACCCGCGTCACCGATCCGCAGGGCGGCTTCGTGCTCTGGCTGGAGTTGCCGCCCGAGGTGGATTGCACGGCCCTGCACGCACGCGCCGTGCAGGAGCGCATCGCCTTCGTGCCGGGCGAGATGTTCTCCGCCAGCGGTCAGTACAAAAACTGCCTGCGCCTGGCCTGCGGCGAGCCGTGGAGCGAGACGCTGGAAGACGGCATGAGGCGGCTGGGGCGCTTGATCGCCGGCTGAGAGTTGGCGCTGACTCCACGGCGATCGGGCCGGCGCGGCGCAGAAGCCGCGGCGTTGCGGGCGTACCGGATACCCATAATAAATACATGGAAATCTATGACGTCAAAATCGTGGTACCGTTTCGGCGCAGTCCGATTCCAATAATAGGCAACCCCCCACAGGAGAAGACAAATGAAAATCCATTCCTTGTTTTCGCTGGCAGCCGCCGGCTGCCTGGCCGCGGCGCTTGCGCAGCCGGCCCTGGCCGCCAACGTCAAAATCACGCCGCTCGGCGGCCAGGAGGGCGAGCTGTGCCCGCTCGACCGCGCCATGATCTTCGAAGATCCGAGCGGCACGCGCGTGCTCTACGATCCGGGCCGCACCGTGGCCGGCGCGGGCGATCCGCGCCTGGGCAAGATCGACGTGATCCTGGTCAGCCACATGCACGGCGACCACGTCGGCAATTCGCATAATGCGGCGCCCAACTCGGGCGCCTGCGACAAGCCCGACATGTCGGTATCGGCCATGCCGAATTCGAACGTGGTGAATATCGCGCTGGCGAAGAACGCCAGGATCGTCACCGGCAGCGAGATGCCGCCCTTCTTCGCCAACAAGCTCAAGGCCAACGGCGGCGATCCGAAGAACTCGGTGCTGGCCCGCTTCGGCGCCAGCGTGAAAATCGGCGGCGTGACCATCGCCACGGTGCCGGCGATCCACAGCAACGGTCTCGATCCCGACTTCATCGGCGGCGAACTGGGCAAGCACATGAAGGACGCCGGCATCGCCGGCTACGTCGGCGAGGCGACCGGCTACGTGCTGAAGTTCAGCAACGGCCTGGTGGCCTATCTTTCCGGCGACACCGGCATCACCGGCGAACAGGAGAAAGTCGTGCGCGGCCATTACGCGGCCAGGCTGACGGTGATGAACATCGGCGACACCTTCACCACCGGCCCGACCGAAGCCGCCTACGTGATCAACGAGCTGGTCAGGCCGGTGTCGGTGATCCTGTCGCACGTCAATGAAGTCGCCACCAGGGGCGGCAAGGTGCTGCCGGGAACCCGGACCGAGACTTTCCTCAAGGCCGTCAAGGTGCCGGCCCATGTCCCGCTCAGCGGCAGGACCATGGAGTTCGACGGCGGCGGCAAGTGCGTCGCCGGCTGCTGAAGCCGCGCGGCATGGCAGTGCGAGTGGCGGGACATTCCATGGAGAAGCATCGATGCGCTGGCTGGACCGGATTCCATACCCCCTGTTGATCGCCGCCGCGCTGTTCATGCTCGGCGCGCCCTTCCTGCCCGAGCCGCACCTGGTGGAGAAGGCGCGCATGCTGGCGGCAGGCCGGCTCTCGCGACCGATCGACATCTTCGACGTGTTCTGGCATCTGCTGCCGGCCGCGCTGCTCGGCATCAAGTTTGCGCTGGGCAACAAGGCGAAACCCTGACGCCGCCGCGGGCCGGCAAGTGCGGCCAGCTGCGTGAAGCTTCAAGGAATTCGCCGACTCGCGTAGCATGGCGATCGGGCATCTGCCTTCCGACCGGAAAGGGTACGGCGATGGAACTGCTGAAGAACCGCATCGCGCTGCGTTGGCGCCGCACCAAGATCGTGGCCACGCTGGGCCCGGCCAGTTCGGAGCGCAAAATCATCGAGGACTTGCTAAAGGCCGGCGTCGATGTGGTGCGGCTCAACATGTCGCACGGCACGCACGAGGCGCACCGCGCCGTGTATGCCCAGGTGCGCGCGGCGGCGAAGAAGCTCGACCGCCACGTGACGATCTTCGCCGACCTGTGCGGGCCGAAGATCCGCTGCGGCAAGTTTCCCGACGGGCCGCTGAAGCTCACCCCCGGTGAGGAAGTGATCATCGATCCGCGCGTGGACAAGGGCGGGCCGGGCCTGATCGCCTCGCAATACAAGGCCATCGCGCGCGACGTGCAGCCGGGGCATCGCATCCTGCTCGACGACGGCAACCTGGAACTCAGGGCGCTGGCGATCGAGGGCGATCGCGTGCGCTGCAAGGTGATCTTCGGCGGCCTGCTCAAGGACCACAAGGGCATCAATCTGCCGGACTCGAAGGTGTCGGCCTCCTCGCTGCCGCCGAAGGACGTTGCCGATGCCAAGTTCGCCATCGAACTCGGCGTCGATTACCTGGCGCTGTCGTTTGTGCGCACCGCCAAGGACGTTGCCGGCCTGCGTCGCCTGATCGCGCGCGCCGGGGCCGACACGCCGATCATCGCCAAGATCGAGACGCCGGAAGCGATGGACAACATCGAGGCCATCGTCCAGGCGTCCGACGCGATCATGGTGGCGCGCGGCGACCTCGGCATCGAGATGCCGGCCGAGCAGGTGCCGCTGATCCAGCGCGAACTGATCCGCCTCGGGCGGCGCCACAACCGCGCCGTGATCGTGGCGACGCAGATGCTGGAATCGATGATCGACCATTCGCGGCCGACGCGCGCCGAAGTCGGCGACGTGGCCAACGCGGCATTGACCGGCGCCGATGCGGTGATGCTTTCGGCCGAAACCGCCAGCGGCAAGTACCCGCTGCGCGCGGTAGAAATGATGGACCGCGTGCTGCGCGAAGTGGAAGGCTACCAGTGGCGTCAGGGCAGCTTCCTCGGCGACGAGCCGGCCAGCCACCTCGAGCTCGACCTGCGCGACGGCGTCGCCAACGCCGCGACCGCGCTGGCGCACGATCTCAAGCTGCAGGGCATCATCATCCCGACCCGCAGCGGCACCACCGCGCGCGTGATCTGCTCGCATCGCCCGACCGCGCCGCTGATCGCCGTGTCGACCAACGAAAGCGTGTGCCGGCGCCTCGCGCTGAACTGGGGCGTGGTGCCGATAACCACTACCGAAGCCGAGTACCGCGACCCGCAAACGCTGTGCCGGCGCGTCGCGCGCAGTTGCGATCTGACCCGCACCGGACACAGCGTGCTGCTGGTTTCCGGCTTCAGCGACGACGTGGCGCGCAACGCGCCGCTGCTGCAGATTCTGCGGGTCTGACGCCGGCTGCCCGAGAGTTGCCGCTGGCGACACGGCGACGCCGGGTAGGCCGCGGTGGCGCTAGGCCGGCGCGGCCTTGACCCGCACCATCAGTTGCATGGCGACCGCCAGCAGCAGCGCGGCGCAGACACTGTGGGCGATCGCCAGGCCGAGACTGAGCCCGCTCAGCACGGTCAGCACGCCGAGCGCGAACTGCAGCAACAGCAGCGCCAGCAGCAGCACCGCGCTCTGTCGCGCTGCCGGCTGCGCCAGCGCCCGCAGGCCACCGAGGCCGAGCAGCAGCAGGGTCGCGACGGCGCTGTAGCGGTGCAGCAGATGCAGCGCCACGCCGCCCTCGTCGCCGAGCGATGCCGCGACGGCGACGCGGACAAAGGGATTCAGTGCGCTCCAGCCGGCCGCGGTGGGCCAGACAGTGTCGCCGCAGGCAGTCAGCAGCGGGCAGGCGAGCGCCGCGTAGCGCGCGCCGATCAGAGCGCCCAGCGCCATGGTCAAGGCCAGCGTGCCCAACCCCGCATGCAGCAGCGCGGCGGGACGGCGGCGCGGCGCAGGCGCCTGCCCGCTGCCGGCGGCGAGCACGGTGCGCCAGGAAAGCAGGACCAGGCCGGCGCCGCCCAGGATGTTGATGAAGCTGGCCCACGCCCGATGCGGATCTGCGCTCCAGATGCCGACGAAGGTGAGCAGGATCATCAGCACCAGCAGCGCCTTGGCATACCGTCCCGGCGGCTCGATCGGGTGCGGGCGCCGGCACTGCCAGGCGAGCACGAAGCCGAGCAGCAGCGCGGTCGACGCCACCGCCCGGTGCAGGATGCGCGCCGCGTCGCTGTGCTGATACGAGCCGCCGACCAGCACCTGGCCGTAGCAGTAGGGCCACGGGCTGCAGCCGAGGCCGGCACCGTTGAGGCGGATGTAGGCGCTGACCAGCAGGATCGCCAGCGACAGCGCGGTCAGTAGCAGCGCCAGGATTCTGATGCGTTTGAGGCGGGCGGTGCGGGTTTCCATGGCGGTGTCCGGGGTCGGTCTGCGGCGCCGCCTCGCCGCGCCCGCAAGAGTTGGCGCTGGCGGCACGGCGCAGGTCGGCGCAGGGACCGATCATAGCGCCGCCGGCCGCGATCAGGCCACCCGGCCAGGCACTACTTTTCCAGCGCGAGTATCCAGTCGACGAGTTTGCGCGCGTTGGCTTCCGAGATCGCGACCCCGTTGGGCGGCATCGCCACGCCGCTGGATTCTTCCTTCCAGTGCCGGTTGTACACCGAGGTGCCGCCCATGATGGCCGCGGTCAGGTTCTTCTTCGCCGCCTTGTCGCCCTTGTAGCGCGCCGCGACCGCCTTCCAGGGCGGGCCGACCGGCTTGAGGCCGTCCGGCCCCTTCGCGTCCAGTTCGATCGCGTGGCAGATGAAGCAGCCCGACTTGGTGGCCAATTGACGTGCCGCCTCGTCCTTCCTGGCGTCGGCAAAAGCGGGACTGCTGGCGAGCGCCGCGACGAGCAGCGGCAACAGATGGATTGCGGTGATGCGTTTCATACCAACTCCTCAACAAGAAACCTGTTCAAAGACCCGGCGCCGCGGGTCGCGATGCGTCGCCAGCTTGCTTCCTCTAGCCGCCTGCCACCGGCGGCCAGATCGCCAGCGTTTCGCCTTCCTGCAGCACCCGCGCGGCACGCTCGCCGGGCGGCACGAAGCTGCCGTCGATCAGTACCAGATGGCAGAGCTTCGGCGGCAGGGCGAAGCGTTCGATGATCTGCTGTATGGTCGTCGCCGCGTCCAGTTCCAGCGTCAGCGCATTGGTCTTCTTCGCCTCGGCCGGCAGGTAATCCTGCAAGGTCGCATACAGCTTGAAAATCACCTTCATCGTGTTTATGAGCGCTATGCCGCGCTCTGCGCACTGGCAAGGTAGGCCGCCATGTATCCGTTCGGGTCCTGCAGCAGCGAGTCCTTCCACGAGCCGAGCCGGGTTCGCGTCTGGATCAGGCCGCGCAAGACCCCGACATGTTCCGTATGCCCGATCGAGGTGGCGCCGATCAGCACGTCGTCCTTGAACTGCAGCGAAATGTAGCGGTGATTGGCATCGTCCGCCAACTCGACGCCCGAGCCGCCGTTTTGCGCGGTTTCGCCCCACCACTGGCCAAAGGAGGTCGACACCAGGCCCAGCGTGTCGAGCACATTGATCGCCAGAACGCCCGGCAGTTGCGCCTCGCGGCCGGCCATGTTGAGTGCGGCGACCCGCGCCTGGTCGGCGGCATTGGGCTGAATCGCCGCAACGAGATGGGCCCCGGTGAACAGGTCCGGGGCTTCGGCCACGTCGCCGGCCGCATAGATGCCGGGCACCGAAGTCTGCATCCGGTTGTCGACCAGCACACCCTTGGCCACCTGCACTCCGGTGTTGTCGAGAAAGCCGACATTGGGCGCCACGCCCGCCGCGACGATCACCAGGTCGCAGGCGATCTCCTCGCCGTCGGAAAGAGTCACCGCGAGGCCGCCGGCGTCGGCCTTGCCGCCGACGCCCACCGCCTGCGCCAAACGGTCGAGCAGACCCGGATTGGGTGCTACCGCGGCGATGCGTTGCACACCCTTGCCGGTCAGCACGCGCACGCCCTTTTGTTCGACCCAGTTGCGGATCATGTTGCCGGCCTTCGGCGTCATCATGCGCGGCACCATGCGGTCGCCCATTTCGACCACGGTCAGCTCGACGCCGCGCGCGGCCAATGCTTCCATGATGATGCAGCCGATGAAGCCGGCGCCCAGTTGCAGCACACGGGTGCCCGGCTTGGCCAGCTTGGCGATCGCGCGGGCATCGGCCAGGGTCCAGCAGGTTTGCACCTGCGGCAGGTCGATGCCGGGAATCGACGGCCGCACCGGGTGCGAACCGCTGGCGACCAGCAGCCGGTCGTAGGTTTCGAACTGCCCGTCGGCGAGCAGCAGCTTGCGCTGCGCGGTATCCATGGAGACCACCCGGCCCTGCAGTTCGCGTATGCGCAGCCTGGCGAAATGGCCTTCCGTCTTGCGCAGATAGGTGCCGCTTTCGTCGATGTCGCCTTCCAGCAGGTAGGGAATCGCCATGCGTGAATAGGCGGGTTCCGGCTCGGCGCCGATCAGTACGATTTCGGCAGCAGCATCTGCCTTGCGCAAGGCTTCTGCAGCGACCACGCCCGCAGGCCCGTTACCGATGATGACGTGTTTCATGGCATGTCCTTAACGTGAAATACATCGCCAAGCACGCTGTGTCAGGTTCGAGCGTAGCGAGCCGATCAGTAACCTCCCCGCGAGGGGAGGATGGGAGGGGCGGGCCCATTTGCCAGCTTGAGGCATTGCGACGCCGAGGTATTTCATGATGCTAGGTGGTTCGTCGAAGTCATGAGCTTTAAACGAGCAGGGGATCGGCACCGCCGATCCCCTGAGGGGTGGGGCAGGAATTACAGACCCAGGCGATCCAGGGTTTCCTTGGTCGGCACGCCTTCCGCGCTCCAGCCGCGCGCCTTGTAGTACTCCGGCCGCATCTTGTCGATGCCATTGACCAGGCCCTTGGCCGGGCCGGTCTTGGCCGGCTCGGTCTTCAGGCGCGGCGGCAGGTCGTCGTCCTTGGCGGTGAAGCCGGCGGCGTTGTTGAACATCCGCTCCATGTTCCACACCCGCTCGCCCAGCAGCGACAGCTTCTCCATGGTCCAGTCGCCCTCGCAGGCCGCGTCGAGTTGCGGCTGCAGATCGGCCAGCGACCAGGCAAAGGTGGTGAAGGCACAGACGCCGGCACTGTCGAAGACGCTGGTGGCATCCTGGAAGGCCTTGACCAGGTCGGCCTTGCCTTCGGTAACCAGCGGATCGGTCTTGACCGGAATGCCCAGAACTTCCGAAGCGACCGTATAGGCGCGCAAATGGCAGGCGCCGCGATTCGAGGTGGCGTAGCCCAGGCCCATGCCCTGGATGCCGCGCGAGTCGTAGGCGGGGAACTCCTGCTTCTTGACGCCCATCGAGAGTTCGGGGCGACCGTACTTGGCGCACAGCCGGGCCGAACCCATGCCGAGTTCCTTGCCGAAGCCGATGCCCTGCGCGGTCATCTGCGCCAGTTCGACCAATGCCTGCGCCGAACCGAAGGGCGCTTCCATGCCGATCTGTTCCTTGGTCAGGATGCCCAGGTCGTAGAGCTCCATGGCCGCGGCGACGGTGGCGCCGAAAGTGATCGGGTCGAAGCCGTCTTCGTTGCACAGCACATTCACGTACTGCAGGGCTTCGAGATCGCCGACGCCGTTGGCGGCGCCCAATGCCCAGGCGGCTT
>JAUYSD010000244.1 GCA_030696505.1 Sulfuritalea sp. | reverse complement strand
CGGCGTGCCGCTCACCGCGCACGTTGCCGGTATCGCCATGGGCTTGATCAAGGACGGCAATCGTTTCGCCGTGCTGACCGACATCCTCGGCGACGAAGATCACCTTGGCGACATGGACTTCAAGGTGGCTGGCTCGACCGCTGGTATCACCGCGCTGCAGATGGACATCAAGATCCAGGGTATCACCAAGGAAATCATGCAGGTCGCGCTGGCGCAAGCCAAGGAAGCCCGCTTGCTGATCCTGGACAAGATGAAAGGCTCCATGACCGGCCATCGCGAGGAGGTTTCCACCTTTGCGCCGCGCATGATCCACATCAAGATCAATCCGGAAAAGATTCGTGACGTGATCGGCAAGGGCGGCGCCGTGATCCGCGCACTGACGGAAGAAACCGGTTGCGTGATCGATATCGAGGACGATGGCTCGATCACCATCTCGTCGGTCAATGCCGACGCTGCTCAGGTGGCCAAGAAGCGTATCGAGGACATTACCGCCGAGGTCGAAGTCGGACGCATTTACGAAGGCACCGTGCTGCGCCTGCTTGATTTCGGCGCCATTGTCAGCCTGCTGCCGGGCAAGGACGGTCTGCTGCATATTTCGCAGATCGCCAGCGAACGCGTCAATGCGGTTGCCGATTACCTCAAGGAAGGCCAGATCGTGAAGGTCAAGGTCATCGAGACTGACGACAAGGGCCGCGTCCGCCTGTCGATGAAGGCCATTGCCGCCGAAGCAACGGCGCCTGCTGCCAGCGAGTAACACTCGGATTGCATGCAACAAAAAAGGACGCCTCGGCGTCCTTTTTTGTTGGCGGGCATTGCGTCCGCGGGCCTGGCTTGCGGGCTTGGCCGGATTACTTGCCGACCTGCTTTTCGCGGTGTTCTTCGAGTGTCTTGCAGTCGATGCAGAGCGTGGCGGTGGGGCGTGCTTCAAGACGCTTGAGACCGATCTCGACGCCGCAGGAATCACAATAGCCGTATTCGCCGCTTTCGATGCGGGCAATCGACTCGTCGATCTTCTTGATCAGCTTGCGTTCGCGATCGCGGTTGCGCAGTTCGAGCGCGATGTCGGATTCCTGGCTGGCGCGATCATTCGGATCGGCAAACACCGTGGCTTCGTCCTGCATGGTATGCACGGTGCGCTCGATATCCTCGCTCAATTCGTCCTTCAGCGAGGCCAGGATGTCGCGAAAGTGAGCAAGTTGTTTGGCGTTCATGTAGTCCTCACCCTTTTTCGGGGTGTAGGGCGGAAATTGCTTCTTGTGCAGCAGATCTTCAGCCATTGCAGAGTGTCCGTTTTTTCGGAGAACCGGCTTTATAAACGAAACGGAGGACGACCGCAAGTCGGGTATTTGTATACCCCATCACGGTATTTGATTGACCGTCATGGAGCGGCTTCGGTAGAATTGCGCCCGTTCGGGGTGTGGCGCAGCCCGGTAGCGCGCTTGCTTTGGGAGCAAGATGTCGAGAGTTCGAATCCCTCCACCCCGACCAACGGATTCCATCGCACACGACCCGACCCTACAGTCACCCCGCTGGAATTCCGGCCGACTGGTCAAGTTTCGTCGAAACATATTCAAGTGGGCATCATATCGCCGGCTTTCGGGCCGGGCGATAGCGATATCAATATGTCGCCCTGGCGGCTTGCGTTTTGTGGACGTGTCCCGCAGTCATCGCTGTGCCGGAATGCGCCACGTGCACCCTTTGCGGTCCAATCGCACGGCAACACTCTCGGGAACTCGCCGCCTTCGCCATGGATCGAATCATGAACGGTGTGAAGGAACGATCATGAGAAAATCGATCGCGTACGGTTTCTGCCTGACGCTTGCAGCTTGTGCGGGCTATGACGGCGCCGGACTGCGACCCGGAGCCAGCGGTGACGAAGTCCGCGCGGCCATGGGCGAACCAGGCACGATCTGGCGCGAAGCCGACGGCGGTGCCACTTGGGAATATCCGCGCGGACCGCAAGGCCTGCACACCTACATGGCACGCCTTGGCAGCGATGGGCGCCTGCGGGAAATCCGTCAGGTGCTGACTGTCGAGACCTTCGCCAGCATCCGTCCCGGAACCACGACACGCGAGGAAGTGCGCCGGCTATTGGGTGCGCCAGTGCGCGAAATCTACTTCGCGCGCAAGAACGAGCACACATGGGACTACCGCTATTTCGACGAGGTTAGCAGGTACGACTACGCCTTCAGCGTGCATTTCAATCAACGTGGCGTCGTGAGCGGGACCCAAACCACGCCGGATGACGCGCGCTACTTCTCGTCCGGCCCCGATGGGCTGAACTGAATGACGCGCCCCGCGAGTCAGCATCGCAAACAAAGCGAAGGCCGGAAGCTCATTTTTGTCACACCGACCGGGATGCGCTATCGCTTCTTTCAATCTGGAGCACCGCGCTTTGTGAACTTCCCGTTCGCGGAACACATGCTTGTCGATTAGTATCTGTCCGGCGCGGTGCATCATGAAATAACCGCCAGAGAAATCGAACCAGAGATCCAGCACGGCGGCCTCGCTCTGCGCGCGGTCGAGTGGGGGGGGCATGGCCCGCCATTGCAAAGGCAAACTCGAGTCGGGCGCCTGTGCTATAGGCTAGAATATTTAAATTGGGTTATGGACGATTGCGGGCTTCGAGCGGACTCTACTCGATGCCTGCCGCATCCGGTAACCGATAGGTTTGAAAGGGGAACATGCTCGATTTCCTGGCACAAGGACAGTGGCTCGCGGTGGTCCTGGCACCGGTCTTGGCGGCCGGGTTGACCGGCGCATTGATGGTTCCAGCCGCGCGTTGGGGCTTGATCGATCACCCCGGGCATCGCAAGGTGCATGACAATCCGACCCCTCTAGTGGGTGGGCTGGCCATGCTGCTGACGCTGCTGATACTGCAGGCCGCGGTCGGCCACGTGCCCTTCGACAGCTGGAGTCTGCTGATTGCCGTGTTGCTGGTTACTGCCATCGGCGTGGCGGACGATGCGCGCGAACTCAGCCACCGCGCCAAATTCGTGGCCCAGGCCCTGGGTGCAGTCGTGATTGTTTCCGGCACGTCAGTCTGGGTGACAAGTCTGGGGGACCTGGTGGGGCTTGGTGCCATCGATCTGGGCAAATGGTCGCTGTTGGTGACGATCATTGCATTCGTCGGCGTCATGAATGCAATCAACATGATCGACGGCCTGGATGGGCTTGCCGGCAGTGTCTCTGTGGTTCCGGTCATGTTTTTGGCGTTCTTGGCAGCGACCGGAGATGCGACGGGGATGCTGTTCGAGCTGTTGCTGTTTGCCGGAACGATTCTCGGCTTCCTGTCGCTCAATGTCAGACTGGCCGGACGCCGCAAGGCGCTGGTCTTCATGGGCGATACCGGCGGCATGGTGATCGGGATGCTGTTGGCCTGGTATTCCATCAAGCTTGCCGGATCACCTGCATCCGCGATCAATCCGATTACTGCTGTATGGATTCTGGCGGTACCACTGCTCGAAATGGGCAGCGTCATGCTGCTGCGCCTGTCCCAGCGGAAAAGTCCCTTTCACGCGGATCAACAGCACATGCACCACATCCTGCTCAAGGCGGGTTATTCAGTGAATCAAGTGGTGGCGATCAAGGTGGGCCTTTCATTTATGTTTGGCATGATCGGCATTGCAGCCGAACGCTACGGCGTTCCGGAGGCGGTGATGTTTTTCGGATTCCTCGGGCTCTGGGGCGGCTATGTGGTCGGATTGGCGAACCCGAAAGGCCTGCAGGTGATCGCCCGGCGCCTGATTCGTCCACTCTCTGTGCGATCCGACTCCGGCCTGGCATGAAGGCGACCGCAAAGTTAAGCTGTTTTTTTCTGACGTTCTGGCTGGCGTTGGCACCCGTGCACGCGGCGGCGCCGACCAAGGCCAAGGCAGGTGCCAAGCCCGGCGTCACCGTGAAAGCTAATGCCAAGGCCCAGGCCAAAGTCAAAACGAAGGCCAAAGCCAAGTCCAAAGCCAAGTCCAAAGCGATCCAGGCGAGCCGCACCAGGAGTTCCGCGCGTGTCCCCGGTTTCGATCCTGCGGACGAAAGCAGCCTGGATGCCGAAGTCGCCGCCGCGCGCCGAATTCTGGCCGCCAACCCCCGCGATATCGAGGCGCGAGAGCGCCTCGCGCGCGCGGCAGTGGCGCTCATCGACTTGTTGCTGAACGCGGAGGCGGTGGGCGATTCCATAAAAGCCGAGCGCTTGTCGCAGAAACTCCGTGAGGATCTGCATGACACGGGTTGGCGCATACAGAAAATGTCGCAGAAAGGCGATCTGCGGGCCAGTCAGGCCACCGGGCTTCTACTTGGTCGCGGCATTCTGTTGCAAAAGGATGCGGAAAAGTCCTGCACCGAATTTCTTGCGGCAGCGGAACGGTTGGCGCCAGCTGCCTGGCACGCGGCCCAATGTCTGATGGAGGCCTCTTCCGACAAGGCCTGGGTGTTAATGGACCGTGCCGCTGGGAGAGGACACGCGACCGCGCAGGAATGGATGGGGCGTCGCTGCCTGGGTGAGTTCGGGGCCGAAGAGAAGGACTTTGCCTGCGCCAGGGCTTACCTGGCCCAATCTGCGAGCCAGGGCCGGTCCCGGGCCCAGACTCTGCTGGCCTACCTGCTGATGAACGGCCAAGGAGGACCAGTCGATGTATCCAGGGCCACACGTCTTTACAAGCTGGCAGCGGAGCAGGGGGATGCCGACGCGCAGAACAACCTCGGCGAGATTCATGAAATGGGGCGTGGCACGACTGCCAATCTGGATGAAGCCTTGACCTGGTACGAACGTGCTGCGGAGCGCGGTCTGGGGTCGGCCCAGTTCAACGCCGGCAGGCTGTGGGCTATTGGCGTTGGCGAGCGAAAGGACCCGGCAAAAGCCCGTGCCTTGCTTGTTCAGGCAGAAGCCAATGGCGTTGCCCAGGCCAGGCAGGTACTCGAATGGCTCGATCGACAGAGCCTGCCGGCACCGGATGCATCCGGCGCGACGAACAAACATTGAGAGGCGTATAATCCCGCCTCCTTTCCAGCAGGCGGTAGCATGAACCGACTCTTCCTCGCGCTGGTGGTTTATTTCCTTGTCTTTACAAGCGTTGCTTCGGCTGGCGACGACAGCGGATTGCGTCCGCAGCGTTTCGCCTACCATCCTCTGGTGCTGGACGAAATGGGCCCCGGGCTTAGCCCCGAAGTGCAACTCGGTCCGGTCGCCGATCGCAATCGCGCGTACTTGCTCGATATCAGCGAAGACGAGTTTGTCGGCAAGCCCCACCGAATTGTGCGCAATGTGTGGGACCGCATTCGATATGGGTTTGCCATGCCGCCATTGCGGGGCCCCTTGGTCGCCGAGCGCGAAATCTGGTACGGCCAGCGCAAGGATATTGTTGCCAATATCAGCCACAAAGCCAGGCGTTATCTCTTTCACATAGTCGAAGCGGTCGAGAAGCGCGGCCTGCCTATGGAGTTGGCGCTGTTGCCCATTGTTGAAAGTGGATTCGAACCGGGTGCGTTATCGACGGCCCAGGCCGCGGGCTTGTGGCAGTTCATTCCGGGCACGGCGCAGCGTTATCGCCTGAAACTCACCGAACACTATGATGCCAGACGCGACATCGTTGCCTCGACCGAGGCGGCGCTGGATTACCTGGAGTTCCTGCACGGCATGTTCAATGATTGGCAACTCGCACTCGCCGCCTATAACTGGGGTGAAGAGGCTGTTCAGCGGGCCATTCAGCGCAATCAGGCAAAGGGCCTGTCGACGGATTACGAAAGCCTCACCGTGCCGGAGGAAACCAAATACTACGTGCCGAAGCTGATGGCGGTCCGGAACATCGTAATGAGCCCGGAACTGCACGGAGTCGAGCTGGCGGACATCCCGAATACTCCCTACTTCGGCGGAGTCGATGTCCCCATGGCACTTGATCTCCAGTCTGTGGCGCGCCTTGCCGGCGTGCCGGCCGCCGAGGTCTTGGCATTGAATCCGTCGCACAATTCCTCGTTCATTTCCGGCAAGGGCAAGCCGGCCATACTGCTACCGACCGATCGGATCAAGGCGTTTGCCCAGAAAATTGCCAACTTCGCGGCAAAGCCTCGCGAAATTCGCAAACAGAATTCACGCGTCGGCGTTCGGAGATCGCTGATAGGTTTCGATATGCCGGTGGCAAAGCCGTTATGAGGGGAAGTCGGGAAGCGCGCGCGGTATTTTGCCTGCTTCTCACCCTGGTCGCAGGGCGGGCCGCCGCCACCGAGCCGGAAAAGCCGGCGCTGAGCTATGAACAGGCCGAGGATCGGGCCGGCTTCATTGCCTTGGTAAGAAAGGCCAGGCAGGGCGATACGGAATCGCAGTGGCAAGTAGGGCAGATCTACGCCCGGCTAGGCGAACCGGCGCGCGCCCTGCCCATGCTTCAGGCCGCTGCCGTCGCCGACCATGCGCGCGCAGCAGCGTTGTTGGGTACGCTGCACGAAGAGGGGCTCGGTACCGTGAAGAGCCGCGAAGAGGCCATGCGCTGGTATCGACTGGCCGCCGACCGTGGCGAACCGCAAGCCATGGCCGCACTCGGCCGTTTGTTGCTGCTGGATCGCGAGCCCGTGGCGCGCGAATCCGCCTGGCAGTGGTTGCGGCAGGCCGCCCGCCGCGATGATCGCGACGGCCAATACCATCTCGGCTGGTTGCTGGCCCAGCCCGGCCCAGCGCACGACGATACCCAAGCGTATCAACTGTTTGTCAAGGCCGCTGGTCAGGGGCATGTCGGCGCCCAGGTGGCGGCTGCGATCCACCTGTTGGCCGGCCGCGGGGTGGCGACAGACAAAAAGGCCGCTAACGAATGGTTGCAGCGAGCCGCAAAAGCTCAAGATCCTGTAGCGCACTATCTTTTGGCGCGCACGCGCGAAGGTGCTGGGCAGGGTGATCGTGATGCGGTGCGCAATTCCTATCGAATTGCGGCGACTGCCGGCCACCGCGAGGCCCAATTTGCCCTGGGCGCGATCCTGGCGAAATCCCGTGTGGAGGCTGAGCGCAAGGAAGCCGTCGACTGGTTTGCCAAAGCCCATGCAGCCGGCCATCGAGCCGCCACGAATCGATTGGGCGAAATTTACCGAGATGGAATTGTGGTATTGCAACAACCCGACAGAGCAAGAGGTTATTTTAAGCAGGCCGCTGACGAAGGGAATGCGAATGCCATGTACAATTTGGCGCAAATGCTGAATGAAGGTCTGGGAGGACCGCGGGATACCGATCAGGCACTGACGTGGTATACCCGGAGCGCGGAGCAAGGGCATCAGGAAGCAATGGCGGTGGTGGATGGTCTGCTGAATAGTTCGGTTAAGACATCATCTCTGAGCTTGAAGGGGTTTTGGCATTAAGCTAAGATTCGCTGCATTCGTGGCGTTTTAGCCACACGAGTCCGTTGAGCGTGTAATTTCCGATTGACTGCCGGGTGATCTCGCGTATTCTCGCGGGGAAGTGGTGTAGTTATTAAAGGGTTAGGTCATGAAGTTAATACAACTCATTGTTGCATCAGCAATTTCGATGACTGCCCTTTCGTCGCATGCGGCTTTTGTGGCGAACATGAACAGTGCTCAGATTCGGGCCGAGATCGCGGTACAGCAGGCAGCCGGCCAGGATATTTCGGCGATCGTGGCGAGCGCCGCTGCAGCAGGTCTGAACATGAGTTCCCTGATTTCGGTATTGGTCACGGTGCCCGGCATTAATCAGGCGGCGGCGGTGACTGCGGCGGTACGCGCCTCACCGGCGGCAGCGGCGGCCATCGCGGCAGCGGCCGCCAAAGCCGCGCCGGCGGCAGCGGCAACGATTGCGGCAGCGGCTGCAACTGCGGCCCCGGCCGCGGCAGCGGCGATCGCATCGGCAGTAGTAGCGGCGGTTCCTGCCTCGGCAACGGCGGTGCAGGCGGCAGTGGTCGCTGCAGTTCCGTCATCCGCGAGTGTGGTTGCGGCGGCGGTTGCGGCGGCGGGTGAAATAGTTACGGTCCTGAGTAGTCCGGTTGCCACGCCGACCGCGACGACACTCTGCTCAGTCAGCTGCAGTTAAGCGCCAGTTTTGCGATTTCAAACATTGGGATAGTGAAGATGAAAAAATATATACGACTTGATATCAGCCTTCTTAGCGCCGCGATTGCATCGCTGTTCGCTGTCACCACGATGCCCGTGGCCGCGCAAGAGGCGAGCTTCGGCAAGCCGGCGGGAATTCCCTGGGGTCCGGTGACGGTCTATCCCGAAGCGGACTTGACCTTCAAGTCGAACGACAACATCTATTCTCAAGCAAACAACAAGAACAGTTCGACCATTACCGTTATCGCGCCGAAGATAAAGCTGGAAGCCAAGGACGGTCCGCACACCTACGACGCCACTTACAGGGTCGAGCACGGTTCCTACAGCAGCGCTTCGTCGGCAAACTATACCGATCAAGGCCTCACCGGCAACGCGACCTGGGTGTTTTCCGGGCGTTCCGGCCTGAAGCTTACGGCCGAATATCTGCAGGGTCACGATGATCAGGGTTCCGTGCCGGGGGCTACCACCCACGCCAACCCGGACAAGTGGCACCAATCCACGTTCAAGGGTCTCGCTGGTTTTGGCGCCGAAGGCGCACAGGGCCGTATCGAGCTGGATGGCGGTTTGGTCTCGAAGCGCTACGACAATTTCAAGTCGGACGCCTTCGGCAATCCGGACAACACCAAGCGCGATCGTGACGATTCCACGATCGGCGCCACCTTCTTCTGGCGCGTCATGCCGAAGACGCAACTGCTATTCCAAGCCACTCAGACCAAAGTGGATTACAAGCTGGCGTCCTTTACCGGCGTGGGCGGTGTTCCCAACTGGACCACGCTGGACAGTACCGACCGCAGGTTCCTGGTGGGTGTGACCTGGGAAGCCGCTGCCAAGACCACCGGCATATTCAAGGTCGGTACCATGAAGAAGGATTTCTCCGACGGCAGCCTCCGCGACTTCTCCGGATCGAGCTGGGACGGAACAATCAAGTGGAGCCCGCTGACCTACTCCAACTTTGACTTCAATACCGGTAGAAGCACCAACGAAGCGACGATCGGCAACGCCTCGATCGACAGCAAGTACGGCGTCACCTGGAACCACGCCTGGAACAGCCGGCTTTCCAGCGTCGCCACCTATAGCAATACCAAGACTGACTACCAGTACAATGCCGGAGTGGCAACCCCGCAGACGGACAAGATCAACGCCTACGGGCTGAAGCTGAATTACCAATGGACACGCAACTTCAGGGTTGGTGCGGGTTATGACTACACCGACAAGGACTCGAATGTCGCTGCTTTCTCCTACAAGCGCAACATCTATAGCGTGTTCCTCAACGCTGCGATCTGACGCCGGCGCGCTGGTCGTCCTGTAAGTCCTTTGATAGAATTAGAGGGGGGATATTCCCCCCTCTAATTTTTTGCTTTGCTTATTTTCTTGAGAGGCTTTTTCAATGAGCGGACTGTACAAATGCCTGCTGCTGGCAGGCTTTTGGATAATGTCATTCGCATCGATTGGGCAAACTGCTGCAAGCGGTCAAAGTCTCTTGTCGTCCTATCGGTTGGCGTCCGGCGACGTGGTCAGCATCCGCGTGTTGGGCGAGGATGACCTGAAGCGCGAAAAAATCCGCTTGAGCGATGCCGGCACCATTTCCTTTCCGATTATTGGCGAGATCAGGGTACTGGGCAAACGCGTCGCCGAACTGGAAGCCCTGATCGCCGACGGCCTGCGCGGGAAATATCTGCTCAATCCCGTGGTGTCGGTCACCATTGAAGAATACCGTCCATTCTTTGTCAATGGACAGGTCGAAAAGTCCGGCGCTTATCCCTTCCTGCCGGGCTTGACCATACGCAAGGCGATTTCCCTCGCCGGCGGCTTCAAGGAGCGCGCGTCGAAAGAGAAAATCTTCGTGATTCGCGAGGACGACAAGACGCAAACCCCGGTCAAGGTCGATCAATCCACTCTCGTCAATCCGGGAGACATCATCACCGTTGAAGAGAGCTTTTTCTGACCATGAATCATCCCGCGGCACCTGTTCTTCCGGCTGTTCCTGTGCAAGTGCAGCCTGTGTACGTTCCGTTCGACAGGCCCGAGCAGGACGCCGACCGCCTGGCCGAGCAATTGCGATTCTGGCGTCGGAGCGTTTCAAAGCATAAGGGGAGCGCCCTGGGACTGGCGGCGGCCATTGCGCTGGTAACTATGCTGGTCGTCTATTCGATCCAGCCGACCTACCGGTCCACCGCGACGCTGATGCTGGAGTCGAACAAGAGCAAGGTGGTCGGCATCGAGGAAGTCTACAGCTCGATGAGCAGCAATCGCGAGTACTACCAGACCCAGGCCGAGATCCTCAAGTCGGAAGAACTGGCTCGTCGCATCGTCAGCAAGATGAAGCTGGTGGATCATCCCGTGATGGATCCGCGTCAGCAGCAGGACAGCGGTTTCTCGATCAAGAAGCTGGTGCCGGCCTCCTGGTTCGGCGACGACGATTCCGAAAAATTCACCCCCGAGAAACTCCAGGCTGCAGTAGTCGGCCGCTTCAAGAGGGAGCTGACGATTGAACTGGTGCGCAACAGCCAGTTGATCAAGATCAGCTATGAGAGCCCGGACAAGGAATTTGCCGCCAATGCCGCCAACTGGGTCGCCGACGGTTTCATCGAGGCGGACATGGACGCGCGGCTGGCAATGACCCAGAAAGCCGGTGCGTGGCTGACCGAGCGCCTGACAGGCCTGCGCAAGAAGCTGGAGGAATCGGAACGGGCCTTGCAGCAGTTCCGCGAGCGCGAGCGCATCATCGACGCCAAGGGCGTGGCGCAGAGCGGGGCATCCCGGCAGCTCGAACAGCTTTCCGAAGGCCTGGTTTCGGCGCGGCAGAAGCGGGCCGAGGCCGAGGCGGCATATCAGCAGGTGCAGAGCGCGCAGAAGTCGAAGCTGGATATCGAATCGATTCCGGCCATCCAGAAAAGCTCCCTCTACGCCCAACTGAAGGGTGTCGAGACAGCTGCCGAAAGCAAATTGGCGGATGCCGCCAAGAAATACGGTCCCGATCACCCCAAGCGCCAGACTGCGGATGCGGAGTTCCGCGCGGCACGCGAGAACACCAAGCGCCAGATCGACACCATCGTCACCAGCATCACCAAGGAATACGAACTCGCTCGCGCCCAGGAATCGTCGGTGGAGCGCGCGTTGGCGCAAAGCAAGGGCGACATTCTCGGCATGAACCGCAAGGAATACGAACTCGGCGTACTAGAGCGCGAAGTGGCCTCGAACAAGAGCCTGTATGAGATGTTCACCACCCGCATGAAGGAAACCAACGTCGCCGGCGACCTGCAGTCGCCGATCGCCCGCGTCGTCGATCCTGCCGTGGTCAGAGCCGCGCCCTACAGCCCGAAGAAGGTCAGAATCATAGGGATCGCCGCGGTAGTCGGGCTGATCCTCGGCATCATGCTGGCATTGCTGCTCGAATACCTCGACAACACCATCAAGACCGCCGAGGACGTCGACACCAAGTTGCGTCAATCGATGCTGGGACAATTGCCGCGCATCAAGGGCAAGGTCGAGGCAGGCGATCTGCAGATCGCCTTCATCAAGGACAAGGACCCCGGGTTTTCCGAAGAAATACGCTCGATCCGTACCGGCGTCATGCTGTCCTCGATCGATGCACCGCACAAGGTATTGCTGGTGACATCGTCGATTCCGGGTGAAGGCAAGACCTCGGTGGCGACCAATATCGCGCTGGCCCTCGGCCAGGTGCGCAAGGTCTGTTTGATCGATGCCGACATGCGCCGTCCCACGGTGGCGAAGGTGCTCGGCGTAAATTCAAACAGCAAGGGGCTGGCGAATCTTGTTTCGGGTTCCGACCCGACGTCGGAATGCATGCATTTCAACAAGGAACTGGGCATCCATATCATTCCCAGTGGCGTGGTGCCGCCGAATCCACTGGAACTGCTTTCCTCGATTCGCTTTGCCGAGGCGATGAAATGGCTGGAAGAAAGCTTCGATGTCGTCATCATCGACAGCCCGCCGCTGCAACTGGTCAGCGATCCGCTGATTCTGGCGCAGTACGCTCACTCGGTGATCTACGTGGTGAAGGCGGATTCCACGCCCTACCAGGTCGCGCGGGGTGGTCTCGATCGCCTGCGCGAAGCCAAAGCCCATATCCTGGGTGTTGTGATCAACCAGATCGACCGCGAAAAAGCCGATCGCTATTACGGGTACGGAAAATACAGTGCCTACGGCTATGGCAAAAAATATAGCTACAGCAGCGGGTATTCTTCCACGAAGGCGTGATTGACCTACATTGCCACCTGCTTCCCGGTATCGATGACGGTCCGGAGGATCTGGCAACCGCTTTGCGCCTTGCGCGGCATGCCGTCACAGCGGGGATACAGACTTCCGTCGTAACCCCCCATATGCATCCGGGCCGCTACGCCAACCGGGCCGCCAATATTCGTGCCGCCGCAGCGAACTTCCAGCAGTCGCTCGATGCCGAGGGCATTGCGCTAAAAATACTGTGCTCAGCCGAGGTGCGGCTCGACCACGAGATCCTGTCATGGGTCGGCGAAGAACAGATTCCGTATCTCGGTCATTGGCAAGGCGAGCGCGTCATGCTGCTCGAATTTCCCCACAGCCACGTGCCCGTCGGTGCGGACAAATTGGTCGCCTGGCTGCTGAAGCAGGGCATCCGGCCGATGATTGCCCATCCCGAGCGCAACAAGGACATCCTGCGCAGCATCGACAAGTTGCTGCCCTTTGTCCGCCTGGGATGCCTGCTGCAGGTCACGGCGGGTGCGGTGGCCGGATCCTTCGGCGAATACGCGCAGGCGCGCGCGGTCGATTTGCTGTCGCGCGGCTGGGTCACGATACTCGCCTCCGACGCCCACAACATGGAAGCCAGGCCGCCCGAGCTCGAACCGGGACGCGTCGCGGCAGCGAAAATCGTCGGCGAAGAAGAATCCTGGAAAATGGTCCGCGATCGCCCCGCCGAAATCATCGGTAGCATCGGATGAGCCATCGTTCCATCCATCGTAGGGCCGACTTCAGTCGGCTAGGCAGCTATGTCATTATCGTGCTGCTGTCCACCCTGCCCTTTGTAATCTATTGGGCAGCTCAACGCGGTCTGGCCGACGTAGTGGCGCAGGAGCCCCGCTACCAGATAGAACGCTGGCGTGCCGGCAAATGGGTGCCCGACGTCCTCAAGCTCGACGCAATGCAGGCCGAACTGAACAAGGCACGCGTCCTCGACCCGAACAATCCGAACCTGCTCGAAGACATAGGGCGTTTCCATGCCGTTCGCGTCGAACGCGGACA
>JAUYSD010000080.1 GCA_030696505.1 Sulfuritalea sp. | reverse complement strand
CAGATACATGCGGCGGGTCGCTACGTTGCCGAACACGTAGATCGGCACCATGACCAGGGAGCTTTGCACGCTCATCATCGAGCGATAGCCGGAATCGACGCGTTCGACTTCGCGCGCGGCGAGGCCGTAGCAGACGTAGTTCATGCCGGCGCCGCCGTATTCCTCGGGAATCGTCGTGCCGAGCAGGCCGAGTTCGCCCATTTCGCGGAAGATCGCCGGGTCGGTTTTCTCGTTGCGGAAGGCTTCCAGCACGCGCGGCGCCAGCTTGTCCTGCGAATATGCGGCAGCGGTGTCGCGCACCATGCGCTCGTCGTCGGTCAGCTGCTGGTCCATCAGCAGAGGATCTTCCCAGTTGAAACGCGGTTGGCTGCTCATGTGTTTCCCTTCAATCAGTGAATTGTCATGCCGCCGTCGGCGGCGAGTATCTGTCCTGTCACGTAAGCCGAGGCATCCGAGGCGAAGAAGATGAACACCGGGGCAATCTCCTCGGGCTCGGCCCAGCGACCCAGGGGTATCCGGTCCAGGTACTTCTCCTTGAAACGATCATCGGTACGAATCACTTCCGTCATCGGCGTCGCGGCACCTGGTGCGATGGCATTGGCCGTGATGTTGTAGCGGGCCAGTTCCTTCGCCGTGCTCTTGGTCATGCCGAGAATTCCTGCCTTCGCCGCGCTGTAGTTGATCTGGCCTATGGTGCCCAGCACTCCGGCGGCGGAAGTCACGTAAATTATACGGCCGTACTGGCGCTCGATCATGCCGCCGACCACCGCCTGCAGGCAGTTGAAGGCGCCCGTCAGATGCACGCCTATGACCTGATTCCACTGCTCGATGCTCATCTTGTTGAGCATCGCCGTGCGGGTGATGCCGGCATTGTTCACCAGGATATCGATGCGCCCCCAGGCAGCATTGACCTTGGCCGCGGCCGCCTCGACCTGGGCGCGATCGGCGACGTCGCAGGCAATGCCGATCGCCGTACCGCCAGCGCCAACTATTGCCGCAGCGACCTTTTCCGCGGCCTCGCCGTTCATGTCGATCACCGCAACCCTGGCACCCTCGGTGGCGTAGGCCTGCGCCACCGAGGCGCCGATGCCCTGCCCGGCGCCGGTGACGAAGGCGACTCTATCCTTGAGCTGCATCGGCTCAGCCCTTCGGCTTCGCCATAACCTGCTCGGCGAACTTGTCGTCGAACAGTGCGCCTTCGGCCACCAACTGGCGGAACTTGATGAAATCGATGACGTCCTTGCCGGTCGGCTTCTTCGCGTCGAAGGCATTGAAGCCGAGCCAGGCTTCGTGGTTCATGTTGGCGGCGAGCCAATGGCGGTTCGGCAGCTTCATCTGGTCCCAGAAGAACTTCTTCTTGCCGCGGATGCCGTCGATGGAATTGATCAGGCAGTTGGGGAACAGGTTGGCGAACTTCCACACCAGGCGATTGACTTCGGCGTCGAGCAGTTCGAAGTCGGTGGTGCACTCGGTCATCAGCTTCTTGGCGGCGGCGATCTGGTCGCTGGCCACGGCTTCGCCGTAGACGATCTCGCCGTCGTCGACATAGGTGTCGGTGCGCACCAGCGGATTCCTGACCCACTGGCCGTCCTTCTTCAACACCGGCACGACCTTGGTGACGAGGCCCTTGGACTTCATCTTGTAGGCGCTCCAGGTCTCGCAGGAGATGCAGTTGTACATCGCATCTTCCATCGACAGGAACCAGGGCAGGAAGTCGGTCGAGCCGCCGACTGGCGCCGAGCCGTGCTTGGGCCCGGCCTGGCCGTAGATCGCCAGATCGGAGGAGACCGTGATGTCGGTGGCCATGCCGATTTCCTGGCCGCCGGCGACGCGCATGCCATTGACGCGGCAGATCACCGGCTTCTTGCAGTTGAGGATGCCGTCGACCATGGCGTTGAACAAGTCCATGTACTCGCCGTATTCGTTGGGGCGCTTGGAGTAGTAGGAGGCGTATTCGGCGGTGTTGCCGCCGGTACAGAAGGCCTTGTCGCCGACCGCGGTGAACACCACGGCGACGATCTTGCGGTCACTCGATGCGCGCTGCATGCCGGCGATGACGCCCTTGACCATGTCGGTGGTGTAGGAGTTGTACTGGCTCGGATTGTTGAGCCAGATCCAGGCCGAGAACAGGCCGGCCACCGCGGCACCCTTGTCGTCCAGCACCGGACGCTCTTCGTAAATCACCGTCGGCGCATCACTAGGCGACGCGGTGCCGAAGTGGCTGTTGTCGATGAGCTGGTGATCCTTGAGATCGTTTTCCCTGCGTAGCCATTCCAATGCCATGGTAATTCTCCTCTTTGAATTCGGTGGGTACTGCGTATATGTGGAAATTCGCTTCAGAAATCCGGGGTCAAAATCACGCGCCGCTTGAGCTTGCCGTGGTGGGCCTCGTCGAATACCTGTTCGATCTGGCTCATCGGCCGCGTTTCGACAAAGTTGCCGAGGTTGATGCGCCCGTCGAGGCACATCTCCAGCACCAGCGGGTAGAACTCGGGCGGACAGCCCCAGGTGCCGATCAGCTCGGCATCGAAGGCCATCAGCTTGGACAGCATGTAGGAAGTCTCGTCGGTGCCGTAGCCGACCACCATCAGCAGGCCGGTGAAGGACAGCAGCGACAGGGCCAGTTCCTGGCCCGGCTTGGTGCCGGTGACCTCGAAGATCTTCCAGCCGTAGTTCGAGGGAATGCCCTTTTCCTTGCAATAGGCCTTGAATATTTCCTTCACTTCCTTGGCGCTCTTGCCTTTCGGATTGATCGTGAAGTCGGCGCCGTAGCCCTTCATGAACTCCAGTTTTTCCTCGTTGATGTCGATGCCGATCACCGTGCCGGCACCCATGCCCTTGGCCACCTGGGTCATGAAGCTGCCGACGCCGCCGGCGGCGCCGATGACGATGACACGATCGCCGGCAGCCAGACGTGCGCGCCGCGCGGCCTGGTAGGGCGTGGTCACCGCGTCGGCGATCACCGACAGATGTTCCAGCGGAATCTTGCCGCGATTGCCGACGACGCACAGGTCAGCCGCCGGCACCGGGATGTGGCTGGAAAAACCGCCATAGATGCCCATCGAGTTGCCCGGCATCTTTTGCGCCAGGCAACGGTTGCCGCGGCCGGTCTTGCACAGCTCGCATTTGTTGCAGGGGAGCACGGCAGGAATGATGACTTCCTTGCCGATGAAGCTCGCCTCACCGGCCACCACCACGCCCGAAATCTCGTGGCCCAGCGACAGGGGTGGCGGCTGTTCGGTGCGCACGCCCATGTAAAAGTAGGACAGGTCAGTGTGGCAAACACCACAGCCTTTGACCTCGACCAGGACCTCGCCCGGCTGCAGTTGCGGGACCGGAATTTCTGTCTTGGTCAGCGTCCCCGGTACGGTCATCTGCCATGTCTTGATGGTGCTCGGAATCATTTTCTTGTCCTCGTGTCGATTATTTGTTCTTCCAGACGGGCTTGCGCTTCTCGATGAAGGAGTTCAAACCCTCCTTGGCATCCTCGGTGGCCATCAGGTCCTTGAGGTAATGCTGTTCGATATGGAACAGCGCCTCGTAGAAGGGCCGCGTCGCCGCTTCCTTGACCGCCTTCTTGGTATGGATCAGCGCCACGCGCGACAGCGAGGTGAATTGTTCGAGGAACTTCGCCGTGTCGGCCGCGAAAGTCTCTTTCGCAAACACAGTGTTCACCAGGCCGAGGCGGTGCGCCTCCTTCGCATCGATGATGCCGCCGCCGAGCAGCAGTTCCATGACCTTGGTCATCGGAATCTGCCGCGGCAGCAGGATCGCGGCGATCGGCGGGAACACGCCGAGCTTGATTTCCGGCTGGCCGAGCTTGGCGGATTCGGATGCCACCACCATGTCGCAGGCGATCGCCAGTTCGCAGCCGCCTCCCAGCGCCGCGCCGTTCACGGCCGCCACGGTAGGGATCGACACCTGCATCAGGCGCTTCAGGATGCCGTGAAAAACCTCGATCATCTTCACCACCTTGTCCGGCGTGTGATCGACCACATCGACGCCGGAGGAGAAGGTCTTGTCGCCGTTGCCGGTGATCACCAGCACCTTGGCCGTGGTGTTTTCCATGGCCAGGTCGAGCGCGGCATTCATCTCCTCCATGGTGGCGATGTCGAGCACGTTGTAGGGCGGTCGGTTGATGGCCAGGCGCAGCGTTTCGCCCTGGTCTTCGTAGGAGATGAACTTGAAATCTGCCATGTATGTCGTCCTTAGCTGTCGGGTTCTTGTTGAATTTCTGTCGCCGGTCGATCAGAAAAGATCATCCATTTCGTCCGCGCCGACGCCCGGCGGCATGCCGCCGTATTGCTGCATGTAGGCCTGCACCAGCTGGTTCTCGCGCTGGCTGAAGAAGGGTGCGTCTTCCCAGACGAAGTATGTGGCGATGTCGGCCTTGTCGAGCATCTCTTCGAGGCCTTCGCGCAGGTTCTCGACGCCCTTGATCAACAGCACCTTCTTGTCGGCGTCGAGCAACTGATAGACACCGGACTCGGTCTGCACGGCGGTCACGTTCCCGGCATTGAGTTCCAGCCAGGCTTCCGGCGGCAGCACCATGTCCTCGATCTTCGCCGCCAGATTGCACTTGAGACAACGCAGGGCCTCGGCGCGGGCGGTGGCTTCATCGAAGCCGAGTTCGACCTCGTCCCAGTTGTTGCGCTGTTCCGGATCGATGAAAATCGGATGCAGGCGTTTGCGGGTATTGAAGCCTTCCTCGCGGCCGATGTGCGGATCGGTATCCCAGTCGGGCAGCAGCGTTTCCTCGATGTTGCCGTCGCCGCCGAGATAGGCATCCATCGCCGCGGCGGCCTTGCGGCCCTGGGCGACGGACTCGATCAGTGACGAGGGGCCGAGCACGCAGTCGCCGCCGGCATAGACGCCGGGACGGCTGGTCAGCATGCTGTCCTCGCGCACCTGGACGCGGCCGTTTTTCGATACCTGCACTGCGTAGGCGGGAAACTCCTCGGGCCGCTGGCCTATGGCGCCGATCACCAGGTCGACATCCTCGGTGAACTCGCTGCCGGCAATCTCCATCGGGCGCCGGCGCCCCGAGGCATCGGGTGCGCCGAGTTCCATCCTGACGTAGGTGATCTTCAGCCGCGAGCTGCCGCTGTCGTTGAGTTCGATTTTCTTCGGCGCCAGCAGGAAACGCAGATTGACCTTTTCGTCAATGCAACCCTGGACCTCGTCGTCGCGCGCCGGCATTTCCTCGCGGGTGCGGCGATACACCATATCCACCACTTCGGCGCCCAGGCGCCGCGCCGAACGCGCATTGTCGGTGGCGACGTTGCCGCCGCCGATCACCGCGACGCGCTTGCCGATCACGATCGCCGTGTCATCAGCGCCAACTTTGCCGACCTTGCCCGTGGTCGCGGCGCGCAGGAAGTTGGGGCTGTCGATCACATTGGGCAGCGTGTCGCCGGGGATGCCGAGCGCATCGCCGTTCTGCGCGCCGATGGCGAGGAAGACGCTATCGAAGCCCTGCGCCAGCAGTTCGTCGATGTTCTCGATGCGGGTGTTGAAGCGGAATTCCACGCCGAGCTTTTCGACTTCCGCCACTTCCTGGTCGATCACTTCCAGCGGCACGCGATACGAGGGAATGCCGTAGCGCACCATGCCGCCGGCGGCCGGCAAGGCGTCGAACACCGTGACGGCGTGGCCCTTCTTGGCCAGATAGTAGGCAGCGGTGAGTCCGCCGGGACCGGCACCGACCACCGCGGCCTTCTTGCCCGAAGGCGGCAACTGGATCGAATGCTGGCGCCACAGGCCGGTATCGTTGTCGGCCGCGATGCGCTTGAGGCTGCGGATCGACAAGGGATCGTCGAGGTCCTTGCGCCGACAGGCGGTTTCGCAGGGGCTGAAACAGGCGCGGCCGAGAATGCCGGGGAAGGGCAGTTTTTCGCGTACCACGGCGACGGCTTCGCCGTACATGCCGAGGCCCACCAGTTGCACGTAGCGCGGCACGTCGATGCCGGCCGGACAGGTGGCCTTGCAGGGAACTTGCGTTTCCTCGACGCGCGCGACATCCAGGGTGCGATCCATCAGCGCGCCGGTCGGGCACACGGTGACGCAGGCGCTGCAGAACTTGCAGCCGGATTCGAGCAGCGTGTCGGCGATGGTGCCGACCCAGGTGCGGCCGTCGGTGTTCTTGACTTCGAGGCAGCCGACGCCGCGCACGTCGTTGCAAGCTACCAGGCAGCGCCGGCAGTCGATGCAGAGATTGTAGTCGCGGTCGTAGAAGGGTTCGTTCCTGATCACCGGCAACTGGACGTGCTTGTAATTCGGCGTCGTCGGCGGAATGCCGATGTGGTCGGCCACCTTGCGCAATTCGCAACTGTTGAAGATCGAGCAGCAGCGCTGCTCGACCGGGTTGCCGAAGGAACAGGTGGTGCGGCTGCAGCCGTCGCGCTGCGGACAGGTCAGGCAAACGTGCGGATGCGTGCCGAGGGTCTTGGCGATGCCCTCCTTGCGCAGCTTTTCGATGGCGGGCGAAGTCGTGGTGACGACCATTCCCGCCTCGACCGCGATCGAACACGAGGTGCGCATGCCGCTCATGCCGGCGATCTCGACCACGCAGAGGTTGCAGCCGCTGGCGCTGGCGCCGCCGCCGCGCTGGGCGCTGGGCGGCAGATCGGGATGGGCACAGAGGGCCGGAATGTAGATGCCGGCGGCGCTCGCCGCGGACAGCAGCGACACGCCTTCGGGCGCCTCGACCGCCTTGCCGTCTATGGTAAGACTGACCATCGCTGCGGCATCGGCAGCGAAAGCGCCGGCAGCGGGCGCCTGGCGGGTCTTGTACCACCTGATCTCGGACGTCTGTACGGCCTGCATGTGTTCCTCCTCGATGCGTCTTTCGACTGGCTCGCGCGACCTCGTCGGATCACGCGATTCTTGTCACTGCTACAACTGGGCCCGGCTGTACGGCTCGTAATAAGCCCCGCGACAGGCACCGGCCTTCACCGCGGCGACGAAACTCGCCATGTCGGTGACCGGCTGCGAAAACTCCGTCGCGCAACGTCCTACCGCCACCACCTTGTGGCAATCGCTGCCGCCCAGCGTCGGCAAACCCATGTGCGCGGATGCGCGTATCGCCAGGTCGTTGTCGCTTTCGGCATTGACGCCGTTATGCGATTCCACGGCGGCAATATCCTTCAGCTCCAGCAACCCTTCCAGCAGGCTCGACAGCCCGACATTGCGAAACGGATGTGCCGGCGCACAGACGCCGCCGAGGTCGTTGATATGTGCTATCACTTCCTCCAGCGGCAGATAGCTGTCGCGATTCCAGATGTTCCAGCCGTCATCGACAACGCCGTAGGCCAGCAGGTGACCCCGGTCGGTGGCGATTTCGACGCCGCGCAGGACCAGCAGACCCTCCTCGCGGCCGATGCGTTCGACCGGCTCCGAGGCCTCGTAGGAATAGTGCTCGGTGATGCACACGCCGTCGAGTCCGAGGGCCTTGGCGCGCCGGATCAGGTCAAGCGGTTCAAGCCAGTTGTCATAGGAATGCTTGGTATGACAATGGGTATCGATCCACATGACCCGTCGGCGTGCCGTCGGGCTATCAGGGAAGCACGCACTCGTAATTGATGCGCTTCGACGGCACGAACTTGTTCGCCGTGAAGAATTTTTCGAGGGCGAAATCGTCCCAGTTAACCAGCGTATAGACCTTCTTCACTCCGGCCGCCTTCATGTTCATCATGAAGGTGTCGAGCATCTCGGCGGCGACGCCGTGCTTGCGAAAATCCGGATGCACGCCCAGGGTGTCGATGGTCGCGGTCGCATCGGTAATGCCGAACTCGCCGAAGAACACGTAGCCCATGACGAAGCCGACCACCTTGCCGTCGATTTCGCAGACGATCGAGGTATTGATGTTGGCATTCTTGTTCAGGATGCCGGCAATCTTGCGTTCGTAGTATTCCTGTCGCGGTTCCTTCGAGGCGAATGCGTCGATGGCCACGATGGCGTCCAGGTCCCCTTGGCGCAACACGCGCATGATTCGTTTCTGATCAGCCATTTCTTTCCTCCTTGTGGTGTCGGCAGCGCCACTGGCGCCGTCAATTCTTAGAACAATTCGTCTTCGCCGGCCGGTTCGCTGCGCTTGCGCACATAGACCGTGCCGTACATGAAGCCCATTCCCTGACCCGCATCGAAACAGGTGTTGCAGCCACTGTCGCCCTCGGTCTTGAACTCCTCGACATGGACTTCGAAGCCCATGGCCTTGTAGTTCTGCACGATCTCGGACAGGCGCGGCTCGCCGATCACGGTCTGGCGCACCCAGCCGTCCCTGAGCAAGGCGTCCTCGGGGTTGACCGCCTTGGACTGCGCGATCGGAATGACGCGTCGTGGTGTTTCAGCCATGGGAATCACCTTGCGGCTACCACGAGTGCTTGATCGCACCCGGCGTGCAGGCCGTGATGCAGGGCAGGCTGGTGTAGCCGCCCGAAGGCTTGCAATCGGCGCAATCGTAAGACAGGGTGCGGCAGTTCGGCTTCTTGATCCAGGCCACCTCGTCGTCGTAATCATCGGTGATGATTTCGAACATCTGCTTCGGACACGCGGTCAGACAGGCACGTGCGGCGGTACAGCCGATGCACTTGTCGGTGTCGATGCTGATGTAGTACTCACCGGAGCCATCCTTGTAACCGTAATTGGCGATCATGTCTCTTCCTTCTGATGAAACCTCTGCGCAGCAAGGCGGTCGAGCAAAGTACGCTCTCCTGCCGCTGCGGATGGTCAGATCCCGCGGCAGCCGGCAGAACGCCGGCCGCCGCAAGAGGCTATCAGGCCGCAGCAGCCTTCTTCGACATCAGCGTGTAGCCGAACAGCGCGGCACCGAGGGCGCCGGCGATCTGGCTATCCACCTTGGTCTCCATTGCCTTGATGCCCAGCAGCTTCTCGATGCGCTTGACGACGCCAGGGTTTTTGGCGATGCCGCCGGTGATGAAGAAGCCTTCCTCGACGCCGATGCGCTCCAGCAG
>JAUYSD010000055.1 GCA_030696505.1 Sulfuritalea sp. | reverse complement strand
GCGGCACAGCGCGCGCGCGAAGCCGGCAAGCTGTCGGGCAATTTGGCGCGGCTCGCCGAATCCGCGCTGGCACCCCAGGTGTCGTGGCGCGCCGCGCTGGCGCAATACCTGTCGCAGGCCGCGCGCGACGACTACAGCTGGCTGCGGCCGTCGCGGCGCACCGGGGAGTCTTCAAGCGATGTAATCTGGCCCAGCCTGCGCAGCCATGCCGGCGACATCTTCGTCGCGCTCGACACTTCGGGCTCGATCAGCGATACCGACCTGGCGCAGTTCCTCGGCGAACTCAACGCGATCAAGGGCACGCTGCCGGTGCGCATCACGCTGCTGGCCTGCGATGCGGCGCTGGCGCCGGATGCGCCCTGGGTCTGCGAACCCTGGCAGGAACTGCGCCTGCCGCGCAAGTTCGCGGGCGGCGGCGGCACCGCCTTCGCCCCGGTGTTCGAGTGGCTGGAGCGCGAGGGCGCACATCCCGACGCACTGCTGTACTTCACCGACGGCGAAGCCGAGTTCCCCAGGCTGGCGCCCTACTACCCGGTGCTGTGGCTGATCAAGGGCAAGGCGCCGGTGCCCTGGGGCAGAAGGATCCAGCTCAATTGAGAACCGTCGACCTGGCTCCCGAGGACGCGCTGCGCCTCAACGTGCTGCTGGCCGGCGAGATCCATGCCGTGCGCATCGACGAGGGCGCGATGATCCTCTACGCGCTGACGCCGAAGGGCGAAGCGAAAATCAGCCTGCACCCCAACTGCCGTCCCGATCTGTACGCCATGCGCGTGCGCGAACTGCTCGGCGGCCATGCGCTCGACTCGCCCGGCGGCTACCCGGTGCATCTGCGGCGCTGGACGCGCACGGGCCACGCCGGCCCGAAGAATCTGGCAGCCCTGCTCAAGCTCGGCGAACCCGAGGCGGTGACCGCCGTGGCGCTGGCGCCGACGCTCAGCGACGAACTGGCACGCCGCGCCTGGTGGGCGCTGCCGACCATGGAGGTGGCGCGCTACATGCTCGGCCATGACGCCGTGCGCGCGGGCGCGATGGGCCCGGTGCTGGCCGACTTCCTGATCGAACACCTGGCCTTCGAGGAAGACCCGGTCCTGGCCATGAACTCGATCCGAGCCGTGCTCGGTGCCGGCCTGCTCGATGCCGCGGCCAGCGAACAACTGTGGGCCAAGGCCAGGCGCCGCCCGCACTACTATGTCGGCTTTCTCGAACACCGGCCCGATGCCTTGCCGGCCGGCACGGAACTCCCTCTTTCGGCGGAGCTGCAGGCGCGAGTGGCGGCCGGCGACCCCTGGGCGACGCAACTGGCCCGCTGCCATGCGGCCAGCGGCCAGGGCTTCCTCGCCGCGGCCGAGCTGGTGCTGGAAAAGCCGCCGGCGCACGAGACCGTGTATCTGCTGCTGGACATTCTCGGCGCTTACTTCGCGCCGCTGCGCGCACTCGAAATCCCGGCCGATGCTTCCTCCGAACTGGGTCGCGAAATCGAAGCGATGGCCGCCCTGTCGCACATCTCGAACGAGGCCGCGATGCCCATCCTGACCCGCACCAGCGCGATCGGACCACTGATGCGGCGCCATCTCGAACCGCTGTTTGCGCCCCTCATTGGGCACATCCGGGTGCTGCGCGGAGTCGCGCAATGAAGGCCGAACCGGATAGCCGGGAGCGAGCGGCGCATAGCTGCTAACCACCAGGCGCCCGCGCCGTTTCCGCAGGCAGTTGATCGCAAGCGCTTTTCGGCGCGCCGCCGGACGGGCATGGATTTTGTATGAAGTTTTCACTAGACTTCATATCGCACCTATTGAAAGGCCCGCGCCGATGGAAAGCCTCAACGAATGGATCGCCCTGCTCGCCCTGGTCTTCGTCCTCGGCGCCAAGCACGGACTCGACGCCGACCACCTCGCCGCGATCGACGGCCTGACGCGCCATAACCTGCGTTTTGCCCCGGCGCGCGCGCGCTGGTGCGGTTCGCTGTTTTCGCTGGGCCATGGTGCCGTGGTCATGCTGATTGCGCTCGGCGTCGGCCTGGCATCCAGCGCCTGGCAGGTGCCGGCGTGGATGGAAGACCTCGGCACCTGGATTTCGATCGGCTTCCTCTGCTTGCTGGGCACGCTCAACCTGCGCGCCGTGCTGACCGCGCCGGCCGACGCGATGGTGGCCACCGTAGGCATCAAGGCCGGCCTGTTGCGCCGCCTGCAGGCCACTTCGCATCCGCTGGCGATCGCCGCCGTCGGTGCGCTGTTCGCGCTGTCCTTCGATACCCTGAGCCAGGCCGCGCTGTTTGCCGTCACCGCCACCCAGCATGGCGGCATCGCCCATGCCCTGATGCTGGGCCTGGCCTTCACCGCCGGCATGCTGCTCGCCGACGGCGCCAATGGGCTCTGGATCGCCCGCCTGCTGTGCCGTGCCGACCACCGTGCGCGCATTGCCTCGCGCGTCATGGGCCTGATGGTCGCCGCGATCAGTTTTGCCGTGGCCGGTTTCGGCCTGGCTCGCTGGCTGCGCGCCGACATTTCGCAGTGGTACGAAGGCAAGGAAGTGCTGGTGGGCGCGGCCGTCATCGTCCTGCTCGGCGCCAGTTTCCTGGTCGGCAACTGGCTGGCGCGCGACACGCGGCTGACCGCGGGCACGGCGAACTGAGGCCGCTTCAGTCGAGTTCGATCAGGCCGCGCGGCGTGCGCAGGTAGGCCACCAGTTGCGCCGGTTCCGCGGCGGCGCAAGCATGCACGTCCAGGCGTGAACCCAGGCCGAGGCTGGCCAACGCGGTCCGGATGCGTGCCGGCTGCGGATGGAAGCCTTCCAGTTTCATCAGGCGGCAGCCGGCATCGGGCAGGCGCTGCGCCGGATGAAACGGCACGTCCCACTGGATCAGCGTCGGCACCAGGCCGTCGCCCGGCAGGCGCCCGTCGGCCGGCACGCTGATGCGCCAGCGGTAGTCGCCGCGCTCCATGGGCAGGATCTCGCCCAAGTCTTCGCTGCTGGCGGCGGCATCGCGCGAAATGTCATTGCTGCGCGCCGCCCAGTGGATCAGGCGCGGACGATCCTGCGCCGGCAAGCGGTCGAGCGCGAACCAGCGCGGCCGTTCCGGCGGCGGCGCGCTCGGGTCGATCGCGATCAATTCGAGGTAGAAGTTCTCGCCCAGACCCAGCAGGCGATTGTGCGTGCCCATGCGCGCGTGTTTGCCTCCGGTCGCGAGAGCCACGCCCAGGTGCTGCTCCAGCCAGGCGGCACCGGCATCGAGGTCAGGCGCGGCGAAAATCAGGTGATCGGGTTCCGCCACGCTAAGTCCTGGGCTTCAGGTGCACATGGCCATGGCCGCTACCGGCGGGCCGGTAGCCGTGGCCGTGGGCACGCCCGGCATCGACGTCGACGTCGATCAGGTTGAGCTGGCCGTGACGCACGCCGCGCTCGGCGATCAGTGCATCGGCGAAGCTGCGTACCGCGGCCGTGGGCCCGCGCAGCAGCACGCTTTCGAGGCAGTTCTCGTGATCGAGATGGGCATGCAGGGTGGCCAGGGTCAGATCGTGTTGGCCATGCTGCAAGCTGGTCAGGCGTTCGGCCAGGTCGCGCTGGTGATGGTTGTACACGTAGGACAGGTTGGCAACGCAATTCGTCGTCTCGCCACGCTGCTGCCGCGCCTCCTCAAGGTGCGCGCGCAGCAGGTCGCGCACCGCTTCGGAGCGGTTGCGGTAGCCGCGCTCGGCAATCAGCCGGTCGAATTCGGCGGCCAGCTCGGCATCGAGCGATATCGTGATGCGTTCCATCTCAGTCGGGGTCCTTCATGCCGCGCAGCTTCTCGACCACACCGCCGCGCTTGAGCCGGTTCAGCCGCTGCTTGCGTTCGGTATTCACGACCTGCTCCAGGTAGTCGAGGTTGCGCTCTATCGATTCCTGGTAGAAATTCCGCTGGGCGCCGGTCTGCTGGCCGAAATGCCGGGCCAGATGGGTCGAAAGCCCCAGCAGGTCCTGGTCGAGCCGCCCCTTGGTCATGCGATAGAAGGCCGTGGTCTTTTCCAGCAGGTCGTGGATGTCGGCGAAGCCGCCCATCTGCGCTTCCTCGAACTCGAAATACAGCAGCAGCACGCGCTCGAGATATTCGCGATTGGCCATCTGGCCGATCAGGTCGGCCGTGGCCGTGGCGTAGGCGGCGCGCTGCTGCTGCAGGTTGTCGAACTTGACCCAGCCCGGGTGCTTGCGGTGATCGGTGAGCAGGATCACCCGCGTCGTCGCTTCCAGCAAGTCGGGCGGCAGCCAGACCAGATGGGTTCGCGTGAAGTCGACGCCGCGCAGGACATGGCTTTCGGTGAATTGCGCGCCGGTGCCGCTGGCCTCGTCGTCGCTCATCAGGTAGCCGACATCGTGCATCAGGGCACCGATCAGCGCGGCGTCGATATGGTCGGCATCCAGTCCCTGGCCGGCCAGATGCAGGCCATGCAGCATGCGTGCGGTGCACAGCACCACCTCGTTGGTATGGGTGCGGTTGTGATACAGGGTCTTGAGCTTCTGGTAGCCCGGCAACTCTCCGTCGAAAGCCCGATCGAGCAGGGCGAAGGCATCGGCAACGCGCTGCAAATCGTGTCCGGGCGCAAAGGCCAGGATGATCTCGCCCACCTGCGCCTCCACCTCGCCGGTGTCTCGGGTGTTGCCCAGTGCGGCAAAGGGGCTGTCGTCAGTCATGGCTGGGGGTTGGCGGGCTTAGGCGTGTGACGCGTGTGACGCGTGTGAGGCGAAATCCTAGCAGAGCAGCCTTGAAAAAGCTGCCAAGCCGACGAAACTCTGCTATTCCTGCACTCCGCGCAGGTCGCCGCAAAGGGCCGACGGGTGGCCGTGATCTTAGTTGACGCAGGTTAAGCCGCCGTAACAGAATTGAACTATGCTGCATCGCAGTAACAATGCGCCCAGCATCTCCTCCGAGGTTCTTCCATGTCCGACACCGACACCATCGACGCTGTCCTCGAACGCCATCGCCGCGACGCTACGCGGCTCGTGCAGATCCTGCGCGAAATCCAGGAACAACTGGGCTGGCTCGCCCCCGCCACGCTGACTCATATCGCCGCCGCAATCGGCTGGCCGCGCGCCGAGGTCAGCGGCACCGCCTCTTTCTACAGCTTCTTCCACACCCGGCCGCGCGGGAAATACTGCGTGCTCTGGTCGGACAACATCACCGACCGCATGCTGGGCAACGGCGAACTGATCGACGCGATGTGCAAAAAACTCTGGCTGGAGCCCGGCCGGGTTTCCGAAGATGGACTGGTCAGCGTGAACACCACCTCCTGCACCGGTATGGGCGACCAGGGCCCGGCGCTGCTGGTCAATTACCGCGCCGTCACCGGCATGAGCCAGGCCCGCCTGGGCGAAATGGTCGGCCTGATTCGCAGCGAAGTCCCCGTCGCCGAATGGCCGGCCGACTGGTTCGCGGTCGAGGACAACATCAGGCGCCGCGACAT
>JAUYSD010000363.1 GCA_030696505.1 Sulfuritalea sp. | reverse complement strand
GCTGCAAGGTGGCGGACAACACGCCACGCGGCAGCGTCACCTCGATCAGCTGGAAGCGTCCGCGCGTCGCCAGCGCCTTGTCCAGCGCGGCCTTGAGTTCGGCGCGGGTGCCGACGCGGACGCCGTCGCCGCCCATGCTGGCGGCCATTTCGGCGTAGCCCCAGTGGCCGAGGTCGTTGAACGAGGACTCGGGCTGGAAAGTGCGCAGCATTTCCCAGCTGGCATTGTTGAACAGCAGCACGATCGGGTCCCAGCCGTAGCGGCGGCAGTTGCCGAGTTCCCAGCCGGTCATCTGGAAGGCGCCGTCGCCGACCAGGATCAGCGGCCGCTGCCCGGTCGCCGCCTGCAGGCCGAGCCCGGCCGGCACGCCGTAGCCCATGGTGGCGTAATAGCCGGGCGCGACCAGCGCCGTGTGTTCGATTTCCATCGCGGTGAACAGGCAGTCGCCCATGTCCGATGCGATGGGCATCTTGCCGTGCGCCGCCATGAGGTCGTTCACCGCCGTGGCGATGTCGGTCGGCGCGATGCTCGCGGCATCGGCCGGCATGCCGCGCGGAAACACCTGGCCCTGCACCGCGAACGGCTTTTCCTCGACCGCGACCCGCGCCAGCAGGCCGTCGACCAGCGCCGCCAGCGGAAGATTGGGATAGGTGTGATAGCCGAGCGTGACGCGGCCGTCGAGCGCCTGGATGGTCTTGCGCATGTCGATGCGGGTTTCGGACACCGCAAAATTGGTGTCGCAGATGATTTCGCCGAGCAGGAACAGGCCGTCGGAGCCTTCGACCAGTTGGGTCACTTCAGGCAGGCCGGCGACGCCCATGTAGGTGCCGACCAGCGGCGCGTCCTGGTCGGCGAGCAGGCCGCGTCCCATGAAGCTGGTCACCACCGGCAGGCCCAGGCGCCGCGCCAGCAGCGCGACCTTGTCTTCGAGGCCAAAGCGGCGCACCTCGACGCCGGCCATCAGCACCGGCGACTGCGCCTGCGCCAGGCGCGAGAGGATTTCCTCGACGCAGGCCGCGAGCGCCTCGCCATCGATCGCCAGCGCGACGTCGCGCACTACCGGCGCGCAAGGGACGGCCACCATGTCGCGCGGAATCTCGATATACACCGGCTCCGAATTGCGCAGGGCATTGCCCAGCACGCGCGCGATGTCGGCCGGCGCGCGCGCCGCATCGTCGAGCCTGACTTGGTCGCAGGTGATTTCGCGGTACATCTGGAATTGTGAATCCAGGGTCTTGGCCTGGTGGTGCAGCAACAGGCCGGAGCGCGACTCGCCCTTGCCCGGCCCGCCGGAGAGCACCACCAGCGGCGACTTCTCGGCATAGGCGGCGGCCACCGCATTGACCATGTTGAGCGCGCCGGCGCCGTAGGTCACGGCGGCGACGCCGAGGCCCAGGTGGGCGCGCGCCGCGGCGTCAGCGGCGAAGCCGACGCCGGGTTCGTGCGAGAGCGTATAGAGCGGCAGGATCTGCGACTGCTCGATGATGCGGAAATAAGGCAGGGCGAAGTCGCCGGGGATGCCGAAGATCTGGCGGGCGCCATGATCCTTGAGGGCGTGGAGCAGGGATTCGACGAGATTCATGAACGGAAGTCCGACGCGGGAGAGAGATGAACATTTTCACGCGAATACTGCGCAACAAGTGTTCATACTTGCAGGCGCTTTGCCAGTAACATGCACGTTTTGTGCGCATATACCGAAAATCATGCCGACAATCACCATCGACCGCTACGACCTCGTCCTGCTCGACGCCCTGCAGCGCCGGGGCAATGCCACCAATGCCGCGCTGGGCGAGACGGTGCATCTCTCGGCCTCGCAGATCAGCCGCCGCCTGCAGCGCCTGGCCGATGCCGGCATCATTGCCGGCCACGCCGCCCTGCTCGACCCGGCGCTGCTGGGGCTGGGCGTCACCGCCTTCGCCCACGTGGTGCTGGAGCGCCACGGCAAAACGCAGTCGGATGCCTTCGAGCAGGCGGTCGCGGCCTTGCCCGAAGTGCTCGACTGCTATTCGGTCAGCGGCGATGCCGACTACCTGCTGCGCATCGTCGCCGCCGACCTGCCGGCCTTCTCCGAACTCATGATGAAACGCGTGCTGCGCCTGCCCGGCGTGGCCCATGTCAAGACCAATATCGCACTGCAGAAGGTCAAGCAGACGCATGTGCTGCCGCTCGACCACCTGACGCAGCCGGCCCGGCCGCGGCAACAGGTGCGCTATACGGGCGGCCACGACGCGGCAATGGCGGAAAACTAGCGTCCGCAGCGGCGCCAGCGCACGGCAAGAGTTGGCGCTTGCCGGCCCGCGTCCCACAAGGGGATACCGTCCCTTCGGGACATATAGCGGAATCCCCGGCAGACAGAGTCAGCGACGGCGGCGCATTGCCGCCCGGCGCATGTTCGCCAGCGCACCGAACCTGGCAGGCGTTTCCACTACGCTACAGCGTCATGCGATAGCTCCGCGCCCGCGCGGTGAGCTATCGAGTTTGAATCATGCGGCTCGCTCCAGGCTCATGGAGCGGCGCACAAACCGTGACCTGTATGCCTGCAAACGCGCAGCACGCTTCCGCCAGCCCGTCCCAGCCCGCGCTTGTCGTCAGCGGCGAGGGCGATCAGCGCGCGCTGCAAGGCGCGCTTGAAATCTCGACCCTGGTCGCCGCCGAAAACGCCCTGAAAGCGTGGTCGCAGCCGGGGCCGTCGCGCCAGCTCGATGTCGCCCTGCTCGACAGCCTGGACACGCCGGGCGCCTTGTTCCTCTGCGGTCTGCGCGACAAGGGTGTGGGACTCGTCGGCGTCAGCGCCGAACACCGCGCGCTGCTCGATCTGATCTACGGCCTTGAGCTCAAGCCGATACAGAAAGTCAGGATCGCTCCGCGCTGGCGCCAGCTTGTCGTCCAGCTCGGCAAGGGCGCACACGACGTCCGCCACGAAGTGATCGAAATCATCCGCTTTGTCGGCCGTGCCGCAAGCTGGACCGTCAGCGCACTGCTGCATCCCGCCTGCCTGCGCCCGGCGTCGATCTCGCGCCACATCACGGAAACCGGCATTCATGCGCTGCCCATCATCGGCCTGATGGCGATCATGATCGCGATCGTGATCGGCTACCAGGGCGTAGCGCAGTTGCGTCCTTTCGGCGGCGAGGACTACACCATCAACCTGGTAGCCGTGTCCGTGTTGCGCGAAATGGGCGTGCTGATCACCGCGATCATGGTCGCCGGCCGCTCGGGCTCTGCCTTCACCGCCGAAATCGGCGTCATGGAGACGCGCGAGGAAGTCGACGCGCTGAAGGTGATGGGCATCGAACCGATGCAGGTGCTGGTGGTGCCGCGCGTGATCGCGCTGGTGATCACCCTGCCGCTGCTCACATTTTTCGCCGACATCATGGGCCTGATCGGCGGTGCGGCGATTGCGCAGGCCCTGCTCGACGTATCGCCGACCCAATACCTGGCACGCCTGCCGCAAGTGGTCGACGGCCAGGACCTGTTCGTCGGCCTGGTCAAGGCGCCGGTGTTTGCCTTTTTCATTGCCGTCATCGGCTGTATGCACGGGTTGCGCGTCACCGGTTCGGCGGCGAGTGTCGGGCGCGAGACCACCCGCGCCGTGGTGAAATCGATTTTCCTGGTCATCGTGCTCGACGCGTTTTTCTCCATCCTGTTCGAAAAGCTCGGACTATGAATACCCGGGCCAACTCCTCCGGCGAACCCATCCTTGCCGCAAGCGGCATCGTCAATCGCTTCGGCAAGCAGGTGGTGCATGACAAGCTCAGCCTCGATGTCATGCCCGGCGAAATCATCGGCATCGCCGGCGGCTCGGGTTCGGGCAAGTCGGTGCTGCTGAAGACCCTCACCGGCCTGCACAGTCCGGATGCCGGCGAGGTGCTGCTCAAGGGCCGACCGGTGCAGTCCATCGCGGCCGCCGAGCGGGCCGCGCTGATCGGCGTGCTGTTCCAGCAGGGCGCCCTGTTTTCTTCGCTCTCGGTGGCGCAGAACATCATGCTGCCGCTGCGCGAGCACACGCTGCTGCCGGCCGGGCAGCAGGAACAGATCGCGGCGATGAAACTGGCGCTCACCGGCCTGCCGGCGGACAGCGGCATCAAGTTTCCCTCGGCGCTGTCCGGCGGCATGGTCAAGCGTGCCGCCCTGGCGCGGGCGCTGGCGCTCGACCCGCGGATACTTTTCCTCGACGAACCGACCTCGGACCTCGACCCGATCGCCGCCAGCGGCATCGACGCACTGATTCTGCAACTCAACCAGATACTCGGCATTACCGTGGTCATCGTCACCCACGACCTCACCACGCTGTTGAACGTCTGCGGCCGCATTGCCGTGCTGGTCGACAAAACCGTCACGGTCGACACGGCGGACCAGCTGATGAAATCCGACCACCCGTGGATACGCGATTTCTTCCACGGGCCGCGCGCGGAAGGCGCAATCAAAGCAAGGGATACAAGCCATGGAAACTGACAAACACTACTTCTTCGAGGGGCTGTTCATCATCGTCTTCGCGATTGCCGCGGCGCTGTTCGCGGTGTGGCTGGGCAGTAGCGGCCAGCGTGACGATGTGATCTACCGCATCCGTTTTCCAGACTCGGTGAGCGGGCTCTCCGCCGGCGATACCGTGAAATTTCGCGGCGTCGATGTCGGCACGGTCAAGGCCATGGTCATCGACCCCGAGAATTCGCGGCTGGTCCGCGTCGATGTGCGCTTGCGCAAGGACACGCCGGTCAAGACCGACACCCGCGCCAGCCTGACGCTGAAAGGCATTACCGGTGTGGTCTTCATCGAGCTGAACGGCGGCGACCCGGCGGCGAAGACCCTGCTGGCGGTGACGCCCGAGAACACCATTCCCGAGATTCCCTCGGAGAAAACCGGGCTCAATGCCATGCTCGACGAACTGCCCAAGCTGGTCAAAAAATTCGCCGCCATCGAAGACCAGGTCAAGAAAGTCGTGACCAGCGTCGGCAGCCTGACGGAAAAGGTCAAGGAAAACCCTTCGCTGCTGCTCCGGCGCCCCCCGGCCAAGCCATGAGGCCGTGACAGGGCAGCATCCTTGCTGGAGCATGACCGCGACCGGGGCAAGGCGCGCATGAAATGAAGGCGTCCCGGGTGTTGTCGGGAACGCCTGCCCGGCTTATAGTCCGAGTTCAATGAAAGCGCGAATCATTCCCATCGTCAGATCGGTCAGAACCACGCTGCCGCCGGGGCGCGACCTCGTCGCGCCGCCCGAAGGCGAACTGCTCGACCTGCGCCAGCGGCGTGTGCGCGACTTGCGCATTTCGGTCACCGACCGCTGCAACTTCCGCTGCGTGTATTGCATGCCGAAGGAAATCTTCGACGACGACTACGCCTTCCTGCCGCGCAGCAAGCTGCTCTCCTTTGAGGAAATCATGCGCGTCGCCCGCATCTTCGTCGACCAGGGCGTCGAGAAAATTCGCCTCACCGGCGGCGAGCCGCTGTTGCGCAAGCACATCGAGAACCTGATCGAGCAGCTGGCGCAGCTGCCCGTCGAAATCACCCTGACCACCAACGGCTCGCTCTTGCGCAAGAAGGCGCGGGCGCTCAAGGATGCCGGCCTGCACCGGGTCACGGTCAGCCTCGACGGCATCGACGACGCCGTGTTCAAGCGCATGAACGACGTCGATTACGCCGTCGCCGACGTGCTCGACGGCATCGCCGCAGCGGCGGAGGTCGGCCTCGCACCGATCAAGGTCAATTGCGTGGTCAAGCGCGGCGCCAACGACGACCAGATCCTGCCGCTGGCGCGCCATTTCCGCGGCAGCGGACACATCCTGCGCTTCATCGAATACATGGACGTCGGATCATCGAATGGCTGGCGCATGGACGAGGTGGTGCCCTCGGCCGAGGTCGTCGCCCGCATCCACGCGGAATTTCCGCTGCAGGCGGTCGATGCCAACTACCTCGGCGAAGTCGCCGAGCGCTGGCGCTATGCCGACGGCGGCGGCGAGATCGGCGTCATTTCCTCGGTGACCCAGGCCTTCTGTGCCACCTGCACGCGCATCCGGCTATCGACCGAAGGCCAGCTCTACACCTGCCTGTTCGCCCAGTCCGGCCACGACCTGCGCGCCATGCTGCGCCAGGGTGCCGGCGACGAGGCGATGCGGCGCGAAATCGCCGCGGTCTGGCGCGGGCGCGACGACCGCTATTCGGAGATCCGCACCGCCGCCACGATCCTGCCCGGCAGCAAGGTGGAAATGTCCTACATCGGCGGCTGAGCGCCGCCTTCTTCAAGATTCACTTGTTCGCCGCCACCCCATGACTTCCATCCTCCAAGCCTTTTCCTGCGCCGACGATTACGACCCGAATTCCCTGCCGGTCGATCGCGCCCGCGAACTGATCCTCGGCCTGCTGTCGCCCGTCACCGGCCATGAACGCGTTTTCGTGCGTCAGGCGCTGGATCGCGTGCTGTCCGACGACGTCATTTCGCCGATCGACGTGCCGGCCCACGACAACTCGGCCATGGACGGTTGGGCCGTGCGCTTCGGCGATCTGGCGACGAACGCAGAAACGCGCCTGAAGAACATCGGCACCGCCTTTGCCGGGCGCGCCTTCGAAGGCAAAGTTGGCGCTGGCGAGGCGGTGAGGATCATGACCGGCGGCGTACTGCCGCAGGGCGTGGACTGCGTGGTGATCCAGGAAGTGACGCAGGTCGAAGGCGATGCCGTGATCATTCCGCCGGGCCAGCGCCAGGGGCAAAACCTGCGCCGCGCCGGCGAGGACCTGCAGGCCGGCCGCCCGGCGATACCGGCCGGCAGGAAGCTGCGTCCGGCCGAGATCGGCATCGTCGCCTCGCTGGGTATCGGAGAGGTTTCGGTGCGGCGCCGGGTGCGCGTCGCGATTTTTTCGACCGGCGACGAACTCTGTTCGATCGGCATGCCGCTGGCCGAAGGTGCCGTCTACGACAGCAACCGCTACACGCTGTGGGGCATGCTGACGCGCCTGGGTTGCGAGGTGATCGACATGGGCGTGGTGCGGGACGACCCGGCCGCGCTCGAAGCGGCCTTCCGCGAGGCGGCGGCTTGCAGCGACGCGATCATCACCAGCGGTGGCGTCTCGGTCGGCGAGGCCGATTTCATCAAGCAACTGATGGCCCAGTTGGGCGAAGTCGCCTTCTGGAAAATCGCCATGAAGCCGGGCCGGCCGATGGCCTTCGGCCGTATCCAACCCGATGGCGCGGATCGCCCCGGCGCCTGGCTGTTCGGCCTGCCGGGCAATCCGGTGGCGGTGATGGTGGCCTTCTACCAGTTCGTCCAGCCGGCCATCCTCAAGCTGGCCGGCATCGAGCCGGTCAAACCCGTTCCCGGCTTTCCCGCGCGCTGCGTCGAGCCGATGAAAAAAGGCCGCGGCCGCACTGAATTCCAGCGCGGCATCCTGTTCCAGGAAAACGGCGAATGGTGCGTGCGCCCCACCGGCGCGCAAGGGTCGGGCGTGCTGCGCTCGATGGCCGACGCCGACTGCTTCATCGTGCTGGAACATGAACGCGACAAAGTTGCCGCTGGCGATACGGTGATGGTGCAGTTGATGAACGGACTGGTGTAGCACCAAGGCGGCCGCAGGACGGACTTCAGTCAACCGTCGTTAGCCGGCCGGCCGAAGCCGGCCCGACAACACCTTTCACCGATTGCAACCTGCTTTACTCGACCGGCTCCGCGCTGCGCACCTGGCCGCGCACCTGGCCTAGCCCGACATTGAAGTCGGCCAGGCGCACGCCCATCGGCACCACGGTCGACTGTCCCGGCTTGAGCATGCCCGCCACCTCGTACTCGCGCTGGAAGCCGGCCGCCGGCACGACGCCGGTCACGCGCAACCGGGTCAGCGACAGCGGGCTGCGATTGCCGACGCGCAGACCGAGATTGCCCTTGCCGTCCGCCACGGCTTCGACCTGCACGTAGTTGCCCGGATTGCGCAGCAGATCGAGCCGCAGCAGCGCCGCGCCGGCGCGCCGGCCGAGGTCCGAATCCGCTCCCGCCGCCAGCTTGTAGTGTCCGATCGCCTTGGCCGAATTGCCGGCGCCCTGCGCCAGCTTGCCCAACTGGTAATGAGCGGCGGCGGTCGGCAGCAGCTTGTTGGCATGTTCCAGATCGCTCTGCGCGCCGCCCTGGTTGCCCAGGCGCTGGCGCACCAGGCCGCGATTCAGATAGTAGGCGTAGTACGCGTCGTTGCGCTTGATCGCCGCGTCATACTCGCGCTCGGCTTCCGCATCACGCCCGAGTTTCTTCAACGCATCGCCGCGCAGCGCATGGAACATCGCTTCGCGCGGCTCCAGCTCGAGCGCCTGATCGGCCTGCGCCAGAGCCTGCGCCGGCTGCTTTTCGAGCAGCTTGCGGCCCTCGTCGTGAGCCGCGTAGGCCGGCCTGATCTTGGTCAGCAAGGCCAGCTTCTGCCGGTAGACCTCCTCGCCGCGGAACAGCCCGGCCGGCATGCCGGCGGCCTTGGCGCGGTTGGCGTCGACGCGCTCCTGCGAGGGCGGATGGCTGGCGAACATGCCTTCGAGCCAGTTCGGCTGCTTGCCGCCCGCGAGGCGGACGAAGGTCTCCTGCAACTCGACCGCCGCCTGCGGGTCGTAGCCGGCGCGCACCATGTAGTCCAAGCCGTAGCGATCGGCTTCGAGTTCGTGCTCGCGGCTGAAGCGGAAGTTGAGCAACATCGCACCGCCCTGGGTGGCGACGTCGATCAGGTCGGCCGCCCGGTTGTCCGCCGTCAGCACCGAGATCACCGCGGCGCCGGCCGACAGCAGCGTGCCGCGCTCCACCGCGCTGGCGCCGTGGCGGGCCGCGGCGTGCACGATTTCGTGGGCCAGCACCGCCGCCAGTTCGGCCTCGCTCTTGAGCTCGGTCAGCAGGCCGCGATTGACCGCCAGCTTGCCGCCGGGCAAGGCCCAGGCGTTGGGCACCGTATCGTTGATGATGACGAATTCGAAAGGCAGTTGCGGCCGGTCGCTGACCTTGACCAGCTTCTGTCCGACTGCATTGACATAGGCCGCGAGCGCCGGATCGAGCACGAACTTGCCGCCCGCCGACTGCTGGCTGTGCAGGTATTGCTTGGCCCCCATGCTGATTTCCTGCTGCTCCGAAACGAAGGCCAGCTCGGTTTTCCGGGTCACCGGATTGGTGGCGCAACCGGTCGCCGCGAGTGCCGCCAGCAGCAGGCAGCAGCAGTTGATGGAGCGGACCAGGGTGAATACGTTCATGCGGGGAAACCTCCGGCGGCGCGGCGCGCAATGACACGATTTTAAACCGTGCGATTTGCTATCCTGCGCGTTTGCATAACTGCCACGGGAACGCGATGCCATCACCCATCAAGAACATCCTGATCGTCGGCGGCGGCACCGCGGGTTGGGTCGCCGCCACCTTCCTCAACCGCTTCCTCGATCCGCAGTTGTGCAGCATCACCCTGGTCGAATCGGCGAGCATCGGCACCATCGGCGTCGGCGAGGCCACGGTGCCGCCCCTGGTCGGCTTCCTGCGCGCGATGGGGATAGACGAGGCGGCCTTCATGCAGGCCAGCAACGCCACCTACAAGCTCGGCATCAAGTTCATCGACTGGCAGCGCGGCACCGACGCGGTTTGGCACCCCTTCGGCGTCGTCGGCGCGTCGCAGGTCGGCGGCCTGCCGCTGTTCCACCACTGGCTGCGCGAACGCCAGGACGGCCACGAGACCGAGTCCTACATCTCGTACTCGCTGCAGGCGCTGCTCGGCGACATGAACCGCGGGCCGCATCCGTTCGACGGCAATCCGCTGGCGAATTCGGCCATCATGCAGCAGGGTGCCTACGCCTATCACCTCGACGCGCGCGCCTTTGCCGGCTTCCTGCGCGACGTGGCGGTGGGCCGCGGCGTGCGCCACGTCGTCGACGAGGTCGGCCAGGTGGCGCTCGATCCACGCGGCTTCATCAGCCATGTCGAGACGGCGGCCCACGGCCCGCTGCAGGCCGACCTGTTCATCGACTGCACCGGCTTCGCCGCGAAACTGATCGAGGGCAGTCTCCATGACGGCTTCATCAGCTGGGACGACCAGTTGCTGTGCGACAGCGCCGCCGTGCTGCCGCTGCCCCACGACGGCGATTTTCATCCCTACACGCGTTCCACGGCACTGTCCGCCGGCTGGTGCTGGCGCATTCCGCTGCGCCACCGGGTCGGCAGCGGCTACGTGTATTCCAGCCGCTTCCTCGACCGGGAACAGGCCGCCGCGGAACTCAAAGCCCACACCGGACAGCCGAACGGGGAGCCGCTGCACCTGGCGATGAAGATCGGCCGCCGCGAGAACTTCTGGGTCAGGAACTGCGTCGCCATTGGTCTCTCGGCCGGCTTCCTCGAACCGCTCGAATCCACCGGTATCTATCTCGCGCAAAAGAGCGTCGAGATGCTGCTCGACTATTTCCCCGACAGCGGTTTCGATCCGCTGCTGATCGAGCAATACAACCGCCGCGTGGCGCGCGAATACGACGAGGCGCGCGACTTCATCGTGCTCCACTACCTGCTCAACCGGCGTGATGACAGCGGCGAGGACAGCGAATTCTGGCGCGCCGCGCGCGATTTGGCGCCGCCCGACTCGCTGGCGCAGACGCTGGAACTCTACGACCACACCGGCCTGGTCGAATGGCAGGACCACGGCCTGTTCGGCGATACCGCCTTCTATTCCATCGCCAGCGGCTTCGGCCGCCTGCCGCGCACGCCCCACGCCATGAGCCGGCAGATGCCGAAGGAAGCGGTCTGGCAGACCCTGCGCAAAATCAAGGCCGCCAACCTGGAACTTGCCCGCGCCCTGCCCGACCACGGCGAACTGATGCGGCGCCTGCACGCGCGCTAGCCGCGCGGCGGATAGCGCTGCGCGGCCCGGCACGAGCTGCCGGGCTTTTCATGTCCACGGCCGCAAGAGTTGGCGCTGGCGCTACGGCGATGCGCGCCGCGGCGGCCATAAATCGGCCATAAATCGGCCGCAATCCGGCCGTCCCCGACCCTCGCCGATTTGCAAATCCTGACGCAGGTCAGGATTTGTGTTCGCGGGCCATCGGAACGCCCCCGCCAATTGACAAAAGTCAATTCCCACACATTGCTCATGGTTATTATCGCCGCAAACTTTTTCCGCTTGACCATTAAACCTTAAATCCCTGAAAGGATCTGTTATGAAGCATGCAAGACTCGCTATCGCCGTTGCTGCCGTCCTGGGTTCCACCGCCGCCTTGGCCCAGCAGGCCGAAGGCAACTGGATGATGCGCATCCGCGCAGTGGATGTTCAGCCGATCAAGAAGTCCGATCCCATCCCCGCCCTGGCGCTTCCCGCCGACGCCGTATGGGTGGAACACAAGCTGATTCCCGAGGTGGACTTCACCTACTTCTTCACCAAGAACCTCGCCGCCGAACTGATCCTGACTTATCCGCAGAAGCTCGACGTGCAGGTCAACGGCGTCGGCAAGGTCGGCAACTTCAAAGCCCTGCCGCCGACGCTGACGCTGCAATACCACTTCGCGCCCGAAGCGACCTTCCGTCCCTATGTCGGCGCCGGCATCAACTACACGCTGATTTCCGGCGTGGACCTGCCGGTGGTGAATACCCTGACCGGATCGACTTCGGACCTGAGCAATTCCAGCCTCGGCGGCGCGCTGCAGGTCGGCTTCGACTACAAGATCGGCAAGAACAGCTATATCAACTTCGACATCAAGAAGACCTACATCCGCGCCGACCTGCTGGTGGGCGGCACCAAGGTCAGCAAGCTGACGCTCGACCCGGTACTGATCGGCATCGGCTACGGCTTCAGGTTCTAAGCCTTACCCGCGGCAAGGCAAGGGCCACCTCCGGGTGGCCTTTTGCTTGACGGCACGATGTGCGTCGCGGGCGGCGAGCGCTATACCGACCCCAGCCAGAACGCCACATCCCGTTTGAGGAACTCGTCCCAGGGCATGTAGTGGGAACCGTCGCAGGAGAAGGTCAGGCCGACCATGCCGTTGAACAGGTTCAAGGTGCCGGTGCGCAGATAGAAAGTCTCGTCGATGAAGCGCAGCGAACCCAGCGTGTCGAGGATGGCGCGGATGCGTTCCTTCGGCACCAGCGCGTCGGCCGGATAGGCGTGCTTCGGATAGGCCAGGCAGGTATCCGGATCGACCAGTGCCTGGATGTCGAACAGGCGGTAGCGGTAGGGATCGTCGAGTGTCCAATACACGGCGCGGCTGCTCGAAAAGTGCAGCATGATGTGGTACATGCCGTGATCGGCCATCAGTTCCTCGACCACGCCGAGCACGGTGCCCAGCTGGCGGTCCATCTCGCTTTCGCTCCGGGTCTGGTGGAAGACCTGGCTGCGGATCGACGGATCGCCGCGCAATTGCCGCCACTGGTGCTGTTCCTCGAAGCGCGCCCGCGTCAGCGGCAGGTCGTGCAGATAGAAATCGGCGCCGAGAAAACCCACCGCGGCACCGATGGCGCTGCGCACGATCTGGATCGCGGTAAGCCCGGGGCGCCGTTCGCGCAGCGTGATGTAAGAGCGCGACAGCAGGAAGCCCGTGGCCGGCTGGGATTCGCGCATATACGGACGGTGCGAGCGGTTGCGGCCGAAATCGGCCTCGCTGACGCCGGCGGCGCCGACATTGTCGGAAATCTGCACGCCATCGATATTCATGACGTAAAGGTAGCGGCAATGCGGCACGCCGGGGAACAGCCGGGCCAGCTCGGCGTTGAGCGCGGCGCGGCTGCCCCAGGCCGCGGCGACGGCCTGCGCCGCTCCGCGCAGCGGTTCTTCGATGATCTTCTTGAGCGCCGCGCGTTGCAGCGCGACGCTCTCCTGAAGTGTGTTGCCGGCATTCAGCATGATGCGCAAGCTTAGCAATTCAACATTTCGCGCCCATTAATTCTACGCATGGCAGGCATCACGCTGATTTTCGCCCAGGCGTCGAAATCGTCGGAAACTGTATATTCTCTATTTCTCCCCGACCGACGAGTTACAAGTCATGCACCTGCGACCTGATACGGCGCTGCCCCGGCACTCCATGCGATGAGCAAGGACTCCCCTGCCCCGGGTTTCCGGCGACGCATTTATGCCGGCCCCATGCAGTTCTGGCGCGACCTGTATTGCGCGCTGGCGCAGTTGCGCCCGGTGCTTTCGCTGTCCCTCAAATCCGGGATTCCCGCGGCTTTTCGCGAACGCATCATGATGGTCGTCAGCGGCGTCAATCGCTGCCGGCATTGCGCCTATGGACACGAGTTTCTTGCCGCGTTGGCGGGCGTTTCCAAGGCGGAGATTTCCCGCCTGCTGGCGCTGGACCTGACCGCGTCCCCGGCCGAAGAGATCCCCGCGCTGCTGTTTGCCATGCACTGGGCGGAAACCGACGGACGGCCGACCGGTGCGGCGCAAGCCGATCTGCAGGCCCGCTATGGCGTCGCGGTCGCGCGCCAGATCGAAGCGGCCACGCTGATGATCCACATCGGCAATCGGATCGGCAATACCTTCGATTACTGGCTCAGCCGGCTCTCGGGCGGGCGCTTCGGGTTGCTTGCCGATGAACACTGATCCGGCCTGCCTGACCGGCGCCGTGCCCGGCGATTTCGCGCTGAGCGTGGCGGAACTCGCCACGCCGCAGCCGCTCACGGATTACCTCGCGGCAATGAAACTCGCCGACGCCGAGGCCAGCGCGCGGCTGGGCAGCCACATGCTGCTGTCGTGGTATGACCGCGACCGGGATTTCGAATCGCCCCAGCATGCCAGCGAATGCCACGCGCCCGGCGCCATGCCCGGCTATGCGGTGTACGGCCTGCATCACGGCGCCACGCTGATGGTGAACGTCGAACAGGGCCGCTTCGTGTTCTTCTATTTGCCGCTGGAATGAGCGGCGGCGCCGTGTCGCCAACGCCAACTCTTGTCGCGGGCCGCGCCCTACTCCGTCCTTAGCGCTTCCACCGGATCGAGCAGCGCCGCGCGCCGCGCCGGCAGCACGCCGGCCGCGAGGCCGATGGCGGCGGCCAGGGCTTCAGCCAGCAGCACGAATGATATCGGCGTATGCACCGGCAGCGCCGGGACGAAAAGGCCGATCAGCTGCGCCAGGCCGATGCCGAGCAGCAGGCCGACCAGGCCGCCGATCGCGGCGAGCGCCACGGCTTCGCCGAGGAACAGGCCGAGGATGGTCTGGCGCCGGGCGCCGAGCGCCACCAGCAGGCCGATCTCGTTGGTGCGTTCGGTGACGGCGATGGTCATGATGGTGACGATGCCGACGCCGCCGACCAGCAGCGAAATGCCACCGAGGGCGCCGACGGCCATGGTCAGCACGTCGAGGATGCCGCCCAGCGTGGCCAGCATTTCCTCCTGGCTGATGATGGTCACATCGTCGCGACCGTGGCGGACAGCGATCACCTGCTTGATCGCGGCCACCACGCCGGCGGCGGGCACGCCCTCGGCCACCGAGATGTTGATTTCGTTGAGACCCTCGCGATTGAACAGTTCCATGGCGCGCGCCGCCGGAACATAGGCGGTGTCGTCGAGGTCGATGCCGAGGAACTGCCCCTTGGGCTCCATGATGCCGATCACGCGGAACTGCAGGCCGCCGATGCGCACGCGCGCGCCCAGCGCATTCTCGGCGCCGAACAATTCATTCTTCAGCTTCGGCCCCAGCACCACTTGGGCGCGCGCGGAACCAGCCTCCTCCTCCGGCAGGAACTGGCCGCTGCGCACCTTGGCGCGGAACACCACCAGCAGGCCGGGACCGACGCCATAGACCGAGACGCGCCGCACTCGGCCGTTGCCGCTGACCTCGGCATTGCCGAACACGCTGGGCGTGACGGCGACCACGTTGGGCACGCGCTTCAGCGCCTCGGCATCCTCCAGCGACAGCGGCCGCGCGCTGCTCGGAAAGCCGATGGTCCCGCCGCCGGTCTTGGTGCGCCCCGGATGGATGCCGACCACGTTGGTGCCGAACTGGGTGAATTCCGCCAGCACGTAGCGATGGATGCCCTCGCCGATCGAGGTCAGCAGGATCACCGCGGCGATGCCGACGGCAATCCCGAGCAGGGTCAGGAAGCTGCGCAGGCGCTGGGCGGCGATCGCGCGCAGGGCCAGGGCGAAGAAATCGGTAAACACCATGGTCAGTGCTTCATCAGGGCTTGCACGGGATCGAGCCTGGCCGCGCGCCGCGCCGGCATGATGCCGAACAGCATGCCGGTGCCGAGCGCCGTACCCAGCGCCGCGATCACCGCCCAGTCCGGCGGATAGGCGGGAAACACCGGGTACATCTGGCGCAGCACGAAGGCGCCGAACAGGCCGAGGCCGTAGCCGGTGACGGCGCCGACCAGGGAGAGCATCGCGGCCTCGGCCATGAAAGCATTGCGGATCGTCGTGGCGCGCGCGCCGAGCGCCTTGAGCAGGCCGATCTCGGCCGTGCGCTGGGTCACCGCGACCAGCATCACGTTCATCACCAGGATGCCGGCGACGGCCAGGCTGATCGCGGCGATGCCGGCCACCGCGGCGGTCAGCGCGCGCAGCAGCTTGTCGAAGGTGGCGAGCACGGCGTCCTGGGTGATCACCGTGATGTCTTCCTCGCCGTGGCGCGCCTTGAGCATGGCGGTCACCTCGCGCTTGACGGCTTCGATCTCGCCGCGACTCCTGGCCTCGATCAGGATGCGGAACAGGCTGCTGGTATTGAACAGGCTCTGGGCCAGGCTGACCGGGACGAAGACCACCTCGTCGGTGTTCATGCCGCCCACCCCTTGGCCGGTGGCCTTCAGCACACCGACGACGCGCAGGCGGCGGTCGCCGAGGCGGACCAGTTCGCCCACGGCCGGGTTGCCACCGAAAATCTCCTCCTTGATCTTGGCGCCGATCACCATCACCGGCGCACCGCGGTTCCAGTCGCCTTCGGGCAGGAAATGCCCCTGCGCCATCGCGAAGCTGCGTATGTCAAAGTAGGGCGAGGCGGTGCCGGCCACCACGACTTCGCGCAGCCGCCCGTTGGCGTTGATCTCCGAATTGCCCGCGGCCAGCGGTGCCACGCGCCGCACCGAAGGCAGTCGGGTCAGGGCGAAGGCGTCGTCCACCGTGAGGTCGCGCGGCGTCGTGGTCAGCGCATTGGCCGGGCTGAACCCCCCGGTGGCCGAACGTCCGGGCAGGACGATGACCAGGTTGCTGCCAAGCGCCGAGAACTGTTCGATCACGTAGCGCCGCGCGCCGTCGCCGAGCGAGGTCAGCACCACCACGGCAGCCACGCCGATGGCCATCGCCAACACCGAGAGCGAGGTGCGCAGCGGATAGCCGGCCGCCGCATCGCGGGCGAAACGCAGGACGTCGGCGTTGCGCATGGCGTCGCTTCAGCTCGCCGCAGCGACCGGCCGCGCGCTGTCGCTTTTCAGCTCACCGTCTTCCATCAGCAACTGGCGCCGCGCGCGGGTGCCGATTTTCGGGTCGTGGGTGACGATGATCAGGGTCATGCCGCGCTGGTTGAGCTCTTCCAGCAGGTGGATGACATCGTCGCCGGTGGCGCGGTCGAGGTTGCCGGTCGGCTCGTCGGCCAGCAGCACCGCGGGCTGCATGATGGTGGCGCGGGCGATCGCGACGCGCTGCCGCTGTCCGCCGGAAAGCTGGTCGGGCCTATGGTCGGCGCGCTGGTCGAGGCCGAAATCCTTGAGCGCCTGCTGCACGCGCTGCGCCCGCTCGGCCGCAGGAATCCCGGCCAGCATCATGGGCAGGGCAACGTTCTCGGCCGCCGTCAGGCGCGGCACCAGGTGGAAGCTCTGGAACACGAAACCGATGCGCCGGCTGCGCACGGCGGCCTGCTCGTCGGGCGAGAGCGTGGTGACGTCGC
>JAUYSD010000210.1 GCA_030696505.1 Sulfuritalea sp. | reverse complement strand
AATCCTATCCAGCGACGAAATAAAGGCCAAGCTCGCTGTCTGATCAAAAAGGACCAAAAAATGGAGGAGCGAAATAGCATGTATGACATTGATCTACCGAAGAACGAAGCGAACTTCATTCCCTTGTCACCAATAAGCTTTCTAAAGCGCTGCCAGCGTATTTACCCCGAGCAGACAGCCGTGATTCATGGCAACAGAAGTTACAACTACGCTGAGTTCTATACCCGCTGCAGGCAACTGGCCTCAGCACTTGTCGACCGGGGTATCAGACGAGGCGACACCGTCGCCATTCTGGCACCTAACACTCCACCGATGCTAGAGGCGCACTATGCGGTGCCAGGGATTGGTGCCGTGCTAAACCCATTAAATGTGCGTCTCGACGCCGAAACCATTGCTTTCATCTTGCGTCACTCCGAAGCAAAACTGCTACTCGTCGACAGAGAGTATGGACAGGTAACACGCGACGCGTTGAATCTGCTCGACCGAAGTCTGCAGGTGGTAGACATTAAGGACGCTGAAGGATTCGACGACCGTTTGGGAGAGATCGAATACGAGGATCTGCTTGCGTCCGGAAACCCAGACTTCGAGTTAAGCCTTCCTTCTGATGAATGGGATGCCTTTATTCTAAGCTACACATCAGGTACAACCGGCGACCCTAAGGGTGTCGTCTATCACCATCGCGGTGCTTACATCAACGCACTTGCCAACGTCGCTGCCTGGAGCCTACCTAACCGCCCCGTGTACCTTTGGACTCTACCAATCTTCCACTCGCTCGGATGGTGCTTTCCATGGACCCTGAGCCTACTTGCGGGCACGCATGTATGTTTGCGCAAGGCGGACCCGACTGAAATCTATCGACTTATCCAAAAGCATGGGGTGACACATATGTGTGGCGCTCCGATCGTTATGTCAATGCTTGCAAACGCACGTGAAGGTGAGACTATCACCTTCCCGCAAACGGTCAAATTCATGACTGCGGCATCCGCGCCGCCGGCCGCTGTGATAGAGCGCATGGAGATGCGAGGGTTCGAAATCCAACACGTATATGGAATGACGGAGGTGTTTGGTCCTTCCACAATCTGTGAATGGAAGCCTAGCTGGGACACTCTTGGTACGGCACATCGGGCAGCGCTAAAAGCACGTCAAGGCGTGGCGTACCCGAGTGTGGAGGACGTCGCGGTGATGAACCCGGACACCTTGACACCTGTGCCGGCAGATGGCCAGAGTATGGGCGAAGTGATGATGCGTAGTAATACCGTGATGCGAGGCTATCTACGTAACCCGAAAGCGACTGAGGCAGCCTTCGCTGGTGGCTGGTTCCACTCCGGAGACCTAGCCGTGATGCACCCGGATGGATACCTGGAGATAAGGGATCGGTCGAAAGATATCATCATTTCCGGTGGCGAAAACATCTCCACAATTGAGGTGGAGGGGGTCCTCTATCGACACCCGTCGGTGCAGGAGGTTGCCGTGGTTGCTCGTCCTGACGAAACGTGGGGAGAGTCCCCGTGCGCATTTGTCTCGTTGCGCGAGGGAACACGTGCAAGTTCAGAGGAGCTGATCGAACACTGTCGTAGCCTCCTCGCTCATTACAAGTGTCCCCGAACTGTAGTGTTTGGCCCACTGCCAAAAACGTCAACCGGCAAGATCCAGAAATTCGTCTTGCGAGAGCGAGCCAAGGCTCTACGGCCCGAAAAATCCGGCGTCGCGAACTAATCAAGGAAAGCAAAAATGGACTTCTCGATTCCGCCGTATCTACTCGACTTGCAATCGCGTATCCGCGCCTTTGTTGCTGAAGAAGTGATTCCGAATGAAGCCGACCCGCGTCAGCATCCTCACGGTCCCGATGACCAGTTACGCCGCGAGCTAATCGTGAAGGCGCGTGCCGCCGGGCTGCTCGCGCCACATGCGTCAAAGGAGTACGGCGGACTCGGGCTCTCTCATTTTGGTCGCGCGATTGCTTTTGAAGAGGCCGGCTATTCGCCCTTGGGCCCCGTAGCGCTCAACGTTTTTGCACCCGATGAAGGAAACATGCACTTACTTGAAGTTGTCGCTGGAGGGAGTCACAAGGAGAAATGGCTACGTCCTCTAGTGTCGGGTGACATACGTTCCTGCTTTTGTATGACAGAACCTCCGCCCGGCGCTGGATCCGACCCGTCGATGCTCATGACCACCGCCGTGCCCGATGGTGACAGCTATTTGATCGAAGGCAGGAAGTGGTTCACCACCGGTGCGAGTGGGGCATCGCTGGCGATCATCATGGCCAAAATCCCCGACGTCGGCGCAACCATGTTTCTGGCCAATATGAATGCACCAGGAATTGCCGTCGAGCGCAGCCTCGATACTCTGGATACGTGCTTTCCAGGCGGTCATGGGGTTGTGCGCTTCGACCAAGTACGGGTTCCTGCAGCAGATATTCTTGGAGAACCCGGTTTGGGGTTCAAGTATGCTCAGGTCCGACTTTCACCCGCGCGTCTTACTCACTGTATGCGCTGGCTAGGTGCCGCGAGACGTGCACACGACGTGGCTACCGAGTATGCACGTCGGCGGGAGGCGTTCGGCCGTGCTATTGGTGAACACGAAGGGGTGGGGTTCATGCTTGCTGACAATGAATTGGACCTACATTCGGCGCGGCTTGCAGTGTGGCACTGCGCCTGGGTTCTCGACCAAGGATCGCTTGCGTTACATGAGTCTAGTCGGGCTAAAGTTATTGTTGCAGAGGCTGTTTGGCGCGTGGTCGACCGGTGCGTGCAAATTCTCGGTGGTCAGGGAATCACTGGGGAAACCATCGTCGCACGGATCTTTTCGGACGTCAGGGCTTTCCGCATCTATGACGGCCCCTCGGAAGTTCACCGCTGGAGTATCGCCAAGCGAATCCTAAAAGGGGGGCGGACATGAAAAAGGTGTTTGCGCGTTTTCAGCTTGACGGTCGCCGGGCCCTTGTGACCGGCGCATCTGGTGGGCTTGGTCGTCATTTCGCGAAGACATTGGCGTTGGCTGGTGCGATCGTGGCCGTTGCGGCACGCAGGGACTCGCAGCTTTTGGAAACAGTTGCTGAAATCGAGCAAGCTGGTGGGCGGGCCTATGCAGTTGCCTTGGATGTAACCAATCCTACTAGCGTAACGAATTGCTTCGACGTAATTGAAATGTTCGGCGTCCCCGACATTATCGTAAATAACGCGGGCGTAGCACTGACTGCCAAGCTGCTTGAACATACCGAAGCGGATTGGGACACTGTTCTGGAAACCAATCTTAAGGGCGCATGGCGTGTTGCGCGGGAGGGTGCCCAGCGAATGATTTCGGCGAATGTTCCTGGTGCCATAGTGAACGTCGCGTCGATTCTTGGTGAGCGGGTCGCAGGGGGCGTCGCACCATACTGTGCATCAAAAGCTGGACTAATTCACTTGACTCGCGCTATGGCATTAGAGCTCGCAAAGGATGGGATCCGCGTAAATGCGCTCGCGCCGGGTTATGTAGAGACAGAACTAAACCGCGATTTTCTCGCGAGTGACGCGGGCGAGAAACTACGGAGCCGGGTGCCTCAGCGTCGGTTCGGTTGCGCAGAAGATTTGGATGGACCACTGCTGCTGCTGGCCTCGGATGCTGGCGCATTCATGACCGGCGCTGTCCTGTGTGCCGATGGTGGCCACTTAGTGAGCAGCTTGTGAGCGCGACAAACATGCCTAGTAATCATGGCGCTGCGGGCATGAGCCATCCGATCGCCACTGAGCGACTCGTTGAGTATCTGCGCGATAACAGTACTCCTCTCGCCGGTGAAGTTCGGGTAGAACAGTTCTCCGGCGGGCAATCCAACCCAACGTATCGAATTTCCGCGGGGGTGAATCAATATGTTCTTAGGCGAAAGCCGCCGGGCGATCTGCTGCCTTCTGCACACGCCATTGAGCGCGAGTACCGGGTAATCAAAGCGCTTGCCAACACTGATGTTCCGGTTCCCCGTGTATTTGCGCTATGCGAAGATGCGTCGGTCGTTGGCACCCCTTTCTTTCTCATGGAGCATGTGGAAGGTCGCGTTTATTACGACCCTTCGCTACCCGGGATGCGACCGGAGGAACGCTCGGCACTGTTCGACGAGCTAAACCGAACGTTCGCAGCGCTGCATGCGGTCGACCCTGCTGCAGTGGGGCTGTTGGATTACGGCCGCAGCGCGGACTACCTCGCCCGACAGATAGCTCGCTGGACTAAACAGTACCGCGCCAGTGAGACGGAGCGGATAGATGCCATGGAGGAACTTATAGGTTGGCTGCCATCGCGTCTGCCAGACTCAGAAGAGACAAGTATTGTGCACGGAGATTTTCGTATCGACAATGTCATTTTTCATCCTACTGCGCCACGAATTCTGGCAGTGCTCGATTGGGAGTTGTCCACGTTGGGCCACCCACTTGTGGACTTCGCATATCACTGTATGGCTTGGCGGGTTACTCCGGACGAGTTTCGCGGCCTTAAAGGCCATGATTTGGATACGCTAGGGATTCCCACTGAGCTTCGTTACGTTAAGTCCTATTGCGCTCGTACTGGTCGCACAGGCATTGCGAATTGGGACTATTACCTTGTATTTAACATGTTTCGCATGGCGGCAATATTGCAAGGCGTCTTGGCTCGTGCGCTTGCGGGAAACGCCCCGAGCCCGAACTCGTTGGAGACCGGCAGGCGGGCACGGAAGATGGCGGAGGCGGGATGGAGACTGGCCAGTCAATAAACAAGCGCAAGTCGGTAAAACTTGTTTTCGCACGCGTTTCTGGAGGATTGTCGGTAGCCAGCAGACTCTGGATCGCCGCCGCGCGTTTGCCCGCCCGCCCGGACCCCGTAAAGAGCCAGTTCATCTTGCCCAGGCAAATCGGAGTTGGATATCCTGCGTCACGCTGGTTTTTCGGACATCAATGGCGACGATAAGTACAACCTTGGCGCTGTCGAGATCGGTATCAGTATTCGCGCGAAATTTGACGATCTCGAACTCGATTCTGTGTCGTTTGTCGAAAAAAAACCGGCTCGGACTCGGGAACGTGGTCGGTTCAGTCGACCTGTCAGCGTTCTAGCTGTTAGCCCAAGGTCTGTTCACTGCCGGATACCAGCCACTCGTTCGGCGCTAGTCGTATGACCGAAATGGCCGACCTGCAGTCCCCCATCGACCCGAACGCGACAGCTATTTCACCGACATCAGGTAGCTGATGAAATTGCCTTTTTCGAATGCGCGGCAATCGCGTTCGTGGAGGTCCATGCAGTGCGCGGTGAAGTTGGCCTCCACTTTCCGGGCATCGGTAAAACGCTCGGGGTTTGCCGAAGGCGCCAGCGGCTTGATCGGCATCTTGGTTTCGATGTGCCGGCCTTCCTTCCGCGGATCCTCGGTATGGCAACCGGAGCAGGTGAAGTCGCCCGACTGCCAGGTGCGCCGAACGAGGTAGAAGTTCCGCCCGGCCTCTGCCGTGAAGGGCTTGTCCGAGACGGCGCCGCGTCCTTTCTGCTCCTTGAACTCGATCTTTGCCATTGCGGCGTAGGTCACCAGGAGTTTGTTCATGACTTCGGACTGCTTTGCGGAAAGATTGCTTTGGGCATGAACCGGAACGGCGAACAGGCCGGCCAGCGCCACCAAAAGGTATGATTTGTTCATATAGCCTCCCATGTCGATGGATTGCGTTACCCTGCGAGCGATCCATTTCATACCATCGGGCCGCATCGCAGCTTGACCATCATCAACAAACCTGGCGCCATCCTGTGCGGGCCGAATGGCCGCCGCCGTCCAAGAGTTGGCGCTGGCGATACGGCGCGAGCCGGTTCGGGCAGAACCCGTCGCGAGCGCGGCTTCGGTGCATCAAAAAGCCAAAGGTAGAATGCCGCTTGAACTTCCTGTGAAGCCGCGCTACGCCCGATGACATCGCCGAAAATCCTGCTGACCCGGGCCTGGGCCCGCCTCAATGTGCTGTTCGGGCGCGGCCTGGTGATTTCAGTCGGTTCGATCCTGATCGTCTGCCTCGCCGTCGGCGCCGGCGCCTTCCTGTTCCTCAACACCGCGGCGCCGCGCAGCCTGACGATCAGCAGCGGCCCGGCCGGCAGCACCTTCCAGCGCACCGCGGAGAAGTACCAGAAGATCCTCGCCCGCGAAGGCGTCACGCTGAAGATCCTGCCTTCCGACGGCTCGACGGAAAACCTGCGGCGGCTGGCGGACGCCGGGTCCGGCGTCGATATCGGTTTCGTGCTCGGCGGGGCGGCCGGCGACAAGGAGTTCGACCAGTTGATGTCGCTCGGCAGCGTGTCCTACCAGCCGCTGATGATCTTCTATCGCGGCGAGAAGCGCGAGCTGCTGTCGCAGTTCAAGGGCATGCGCCTCAACGTCGGCCCCGCCGCCAGCGGCCCGCATGCCCTGGCGCTGCGGCTGCTCAAGGCCAACGGCATCGTCCCCGGCGCCGACACGATGCTCGACGAGACCGATTTCGAGGATCCGGGCAAGGAACTGCGCGAGGGGCGTGTCGATGCGGTGTTCCTGATGGGCGATTCGACCGCCAGCAGCGTGATGCGCAAGCTGATGCGCGACGGCGACGTGCGTCTGTTCAGCTTCGTCCAGACCGATGCCTATGTGCGCCGCGTGCGGGTGCTCAACAAGCTGCTGCTGCCGCGCGGCGGACTCGACCTGGGGCAGGATCTGCCGCCCGAGGACGTGTACCTGGTCGGCCCGACGGTGCAACTGGTGGCGCGCGAATCGCTGCACCCGGCGCTGTCGGATCTGCTGCTGGAAGCGGCGCGCGAGGTCCATGGCTCGGCCAGCCTGTTCCGCAAGCGCGGCGAATTTCCCGCGGCGCAGGAGGGCGACTTCCGCATCAGTGCCGACGCCACACGCTACTACGCCTCGGGCAAGAGCTTCCTCTACGGCACCTTTCCGTTCTGGCTGGCAAGCCTGATCGCGCGCGTGCTGGCCTTTCTGGTGCCGGTCGTGCTGTTGCTCCTGCCGGCGCTCAAGTTCGCGCCGATGATCTATCGCTGGCGCATCGAATCGCGCATCTATCGCTGGTACCAGGTGCTGCTGGAACTGGAGCGCGAGGCCTTCAAGCCGCCGGTGGATGCCGCGCGGCGCGGCGAACTGCTGCACCAGCTCGACCACATCGAAACCGCGGTCAACCGCATCGTGATTCCCGCTTCCTTCGGCGACCTGTTCTACGGCTTGCGCGGCCACATCAACTTCGTGCGCCAGAGCCTGCTGGCGCATCCCCCGCCCGACCAGGCCGGCACGCAGGCCTGAGGCCGGCCGAGGTCGGCCGGCGCCGACTACAGGCCGAGCGTAATGCGGGCGGTGGCGAAGCGCGCTTCGATGCGCGGGAAGTGGTCGGCGAAGCCGCGCCAGTCGATGCCCATGCGCGCACAGGAGAGGACCGACAGATTCGGCACCCTGGCGTCGTCGAAGCCCCCCAGGTCGAGCGCGTAACTGAGTACCTCGGCCACATGCACGGCATCGGCCAGCTCGCTTTCCGGCTCGTTCTGGTCCGAGACGTGGTGCGCGGCAATCGCATCGGCGACGGCTTCGGGCAATTTCCACAGCCGCGCCAGCTCGCCGCCGACATGGGCGTGATCGAGCCCCAGGTACTCGCGCTCGGCCTCGACGATGTCCATGTCACGCGCGGCCTTCTGCGTCAGCATCAGGCCGTAGGCGGCCGGATTGACGGCGAACAGCAGCAGTTGGCCGATGTCGTGCAGCAGCCCGGCGGTGTAGGCGATGTCGGGGTCCAGCCCGCCGATGCGCGCCACTTCCTGCGCGCAGACGGCGACGCCGACGCTATGCAGCCAGAGGCGATGGGCATCGAAAGGCGGCGCCGCCTTGTAGCGATCGATGATGGCGGTGGCGAGCGTGATGTCGCGCACGCGACCGACGCCGAGCAGCATGATCGCCTGGCGCACCGAGGTGATGCGCCCGCCGGTACCCAGCGCGCCGGCATTGGCGGCCGCCAGCAGACGCGCCACGATGGCCGGATCGCTGACGATATGCGTGCTCAGGGATTCGACGCTGGCTTCCTCGTCGCCCAGCATGTCGATGATCTGCGCCACGATCTGCGGCAGCGCCGGCAGTTTCGCCGCCTGCGTCAGCACCTGCTCGAGGGACAGGCGCACGGTCATGGGACTGCCCTGCTGGCGGCGCTCATGACGCCGCGCGCCGCCGATAGTCGGCGACGGTCTCTGCGAGTTCTTCGCGGGCGGTGCTGCCGGGGCCGCGGAACAGGTGGGCGACACGGGCCGCGGCGGCGGCGATGTCGCGCTCGATCTGTGCCGCGTCGCGGGTTTCCTCCTGTGCCACATGGATGCAGTCGATGCCGCGCTGGATCAGGTGCCGCAGATGCTCGACTTCCAGTTCGGTGCCGGCCGGCAGCAACACTTCGCCGTCGGCGCGGCGCACGGCCAGCGCCAGACGCTGGCCCGGCGTCGCGGCCAGGGTGGACAGGCAAATGCTGCGTTCAGCCATCAGCGAAGCTCCCGAATTCCTCGTTATCGTGCTTCGAGTCTACCCGAGGCGACGCCTGCCGTGGCGCGCCTTCAATTCCTCACATCGTCCCTCACATCGTCTCGCAATTCGTCCACCTTGAGCAAGAGTTGCCGCTGGCGGGACGCCGAGCGCGTGCCGTAAACCGTGGCCGCCGACGAACTGCTGCTCTGCGCGCCGGCCGCAGCGCCGAGTTCGATCCATTCGCCGAGCCGGCCGCTGACCGTGGTGACCAGGCGCTGGCTATTGACCGAACCGGGAAGCGCGCCCGGAGTGTCGTCGCGCGGGCTGATTTCGAGCGTCACGCGCTCGCCGTTGAGACGTGGCACGGCGACGAAGCTGGTACCCAGGTCGCGCTGCACCAGGCTTTCCGACACCACCACGCCGGCCGGCGTCATCACCACCTGGCGCAAGGGCAGGATCAGGGATTCGCCGACCAGGATCGCCGCACGTCCGCCATCGACGGTCTGCACCTGCTGCTGGCTGTCGCGCCGACTGCGGCGGTCGGACTGGTAGATCCGGGCGCGGCCGCCGATGTCCGCGCCGTCGCCGCCAATCTCGATCCGGGCCGACGCTCCGCCGCCGCCTGCCTCACCGCTGCTCGTCGCGCCCTGGCGCACCGTGATCATCAACCGCCGCAAGGGCGTATCGAGCGCGGCGACAAGCTTCCTGATCTCGGCCTGGTTGCGGCCCGAGGCGCGCAGGAAAAGCTGGTCGTTCCTGCCGCTCAGCGCGCCGCCCGGCTCGACGAAAGGCACCAGTTGCGGCAGCAGTTGTTCGGCACTGCGGTGCTTGAGACTGATGATCTCCAGGGTCTGGCCCCAGGCCAGCGAACACGTCATAAGCAATGCAAAAAGAAGTCGTTTCATGCCCGCACCCTATGACTTTATACTGCCGCCCTCCACCGTCCCGAGGAAGACCCAGAATGAAAATCGAAACCATCGCCGTGCATGGCGGTTACAGTCCCGATCCGACCACCAAGGCCGTCGCGGTGCCGATCTACCAGACGACATCCTACGCTTTCGACGACACCCAGCACGGCGCCGACCTGTTCGACCTCAAGGTGGCCGGCAACATCTACACGCGCATCATGAACCCGACCACCGACGTGCTGGAAAAGCGCATGGCGGAACTCGAAGGCGGCATCGCGGCGCTGGGCGTGGCCTCGGGCATGGCGGCGATCACCTACGCGATCCAGACCATCGCCGAAGCCGGCGACAACATCGTCTCGGTCGGCACGCTCTATGGCGGCACCTACAACCTGTTCGCCCACACCCTGCCGCAATACGGCATCGAGGTGCGCTTCGCCGACTACCGCGATCCCGAAAGCTTCAAGCCGCTGATCGACGGCCGCACCAAGGCGCTGTTCTGCGAATCGATCGGCAACCCGCTGGGCAACGTGGTCGACCTCGCCGCGCTGGCGAAGATCGCCCATGACGCCGGCGTGCCGCTGATCGTGGACAACACCGTGCCGACGCCTTATCTCTGCCGCCCCTTCGAGCACGGTGCCGACATCGTGGTGCATGCGCTGACCAAATATCTCGGCGGCCATGGCAACAGCATCGGCGGCGTCATCGTCGATTCCGGCAAGTTCCCCTGGGCCACGCACAAGGCCCGCTTCAAGCGCCTCAACGAACCCGACGTGTCCTACCACGGCGTGGTGTACACCGAAG
>JAUYSD010000234.1 GCA_030696505.1 Sulfuritalea sp. | reverse complement strand
TCTTCCGAACAGGCCGCATCGGTCGAGGAAACCACGGCCAGCATGGAGCAGATGACCGCCTCGATCGCACAGAACACCGAGAACGCCAGGATCACCGACAACATGGCCACCAAGTCCTCGACCGAGGCCGTCCAGGGCGGTACGACGGTCAGGGACACGGTGGCGGCGATGAAGTCGATCGCCGGCAAGATCGGCATCATCGACGACATCGCCTACCAGACCAACCTGCTGGCCCTGAACGCGGCGATCGAGGCAGCCCGCGCCGGCGAGCACGGCAAGGGCTTTGCCGTGGTCGCCGCCGAAGTCAGGAAGCTGGCCGAGCGCAGCCAGGTCGCGGCGCAGGAGATCGGCCAGCTGGCCAGCTCCAGCGTCACGCTGGCCGAACAGGCAGGCCGGCTGCTCGACGAAATGGTGCCCAGCATCAAGAAGACCTCCGATCTGGTGCAGGAGATCGCCGCGGCGAGCCAGGAACAGAGCCAGGGCGTGGGCCAGATCAACGGCGCCATGGGGCAGTTGAACCAGGCCACGCAGCAGAACGCTTCGGCCTCCGAGCAACTCGCCGCCACCGCCGAGGAGATGGGTGGCCAGGCCGCGCAGTTGCAGGCATTGATGGAGTTCTTCAAGATCGATACGCAGAGTGTCGGCCGCAATGTCGGCATGAACGTTGGCGCTGGCGACACGGCGCCGCCGCGTCCGTCCGCTACGACGGCCGCCGCACCCGCGCGGCGCGCCCCGCGCGCGCCGGCCGTGGTAGCGGCCGGCGGCGATTTCGAGCGCTTTTAATGCTTTGCTGGTGACCGGCTTCCGGGTTTATTCGGTCGGCAGTTTGCGCGCCTTCCAGTCGGGGAAACCGTTGCGATACCAGAAGATATTCTTGTATCCGTTCTTGGCCAACACCACGGCAGCCTTGTAGGATTTCCAGCAAGTTCCGGAATTGCAGAACAGGACTATCCTGGCGTTCTTGTCGGTCAATTTTGCGAGGTCGAACTTGTCCTGAGCGGAATCGAACTTTGCGTCCTTGGCGCTCTTTTCCGGATCGTAGGGCACGGAGATGGCGCCTTTGATCGTGGCCTCGGAATATTCGGCGGCCTTGCGGGTATCGACCAGAACAGCCCCCTGTTTCTGTAGATCGGCGGCCTCCTTGGCCTCGACGATCTTGACGCCGGCGGGGGCCGTTGTCGGAGTTTCCTGGGCCAGGGCCGCAGTTCCTGCCGCCAGGAGACAGCAACCAGCGACGGAAAACAGCAGATGCTTGATAGTCTTCATTAAAACCTCCAGATCAAGTTTATTGACGCCTGGCAAGCCCTCGTCAGTCGCAGACCGCGGTCGGGTTCGACCAAGAGAACGCACTATAAAGGCTTTGCTTTCGCGCGCCATCGAGCTACGTAGATGCCGCAAATTGCCGCGTAATTCACGGATTAACACGGCGCTGCCCGTTTGAGATTATCCTTCGACGCGGAAATCCAAGCGTATCGCTGAGTCGCGATAAAGCCGCCATTGCCTTCAGCGAGAACATCTGCAAAAGGAAGCGCGATGTGCATCGTTCGATCGAAACCGCCCAGCCACTTCCGTAGCGCATCCACTGGCTGCGGCTTCGACTTCCGATAGGGCCCGTATATGTTGAAAAATATTTCTGTCCGCGCCCGGCTCATGGGCAGCACGATCGTGGCGATAGCCTTTCTGACGCTGCTGGCCGGCATCAATTTTTACGCCCAGCAAAGCTCCACGGCCGCACTCGGCGACGTGCTGCACGGCGGTGTCGAGCCCCTGCTGGCCGTCAGCAAGATCGAAAGCCAGCTCAAGGAAGTGCGGTTTCGCGCCGCCGCCGTCGTCCTCGATATCACCTCGGTTTTGGGTGCCAGGAATCACCTGAAGGAAACCCGGGAGCAACTGCCCCTGCTCTGGAAGGAATTTCTCGCCGGCTATCGGCCGGAAACGGCGACGGAAGAGGAGCGCAAACTGGTCGATGCGATCAGCAAGGAGCTGGCGGGGCTGCCCGCCTTTTTCGATGTGCTCGATGCCGCCTATGCCAAGGATGACAGGGAAGCGCTGACAGCGCTGCAACAGGAGCGCTGGCCGAAGATCAACAAGCAATTGATCAGGCCGCTGGAACAACTGGTTCCGATGCGGGTTGCCGACATTGCCACTACCTTCGGAAGCAGTGCCGAAGCGGGCGCCCGGCTCGAAACGACCTCCCGGGTGGGCTACGTCGTTTGCGTGGTGCTCCTGTTGCTGCTGACCTTGCCTCTGGTGCGATCCCTGTCGCGCGCCCTGATCGACTTGAAGGCGACCCTGGCCCGAGTTGCCGAGGGCGATCTCACTGCGCGAGTCGATTCCCGCCGCGGTGACGAACTGGGCGATATGTCTCGCTCGCTGGACGCCACATTGGCGCGACTTGAGGAAACCATCCACGGCGTCAAGAAATTCGGCGACACAATTTCCAGCGCCTCCGGCCAAGTCTCGACCACGGCGCATTCGCTATCACTGTCCTCCAGCGAACAAGCGGCCTCGGTGGAGGAGTGCACGGCCTCCATCGAACAAATGAGCGCCAGCATCACGCAGAACACCGAGAACGCCAGGATCACCGACAACATCGCCGCCAGCGCCTCGGCGCAAGCCGTCGCAGGCGGCACGGCGGTCAGGGACACGGTCGACGCGATGAAGTCGATCGCCGGCAAGATCGGCATCATCGACGACATCGCCTATCAGACCAACCTGCTGGCCTTGAACGCGGCGATCGAGGCGGCCCGCGCCGGCGAGCACGGACGGGGCTTTGCCGTGGTCGCCGCCGAAGTCAGGAAGCTGGCCGAGCGCAGCCAGATCGCGGCGCAGGAGATCGGCCAGCTGGCCGGCTCCAGCGTCACCCTGGCCGAACAGGCCGGCCGGCTGCTCGACGAAATGGTACCCAGCATCAAGAAGACGTCCGACCTGGTGCAGGAGATCGCCGCGGCAAGCCAGGAACAGAGCCAGGGCGTGGGCCAGATCAACGGCGCCATGGGCCAGCTGAACCAAGCCACGCAGCAGAACGCCGCAGCTTCCGAGCAACTCGCCGCCACCGCCGAGCAGATGGGCGGCCAGGCCGCGCAACTGCAGGACCTGATGAAGATTTTCAGGGTCGCATGACCCTGTGCACGGACTGACTTTACGGTGACGGAACCATGATCGAAATCCTCCGCAAAATGCCTCTCTGGCTGCGCTTGACGGCAACGGTGTTCCTCATGCTGGCGCTGCTGCTGGGCGGCATCATCACCTGGGGCAGCCGCCAAAACCGGGCTTCGGCAATTGACCAGGCAGAAGATTTGTCGCTCAGTCTTTACGATGCGACCCTGGCCGGACTCACCGCCATGATGATTACCGACACCATGGACAAGCGGCACCTGCTGCTCGACCAGATCAAGCAAATGGCATCGGTGCGCGAGCTTCGCGTGGTACCGGGCGAACTCGCCCTGGAAGGCGTCGAGAGCTCCAAGACCATCGGCAAGCCGCGCAACGACCTGAAGCCGACCGATCTGGAAAGCCAGGTCATCAAATCCGGTCAGGAACTAGTCGAAGTGCGCGCGGATGGAAGCGGCACTTATCTGCATGTGATACGCCCGACCAAGAACCTCAAGAAGTATCTGGGCAAGAATTGCCTCGAATGCCACGACGCTCCGGAAAACGCCACGCTCGGCGTGATCAGCATGAAAATCTCGCTGGCCAAGGCCGATGCGGCGAGGGCCAGCTTTCTGTGGCAAAACATCCTGGTTGCCGGAGCGCTGGGCCTGTTCCTGCTGGCGATTCTCGGCCTCGTCATACGGCGCTTCCAGCAGCGCATCATCGGCAGCGAACCCGACTACGCGGTAGCCGTGACGCATCGCATCGCCAATGGTGATCTTTCCGAAGAAATCCGCTGCGATCGCCAGAATACCGGCAGCCTCCTGTATGCGATTACCGCAATGCAAACCCGGCTCGCCGACACCATCGCCGAAATCGAAATCGCCGCCGACGCGCTATCGAGCGCTTCCGGCCAGGTTTCGGCCACGGCGCAGTCGCTGTCGCAGTCATCCTCGGAGCAGGCCGCATCGGTCGAGGAGACCAGTGCCAGCATCGAAGTAATGGCGGCCTCGATCAACCGGAACAGCGAGAGTGCCGGCAAGACCGACAAGATCGCCGCCAAATCCTCGGCCGAGGCCGTGCAGGGCGGCACGGCGGTGAGGGACACGGTCGCGGCGATGAAGTCGATCGCCGCCAAGATCGGCATCATCGACGACATCGCCTATCAGACCAACCTGCTGGCCTTGAACGCGGCGATCGAGGCAGCCCGCGCCGGCGAGCACGGCCGGGGTTTTGCCGTGGTCGCCGCCGAGGTCAGGAAGCTGGCCGAGCGCAGCCAGATCGCGGCGCAGGAGATCGGCCAGCTGGCCGGCTCCAGCGTCACGCTGGCCGAACAGGCGGGCCGACTGCTCGACCAAATGCTGCCGTCGATTAAGACCACCTCAGAGCTGGTGCAAGAGATCGCCGCGACGAGCCAGGAACAGAGCCAGGGCGTGGGCCAGATCAACGGCGCCATGGGGCAATTGAACCAGGCCACGCAGCAGAACGCCGCGGCCTCCGAGCAGCTCGCCGCCACCGCCGAGGAGATGGGCGGCCAGGCCGCCCAGTTACAGGCGCTGATGGAGTTCTTCAAGATCGACGGCCAGGGAGTTGCCGCTGGCGACACGGCGCGACGCGCGGCACCACAGGCATGACAAGGGGTGCGGAGATGAATGATAGATTCGAGAATCCCTTGATCCAGCCCTGCCCCTCTGCCGATGCCGTCAAGGGCTCGCTGCTGCTGATTGTGGATGACGTTCCGGCCAACCTGAGCGTACTCGGCGACCTGCTGCACGACGCCGGTTACCAGGTCAAGGCCGCAACTTCCGGCCGGGCCGCGCTGCGCTATGCCGCCCAGAACCCGCAGCCGGCCCTGATCCTGCTTGACGTGATGATGCCGGAGATGGATGGCTACCAGGTGCTTGCCGCGCTGCGCAAGGATCCTGTCACCTGCGACATTCCGATCATCTTCCTCACCGCGCTCGACAACGCGCGCGACGAGGAGCGCGGTTTCCAGCACGGCGCCGCCGACTACATCACCAAGCCGATCAAGCCCGACGTCGTCCTCGCCCGGGTGCGCAGCCAGCTTCTGGCCCGCATCGCCGGCAACTGGCTGCGCGACCAGAATGCAGCGCTCGAAGCCGAAGTCACCCGGCGCATGGAAGAGAACGAACTGATCCAGGCCGTCAGCATCCGCGCTCTGGCCCACCTCGCCGAGACCCGCGACCCCGAAACCGGCAATCACATTCTGCGCACCCAGGGCTATGTACGCCTGCTGGCGACCCGGCTGCAGCATCATCCGCGCTTCGCCGAAACGCTCGACGACAGTTATATCAAGATGCTGGCCGCCTCGGCGCCCCTCCATGACATTGGCAAAGTCGGAATTCCCGACTCGATCCTGCAAAAGCCGGGCAAGCTCACCGCCGAGGAATGGGAGGTCATGAAGACCCACTCGCTGCTCGGCAGCGAGGCCATCGAACAGGCGGAGCACGACATCGCGAAGCCCGTGGAGTTCCTCGCCCTGGCCAAGGAAGTCGCCCGCTGGCACCACGAACGCTGGGACGGCAGCGGCTACCCCGATGGACTGTGCGGCGACGATATCCCGATTTCGGCACGCCTGATGACCATCGCCGACGTCTTCGATGCGCTGATCTCGAAGCGGGTCTACAAGGAACCCATGCCGATCGGCCAGGTTCGCGAAATCATCGTCGCCGAACTCGGTCGCCAGTTCGACCCCGATGTGGCCGAGGTGTTCCTGACCCACTTCGTCGAATTCACCGCCATCGCCGCCCAGCACAGCGACGCGGCGACATGAAACCCACGCACGTCCCGGGTAGCCTGAGTCACACCGTCATCCTGACGGCGGTGCTCGGTTATGCGACATTCGGCGCCCTCTGGGTACTGGTTTCCGACCAGTTCGTCGACACGCTGCTGGAAGATCCGGGGCTCAAATTCGTCGCCGGCACACTCAAGGGTTGGGCTTTCGTCGCCGTCACGGCGCTGCTGCTCTACCTGCTGATGCGACGCCAGTTCGCCCGGCCGCGCTCCCTGCCGACCGTACCGGACTCCTCGCGCCTGCATCTGGCGCTCGCGGCCGGGGTGATTCTGGCCATCACCGGCACGGCCATCCATTTCCGCTTCGAGCACCACCGCGCCGCCAAAGCCGACCACATGGAGACCATCGCGATTGTCAAGGCGCGACAGGTCGCCGACTGGCTCGCGGAACGACAGGGTGATGTCGAGTTCCTCGCCGCTAACCGCAGCATCGCCGAGGATTACCGCCGCTGGCGCGAACGCGGCGATATGGCGAGCCAAAGGGAATTGACTGCACAGCTCGATCAGTTCCGCTCCCGCAAGGCTTATCTCAGCGCGATCCTGCTCGACGAGCAGGGCAAGCTGCTCTGGAGTTCATCGGCAGCAACGGACGCGATCGACGCCGCGGCTCTCGCCTCCGCGAAACAGCAGGCGTCTCCGGGACGGACGGGCCTGCTGGCGCCCTACCGCGACGCCGGCGGGCAATTGCGACTCGATTTCGTCGCCGCGATCCCGAGTCGGACGCAGGCAAGAGGGCCGATCGTCATCCTGCGCGCCGACCCGGCCAATTACGTCTTTCCCACCCTGGAGGCCTGGCCGGTACGCAGTGCCAGCGCCGAGACCCTGCTGTTCCGTCGCGTCGGCGACTCCGTGTTTTACCTGAATGACATCCATCGGCAGTCAGCTGCTGCCGCAAGCTTCAACGCCCCGCTTGCCACCCCGGGATTGCTGGCGGCGCAGACGCTGCGCGGCGACGCCGTCCCGGGCCGCCTGTTTGGCGGCGAGGATTACCGCGGCGTGCCGGTCATGGGTGTTGCCCGCGCCGTGGCCGGAACCGACTGGTTCCTGATTACCAAGATCGATCGCACCGAATTCTTCGCCGACGCCGCACACGACAGCCTGTGGATCGCCCTGGCAGGCCTGCTCGCCCTGTTCATGCTGTTCACTGGAGCCGTGCTGCTGAGGCAACGCCAACACCTGCTGCGAGCGATACGCGAACGCAATGCGCAGGCCGAGAAGCTGCGCGCACTGGAACTCCTCGACGCCATCGTAGACGGGTCCGACGACTGCATTTACGTCAAGGATACGGAAGGCCGCTATCTGATGTACAACCGTGCCGCCTGCCGCCGCATCGGCAAGACAGCACAGGAAGTGCTGGGGCGCAATAGCAACGAACTGTTCCCGCCCGAGGAGGCGGCCAGGCTGAACGCCGTCTGTCGGCAGGTGATGGACGAAGACCGCATCCTGACCACCGAGGAAACCCGTACTTTGGCGAACGGTACCAGAGTGCTGCATGCCACGCGCGGTCCGCTGCACGATGCGGATGGCAAGGTCATCGGAATTTTCGGCATTTCCCGCGACATCACCGAGCGCAAACAGATGGAACTCGATTTGCGCGCTTCCGAAGCATCGCTCAAGGCCTCGCTCGCGCGCGCCCAATTGCTGCTCGATTCGGCCCTCGATGCGGTGATCTGCGTCGATCAGGAAGGCCAAGTGATCGTCTGGAACCCAAACGCCGAAGCCTTGTTCGGCCATCCGGCGGAACACGCAGTCGGCCGCGATTTCGCCGAACTCATCGTGCCGCCCGAAAAACGCCAGCAGCACCGCGCGAGCCTCGCCGCTTTCGTCGAAACCGGTAGCGCCAAGGCCCCCGGCAAGCGTCTGGAACTGACCGGCCTGCGTGCCGACGGCACGGAAATTCCCATCGAGATGGCGGTCGGCGCGATGCAGCACGAAGGCAGCTATCTGTTCACCGCCTATATCCGCGACATCACCGGTCGCAAAGAGGCCGAGCTGTCGCTGAAGGCCTCGCAACAGCGCTTTCGCGACCTGGTCGACACCACCGACGGCATCGTCTGGGAAGCCGACGCCACCACCCTCCTGTTCAGCTTCGTCAGCAAGAAGGCCGAGCGCCTGCTGGGCTACCCTGCCGATGACTGGTCGCGTCCCGGCTTCTGGGTCGAGCACATGCATCCCGAAGACCGCGCCTGGGCGCCGGAGTACTGCGCGGCCCGCACCGCCCGGCTCGAACCACATGACTTTGAGTACCGCTTCATCGCCCAGGACGGGCGCATCGTCTGGCTCCACGACATCGTCACGGTGGTCGCCGAGAACGGCGTGCCGCGCTGGTTGCGCGGCATCATGATGGACGTCACCGAACGCAAGCAGCGCGACGAACTGCTGGTCAAGCTGTCGCTGGCCGTCGAGCAGAGCCCGGAAAGCATCGTCATCACCAATGTCAAGGCCCAGATCGAGTATGTCAACGACGCCTTCGTCCGCACCACCGGCTACAGCCTGGACGAGGTCATCGGCAAGAACCCGCGGATGCTCCAGTCGGGACAGACCCGGCCCGAAACCTATGCCGCGATGTGGCAGCAACTGAGCCAGGGCAAGCCGTGGAAAGGCGACTTCTTCAACCGCCGCAAGGATGGCAGCGAGTACGTCGAATTCGCCATCGTCACGCCGATCCATCAACGCGACGGCGCCATCACCCACTATGTCGCGGTCAAGGAAGACATCACCGAAAAGCGCCGCGTCGGCCGCGAACTGGACCAGCACCGCCACCATCTGGAAGAACTGGTGACGAGTCGAACCGTGCAGCTCGAGGAACAGCGCGAACGCGCCGAAGCAGCCAATGTGGCGAAAAGCGCCTTCCTCGCCAACATGAGCCACGAAATACGCACGCCGATGAATGCGATCGTCGGCCTGACCTATATTCTGCGCCGCACCCAGCCCACGCCGGAGCAGTCGGACAAGCTGTCCAAGATCGCCGATGCGGCCGAACATCTTCTGTCGATCACCAACGACATCCTCGACCTGTCAAAGATCGAGGCTGGCAAGCTGGCGCTGGAGCAGACTGATTTTTCGCTTTCGGCGATTCTCGATCACACGCGCTCCCTGATCGCCGAGCAGGCCCGCGTCAAGAATATTCAGATCAGCCTCGAATGCGAGGGCGTGCCGCACTGGCTGCGCGGCGACCCGACCCGGTTGCGCCAGGCACTGCTCAACTACGCCGGGAATGCGGTCAAGTTCACCAAGCGGGGCACCATCGTCCTGCGCGCGATTCTGCTGGAGGACAACGGCGACGATGTCGGAATCCGCTTCGAAGTCGAAGATACCGGCATCGGCATCCCCGCCGAGAATCTGCCCAGCCTGTTCCAGCCTTTCGTCCAGGCCGACACCTCGACCACGCGCAACTATGGCGGAACCGGACTGGGTCTGGCCATCAGCCGTCGGCTGGCCTGCATGATGGACGGCGATGCGGGGGTCAAAAGCGAAGTCGGACGCGGCAGCACCTTCTGGTTCACGGCTCGCCTCAAGCATGGCCATGGCATCGTGCCGACCGCGCCGATCGGTGACGCGTCGAATAGCGGCGTCGAAGCCGACCTGCAGCGGCACCACGGCGGCGCGAGGCTGCTGCTGGTGGAAGACAACGAAATCAACCGCAACGTGGCACTCGAACTGATCCACGCCGCCGGACTGGTCGCCGATTCCGCGAAAACCGGCATTGAGGCCGTGGTCAAGACTGCCAACATCGCCTACGACCTGATCCTGATGGACATTCAGATGCCGCAAATGAACGGCCTCGACGCCTGCCGCGAGATTCGCTGCAGGCCGGGCGGCGCGCAGATACCCATCGTGGCCATGACCGCAAATGCCTTTGACGAAGACCGCAACGCCTGTAAGGAGGCTGGAATGAACGACTTTATTGCCAAGCCGGTAGATCCGCAGCAGTTCTACAGCACGCTGCTCAAGTGGCTCCCTGCCCCGGCGAGCGAGGTCAAGCCCGCGCCGACGCCGGCCGCGACCTCGCCAGGTGGCGACAATCCGCAACGGCGGCGCCTTGCCGCTATTCCAGGACTCGATATCGATCGCGGACTGGCAACGATGCGTGGCAATGTAAACAAATACGCAAGACTGCTGAGCCTGTTCGCCGACGGCTACAACCAGCATGCCGACCAGATCCGCAAGCTGCTCGCCGCCAGGGACCTCTCGCCCATAGAACCGATCGCCTACGCCCTGCGCGGATCGACCGGCATGCTCGGTGCCGTATCGGTGTCCGACGCAGCCACGGCGGCCCTCACCGCCCTCGACCGAGACCCCACGGCCGATGAAACGCGGCAAGCATGCGCAGCCCTGGCCGAGCACCTGACCCAGTTCATCGGCGGCATCCGCCGCGAGCAGAGCGCTTTCGTCGACCACTCGGATGTCGTCGCGGCACCGAATCGCTCGGTCGAGGTACTCGATCATCTGGAAGCGCTTCTCGAACAAGGCGACCTGGCGGCCAGCTATCTGGTCAAGGAAGAAGCCGAACTCCTCGCCGTGACCCTGGGCGAAACGGCGCAAATGCTGCAGGCCCGGATCGAGACTTTCGATTACGAGTCCGCCGCCGCGACGCTGCGTGAATTTCGCAGGCAATAGCCTGTCGCGGTAGGGTCGGCTTCAGCCGGCCGGGGTGGATGGCGGTGTAGGGCCGACTTCAGTCGGCCAGGCGTGGATGGCGGACTGAAATCCCGCCCTACGTCCGCCCATCAACGCCTCTCGCAAGCGCAGCGCTAGCTCTTGCCAGGCATGAACTCCATGGTCAGGCGCACCAGTTCCGCGATCGACCCGGCCTGCAGCTTCTGCATGATCAGGTGCCGATAGGTTTCGGCAGTACGCTGGCTGATGCCCAGTTCATGGGCGATGGTCTTGGTCAGCTTGCCCTCGAAGACACCTTCCAGAACCTCGCGTTCACGCGGCGTCAGGAGCGCCATGCGCTCGCCGATTTCCCGGCTGCGAGCCTGGATTTCGGCGCGCGCCTTGTCGATACGCAGGCCGTCCTGAATGCGATCGAGGACTCGCTGGGTGGAAAACGGCTTCTGAAAGAAGTCCAGAGCGCCACCGCGCATGGCGCGTACCACCGAAGGCACCTCGGCATAACTCGATATGAAGATGATCGGCAGGTCGATCCCCTGATGCCGCAGTTCGTCCTGCAATTCGAGCCCGCTCATGCCCGGCATACGCACGTCGGTCACGATGCAGCCGGCCAGGGTGGAAAGATCCTGCTGCAGAAAGCTGTACGCGTCGTTGAACACCGCGTACGGCAAGCCCACCGACTCGACCAGATCAACCAGAAGAAAGGTGATTACCGGGTCGTCGTCGATCAGATAGACACTCGGCACCGGCCGATCAGATTTCTTGGATTGCATCAAAAAGCCAGACCTCTTTTGCGTTTCGGCAGACAGGAATCCCCGCACATGACGCGCTATCGGCTAAACCTACGTAGATACCGCAGTTTGTAGCGTAATTTCCGGATGCACAAGTCGCGGCCCCTTTGAGAACATAGTCGAAAGGATTCGGCTTCGATAATTTATTGAAGCCGGATTTTAGCTGCGTTTGCGCCAGTAGTGGGTGGCGAAACTGTCAAAAACTTCAGTGACCTGACGCTTCGATCGACCCTCATGGCTGCCAACGACAATTCAGACATCAGCAATGCGGAGTTCGCGCAGTTTCAGAAGCTGATCTACAAGATCGCCGGGATCAGCTTGGCGGATACAAAAAAGGTGCTGCTGGTGGGCCGCCTCGGTCGGCGCTTGAGGGAATTGAAGCTCTCTTCCTTCGCCGAGTATTACCGGCTCGTCGCCAGCGGTAACGCAGCGGAGGAGTTGCAGACCATGGTCGATCTGCTCACCACCAACGAGACCTATTTTTTCCGCGAGGAAGCGCACTTTCAATTCCTGGCCAAGACCATTGCCGCCGACCACCCGCCGTCCAGTCCCTTCAAGGTGTGGAGCGCCGCATCATCCACGGGCGAGGAGATCTACACCATAGCCTTTGTCCTGGCTGAAGCCTTCGGAGTCGACGCACCCTGGAGCGTCACCGGCTCGGATATCTCCACGACCGTTTTGGGCACCGCAGAGCGCGGCCACTACTTACTGGAGCGCACTCGCGGCCTGCCCGAGAGCTATTTGCGCAAGTACTGCCTGAAGGGCGTACGCAGCCAGGAAGGCGGATTCATGATCGCCCCGGAGATCAAGCGTCACACGCGCTTTCTGCAGGTGAATCTGAACCGGACGCTGCCCGCGCTGGGCAAGTTCCATGTGATCTTCCTGCGCAACGTGATGATCTATTTCGACGCGGAGACCAAGCGCCAGGTGGTGGCGCGTCTGGTCGAACAACTGCTTCCCGGCGGCTATTTCATTGTCGGCCATGCGGAAAGCCTGCATGGGCTGAGCGACACCCTGCACGCCGTCCAGCCCACCATCTACCGGTTGCCGTCCTAGCGTATGGCCACCAGGATCAAGGTCATGATCGTCGACGATTCGGCCGTGGTGCGCCAGGTCAATCGCGAAACCCTCGAACGCGAGTCGGATATCGAAGTGATCGGCGTTGCCGCCGATCCGTTGTATGCGCTGGACAAGATGAAGCTGCAGTGGCCCGACGTACTGGTGATCGACATCGAGATGCCGCGCATGGACGGGCTGACCTTCCTGCGCAAGATCATGAGCGAGCGCCCGACCCCGACCATAGTCTGTTCGTCGCTCGCCGAGCAGCGGGCCGGCGCGACCATCGAGGCACTCGCCGCGGGCGCGCTGGCAATCATCGCCAAGCCGAAGTTGGGGGTAAAACAATTCCTGCAGGATGCCGGCAACGATCTCGTTGCCGCCGTGCGCGCCGCGGCGCGCGCCAACCTGAGCCACCTCGGCGGCGGTACGACGCGGCCTTCCGCGCTTGCCCCGGGACTCGCCGCCGATGCGGTGCGGGCCGCTCAGGCGGCAAGCGCGCGCGCCATGACCAGCACCACCGACCGGGTGGTCGCCATCGGCACCTCGACCGGCGGCACCCAGGCGCTGGAAGCCGTGCTGAGCAAATTGCCCAACGTCGGCAGCGGCATACTCATCGTCCAGCATATGCCGGAAAGATTCACCGCGATGTTCGCCGAGCGCCTCAACAGCCTCTGCGCACTCGAAGTACGCGAGGCGCAGAATGGCGACCGCGTCGCGCCCGGCCGGGCCCTGATCGCGCCCGGCGGCCGCCACATGATGCTGCGGCGCAGTGGCGCCCGATATTACGTCGAAGTGGCGGACGGCCCGCCGGTGAATCGCCACAAACCCTCGGTCGATGTGCTATTCCGTTCCGTCGCGCAAGTCGCCGGACGCAACGCACTCGGAGTGATCATGACCGGCATGGGCGACGATGGCGCGCGCGGCATGAAGGAAATGCACGATGCCGGGGCGCTGACGATCGCCGAGGATGAATCGAGCTGCGTCGTGTTCGGCATGCCGCGGGAGGCAATCCGTCACGGCGGCGTGGATCGGATCGTGCCGCTCGACCGCATTTCCGCCGAAATCATCGCCTACGGCTGATACCGGATCGCGCCGCGCCCGACCATGCCGCCCACCAACCATGATCCGAAGGACCTCGAGCGTCGCGCGCGGAGCATCAACCCGGGCGGCTGGGCGGTCGAGACCGAACGGCCGATCGCCACATTGCTGGGTTCCTGCGTCGCGGTCTGCCTCTACGATCCAAAACTGCGGCTGGCCGGCATGAACCATTTCCTCCTGCCCAGCCGCATCACCTCGGCCAGCGATGACACCGATGTGATAATGGCCGGCGACTATTCGATGGAAGTGCTGCTCAATACCATGCTCAACAAGGGTGCCGCCAAGCAGCGCATCATCGCCAAGGCCTTTGGCGGCGGCACCATCGTCACCTCGATCCTGATGGCCATCGGCCAGCGCAACTCGGAATTCGCCAAGGAATGGCTGGAACGAGAAGGTATCCCTCTTGCGGCGCAGGATTTCGGTGGTGCCTGGTCGCGCAAGGTGCTGTTCACGCCCGATGGCGGGGATGCCTTCTGTCGCCGCCTCCCCATCAGCCAGCCCGGCGTGCATGAAGTGGTCAAGGCAGAGCGGGATTACGAGCAATCGCTGGCCCGCCCGCTACGCCCGGGCGCCGAAAAAAAGATCGAACTGTTTTGACTCCCGCCATGAATCCAGACCAGCCTCGATCCCAGTTGCTTCACCAGGCTCCGGCACAAGGGTCGGCCATGGACGTGGCGGCGATACTGGAGCAGATCGCAGATGCGGCGAGCCGGGACGAAATGATCTTCCCGACCACGACCGAAATCGCCCTGAAACTGCAGCGGACTCTCGACGACCCGGACTGCTCCGTCGATCAGCTCGCCAGGCTGGTCCAGGCCGATCCGCTGCTGGCCGCGCGCGTCGTGGCCGTAGCCAACTCGGTGATCTATAACCGCGCCGGGCGAACCATTGCGGATGTCAAGAGCGCAGTGGCGCGGATAGGATTCAACACCTTGCGCGTGCTGGCCGCTGCCGTGGTGGTGCGCCAGATGGAAGGCATGGCGGGCACTCCCGGGTATCGCCGGATGGCCGTGCGCTTATGGGAGCATACGGCGCACGTTGCGGCGCTGGCCGAGGTCATCGCGCGCCGCTTTACCCACGTCGATCCGGACATGGCATTTTTTGCCGGCATAATCCATGAAGTGGGCGGCTTCTACCTGATCGCCCGCGCCGGAAACTATCCCGGCCTGCTTGAGGCGGAGCATGGCAGTCTGCTGGCCTGGGACGATGGCGGCGCGGCGCTGGTCGGACGGGCGGTATTGAAACATCTTGGAGCCCCCGACGCGGTGCTGGAAGGAATCGAGGGAATGTGGCAGGGCTACCTGGCGCTGCCACCGCAGTCCCTGGCCGACACCCTGCTCCTGGCCGACCAGCTGGCCCCGCTCGAATCGCCGCTTTCCCAGCTTGCCGGCACAGGCAGTGAAGGTACCGTAGCCAGTATCGACGTCATGCTCGACGACCGAACCCTGAGCAGCATCCTTGAAGAATCCGCAATCGAAGTAGACTCCCTGACCAATGCCTTGCGTGCCTGAACCGACCGACATGTACCCGGTAAATCTCTCGACCACTCGACAATGCAGCAATCATGAGGACACATCAAATGTTTAGTGCGAAAACCCGCATTCCGCTGATCCATATAGCGGCTGGTCTGCTGATCGCCGTCGGCGGCGCCGGCATCGTCACCTATGCCGATGGCAAGCTCGGGATGGATGTGATCCTGATCCTGGTCGCTCTCGGCGTGACGGTGGCGGTCCTGCCCGCGATCTACTTCCAGCGCGACCTCTCCGGGCCAATCGACCATCTGCGGCAGGTGATTGCCCAGACGCGCAACGACGGCGATCTGGCGCGTCGCATCGATGTTCCGCCGAATTCGGTGATCACCGCCACGGCCGGCGCCTACAACGGTTTGATGGCGACGCTGCAGGGCATCATCACCCGCATACTGTTCGCCTCGACCCAGGTGGCACAGGCGGCGACCCGTCTGAATGTCGAGGCACGGGAAATTGCCGAAGGCTCCGAACAACAGATCGAAGTGGCCCGGGAAGCTGCGGCAGGCGTGGCCGACGTGGTACAGGGAGTCAATCAGGCGGCGGCTCGCGCCGAGGATGCGGCTCGCATTGCGCAACTGGCGCGTGCCGACTCGTCCCGCGGCGCGGCGATCGTGCTCGACGCGTCGAGCGAAATCGGGCGCATTGCGCAATCGGTCGAACAGTCTGCCAAAGTCATCGCAGCGCTGGGCGAACGCTCCAGTGAAATATCCGGCATCGTCAAGGTGATCCATGAGATTGCCGACCAGACCAACCTGCTGGCGCTGAATGCAGCCATCGAGGCAGCCCGGGCTGGTGAGCAGGGGCGCGGCTTTGCGGTGGTGGCCGACGAGGTACGCAAGCTTGCCGAGCGAACCACCGCGGCAACCGGCGAAATCAGCAGCGTGATCGCCGCGATCCAGTCCGAAACCAACAGCGCGATCACCACCATCAAGGCCGGCTCGCTGCAGGCCAAGAACGGCGCGCAACTGGCGCAGAAAGCCGCCGAAGCGCTCGAATCGATCAATCACGGGGCGCAGGACACGCTGGACAATGTTTCCGCCATCGCCAGCGCCATGAACCAGCAAAGCCGCCAGGCAGAGGCCATCGCCGGCAACGTCAACCGCATCATCGAACTGGCCGAGCGCAATGCCGGCAATGCGCGGAGCAACCTCACCGAGTCGACGCAGCTCACCTACCTGGCAGCCAACCTGCAGGAAGCCGGAAAGATTTTCAAGCTCGGCACCGCGGGAGAAGTCGCGATGAGAGTGCACGAGCGCATGCCGACCCAGGTGCAGGGCCTGGCCAAGGCTGTCGGCCAGGCCTTCGAGGAAGCCGTCAGGCGCGGCCAGATATCGCTTGACGATCTGTTCGACACCAACTACGAACCGATGCCGAATACCCGCCCGCAGAAGTTCCATACCAAGAGCGACGCCTTCTGCGACCGGTTGTTGCCCGCACTGCAGGAACCGCCGCTGCAACAGATGAAGGAACTGACCTACGCGATTGCCTGCGACCGGCGCGGTTACGTGCCGACGCACAATACGCGCTTCTGCCAGCCGCTTACCGGCGACGACAAAGTCGATATGATCGGCAACCGCACCAAGCGCATTTTCGACGATCCGGTCGGCAAGCGCTGCGGCGACCACGAACTACCCTTTCTGTTGCAGACCTACCGCCGCGATACTGGCGAGATAATGCATGACATGTCGGCCCCGGTGTATGTTCAGGGCCGGCATTGGGGCGGCGTACGCGTGGGTTACCGCACGGAATGAGAAAATACCGCCCCGCGCCGACGGCCTGCCCATGAATGAATTGAATAGCCAGCCCTGCATCCGCACCACTGAAAGGTACGAACATGTCTGATCTCCTGAAAAGCATCGATGCGCGCACGCGCCTGGCAGGGACCAACAAGCTGGAAATCCTGCTGTTCTCGCTCGGTCCGGACGCCCGCAGCGGGCGGCACGAGACCTTCGGCATCAATGTCTTCAAGGTGCGCGAAGTCATACGCACGCCGTCGATCACCAGCGCCCCGGAGATGTCGCCCGCCGTCAGGGGCATGGTCAGCCTGCGCGGCGCGCTGGTTCCCGTGGTCGACCTGAGCGACTATGTCGGCATCTCGGCCGAAACGCCGCGCGAGATCATGATCGTCACCGAGTACAACGGCCACACCCAGGGTTTCCTGGTCGAATCGGTGGATACCATCCTGCGCCTCGACTGGGCCCAGATGCGCGTGCCGCCGGAAATGCTGACCAGCCAGCTGGGTGGCCTGGTGACCGCCGTCACCGAACTGCCGGATAGCCGTCTGGTCATGCTGCTCGACGTCGAGCGGATTCTGGCGGAGACGGTGAAACCCGACGACAGCATGCTGTTCGAGAACATTTCCGTGCTGGGACGCGAGGGCCTGACTGTGCTGTACGCCGACGATTCCTCGATCGCGCGCGGGCAGATCCAGCGCACCCTCGAAGCCATGGGCGTGCAAGGCATCAGCGCGGTTAACGGCAGGGCGGCCTGGGACGAGCTGCGCCGCATCGCCGATCACGCCGAGCGATCCGGCCGGCTGGTCAGGGACATGCTGCAAGTGATCCTGACCGACATCGAAATGCCCGAGATGGACGGCTATCTGCTGACCCGCAACATCAAGTCGGATCCGCGCTTCAACGGGGTCCCGGTGCTGATGCATTCGTCGCTGTCGTCGATCTCCAACCGGCACCTCGGTCTTGCGGTCGGCGTGGACGAGTATGTTCCGAAATTCGAACCACACCGCCTCTCTGAGTCCCTCACCCGCCTGCTGCTGGGCAAGGATGCCCCGCCACCGTCCGAATCGGGTTCGGCCCTGGTTACCCTGGCGCGGGCCACCGCGGCGCCTGCGCAGTCCCTGCTTGACAGCGTCGATGCCCGTACCAAGCTGGCCGGTTCCAACCGGATGGAGATCCTGCTGTTCTCGCTCGGCACCCATGAGCTGTTCGGCATCAACGTGTTCAAGGTCCGCGAAGTCGGCGATACGCCCGACATCACGCGCACGCCGAACATGCCGCACGGCGTCGAGGGATTGATCAGCCTGCGCGGCAATGTCATCCCGGTGCTTTCGCTGGCCACGGTCATGCAGCTCAAGGATGCCCCACCCGGACGCGGGGCGTCGATGATGGTGGCCGAGTACAGCAAGCGCAACCTCGGCTTCCTGGTGCACGATGTCGATCGCATCATCCGCGTCGATTGGGAGAAGGTGCGCGCACCCGACGCCGCCAGCGGCAGCGCCCACGCCTATATCTCGGCGATCACCGAGCTGCCGGACGGGCGCTTGGTGTCGATACTCGACGTCGAACAGATCATGTCCAACACTTTTGGCGACAGCGTGGTCGGCCAGATCGATCCGATGGAAGGCGGCGAAGGCCTGAACGTGTTTTTCGTCGACGACTCCGTGGTCGCGCGCAGGAAGATCGCCGAGGTCCTCGACAAGCTCGCGGTCAAGCACAAATATGCGCACAACGGCATGGAGGCCTGGACCCGCCTGTCGGGCATGGCGGCGCACGCCCAGCAGGCAGGACACGAGGTGCGCGACGAACTGGACCTGATTCTGGTGGATGCCGAGATGCCGGAGATGGACGGCTACGTCCTGACGCGCAACATAAAATCGGACCGGCGCTTTGACGGAATTCCAGTCGTCATGCACTCGTCGCTGTCGTCCGAAGCCAACCATGCCATGGGCAAGAGCGTCGGTGTCGACGCCTACGTGGCCAAATTCGATGCTGAAGCCCTGTCGCACACATTGCGCTCGCAACTGCAGAAGCACGCAACGCACTGAGGAGAAAGCCTGTTATGACGATTGAAAAAGCCAAGCTGAAGTTTCTCGTGGTCGACGACTTCTCGACCATGCGCCGCATCGTGCGCAACCTGCTGAAGGAACTCGGCTTCACCACTGCAGACGAAGCCGAGGACGGCGCGGTCGCCTTGCACAAGATCAAGAGCGGCGGATTTGATT